>DASPRN010000097.1:0-31742 GCA_035624425.1 Gaiellaceae bacterium
AACCCGACGGCCGGCCAGTCGGTGACGCTCCCGCTCGGCGGCACCTACCTCGATCCCAGCGGTGCGCCCGTCACCTCCGTGGTGCTCCCGCCGCACAGCGGGCTCGTCCTGCGTCGCGCTTGACGGGCCCGAGGATGCGGAGGGGCGGCCAGGCCCCTCCGCATCTGCGTCGAGCTAGAACTCGAGCCGGTCCTTCAGGTTCCAGAGGAGCATCTCCGCCTCGCGCTCGTTGAGCTTGAGGAGGAACGGCTCCGCGAACCTGCCGAACAGCTTCTTCGGCAGCTCGTAGCCGATCTCGAGCTCGACCTTCGTGTGGCCGTTCTCAGCGAAGAACTTCCACTCGAACGTGCTCTCGATCTCGCCCTTCGTCCTGTCGACGATCGTTTTCTTCGGGACGAACTCGGTGGTCTCGGTCTCGCCCTCGAACTTGAAGCCGGCGAGGCTGTAGACCCAGTGGTAGCGGTACCCACCGGTCGTAAGCTTCTCGACGTCCGTCACCTCGATCAGGCTCGGGAAGATCTCCGGAAAGTGCTTGGGATCCTCGAAGAACCCGAACACCCTCTCCGGCGGCACGTCGATGGTGATGTCCTTGTCGATCGTGACCATGGCCAACCCTCCTTTGGGTCGCAGAGACAACATCTGCGCCCGCGCCACATCGCGCGACAGCCTTTTACGCTCCTGGTCGCGCGGGGATCTCGGACCAACTGCCAGCGTCCCACGCGGAAGCGCAGCCGGCATCAGCGTTCTCGCTGATCGCCCTACGTAGTTTCGGGCAGCTCGACCCGCTCGATCACGACCGCCTCACGGGGCTTGTCGTTCGCGTCCGTCTCGGTTGCCGAGATCGAGTCGACCGCTTCCATGCCGCTCGTCACTCGGCCGAAGACGGTGTGCTTGCCGTCCAGCCAGGGCGTGGCCTCGGCGGTGACGATGAAGAACTGGCTCCCGTTCGTGTCCGGGCCGGCGTTGGCCATCGCGAGCGCGCCGCGCTCGACCTTGTGGTCGTTGATCTCGTCCTCGAAGGCGTAGCCGGGGCCGCCCATGCCGGTGCCGGTCGGGTCGCCGCCCTGGATCATGAAGTCCGGGATCACGCGATGGAAGGTGACGCCGTCGTAGAAGCCGTCCTGCGCGAGCTTGCGGAAGTTCTCGACGGTCTTGGGCGCGTCGTCGTCGAAGAGCTCGACCTCGATCGGCCCGTGGTTGGTGTGCAGCATGGCGTTGGTCATCGTGTCAGTCCTCTCTCGGCCAGCTCGGCGGCTGCCCGGTCGAAGCGGTCGGTTGCCGGTTGAGTCTGAAGCCAATCGCCTAGCTCCGCGAGGCCGTCCTCGAGCGCGACCTCCGCCTCGAAGCCGAGCAGCTCGCGGGCGAGCGTGACGTCGGCGATGCAGTGGCGGATGTCGCCGGCCCGGAAGGTCCCGGGCAGCTCGGGCTCGAGGTCGCGGTCGAGCAGGCGCGCAAGGGTCTCGGCGATCTCGAGCACCGAGGTGGCGCGGCCGCGGCCGACGTTGACGACGCGGCCGTCTGCGCGGTCCTCCTCGAGCGCGAGCCGGAATGCGCGTGCGACGTCGGCGACGTGGACGAAGTCGCGGGTCTGCGCGCCGTCCTCGTAGACGACCGGCGCGTTGTCGTTCAGGAGGCGCGAGGCGAAGATCGCCAGGACGCCGGTGTACGGGTTCGACAGCGCCTGGCGCGGGCCGTAGACGTTGAAGAGCCGCAGCGCCACCGCGGGCACGCCGTACGCCGAGCCGAAGAGCAGGCAGAGCCGCTCCTGGTCGAACTTGGTCAGCGCGTAGACCGACGACAGCGCGGGCTGCTTCGTCTCGGGAGTCGGCACCGCCGTGAGCCCCTCGCCGCCCGCCCCGAGGGGCTCCCATTCGCGGCGCTCGAGCTGCTCGCGCGTGCGCTCCACCGCGGGCACCGGCTCATACGCGCCCTCGCCGTAGACGCTCATGCTCGAGGCGACGACGAGCTTGCGCACCGGCCGCTCGGCGAGCGCGTCGAGCAAGACCGCAGTCCCGAGCGTGTTCGCGGCTGCGTACGCGGCCTGCTCGTACATGCTCTGGCCGACGCCGACCCGCGCCGCGAGGTGGACGACGGCGTCGACGCCCTCGAGCGCGCCGCGGACGACCTCCTCGCTGCGCACGTCGCCGGGGATCAGCTCGACGTCGGCGCTCAGGTACCCGGGCCTGCCGCCGCCGTGCACCTGGTCGACGAGCACGTCGAGCGCGCGCACCGCGTAGCCGGCGGCGAGCAGCTCGTCCGCGAGGTGGGAGCCGATGAAGCCGGCGCCGCCGGTGATCAGGACGCGTTCCATCGCCGGAACGTTACGGGGCGAACCCAAGGCGTCGCTTGCGACGCCGCCATCAGGAGGCGCAGGCCCACAGCGCCCAGATCGCGATCACGGCGACATGCGGCCGCCGGACGAGCGCGCGCAGCGCCGTACCGGGCCCATCGGCCACTGGTACGGCTGTGCTCCGGCCCTGCACGGGCCGAAAAGACTAGGCGGCCGGCATTTCCGCGTCCCGTCCGAGCTGCTTCTGCCACCACTCGGACTCGCGACGCTGAAGCTCGGTCTGCGCCTGGGCGACGTACGCGGCCAGCTCGGACTCCTGCTTGACGAGCCGCTCCTCGAGCTCGGCCAGCTCCTCCTCGCGCCGCTCCAGCTTGTCGGAGCGGATCACGACGTCGGCCTCGAGGCTCGCCTCGCGCTGCTCGAGCTCGGACTCACGCTCGTCCAGCTCCTTGAGCCGGTCCTGGATCGTCTCCTCCATCGACGAGAGACGCTGCTCGCGCCGGTCGGTCCGCTTCTTCTGAGTGTCCGTGGAGGACTCGTAGCTCGTCAGCTCGGACTCGCGGGCGGCGAGCTCGCGCTCGCGCTGCTCGAGGCGTTCGTTCCACTCCTCGAGGTCGCGGCCGCGGTTCGCGTCCCGCTCGGCGTGCGCGATCGAGGCCTGGAGCCGGTTCAGCTCGGCCTCGCGCGCGGTCAGGTCGAGCTCGCGCCGGTCGAGCTCGGCGGTGCGGGCGACCGCGTCCTGGGCGAGCCGCCCCTTGTCGGAGAGCTCGCGCTCGAACCGCTCTGCGTCGCCGCGCAGCTTCTCCTGCCGGAACAGGATCTGGGCCTCGCGCTCGCCGATCGCCTCGTCCTTGGCCGCGACGCGCGCGGCCTCCTTCTTGAGGTCGGACTCGCGGGTGGCCAGCTTGCGCTCCCGCTCGGCCAGCTCCTTGTCGCGCGTGCGCAGCTCGTGGTCGCGTTTCTCGAGTGAGCGCTCGCGGCCCTGGAGGCGGACCTCGGTCGCGCGCTCGCGCGTGGCCAGCTCGTGTTCCTTCTTCTCGAGCTTCTTGTCGCGGTCGCCGAAGGCGGCGAGCTGCTTGGCCAGGTCGGCCTCGGCCTTCGCGCGCGCGCGGTCGGCGCCGGCGACGTCCCGGATCCGCTTCTCGGCCTGCTGCTGCTGCTCGGCAGCGAGCTGCTGCTCTGCGGCCAGCTCGGCCTGGAGCTCGGCGACGCGGCCGTGCTCCTCCTCGATCGCCTCGCGCTCGACGCGGGTCTTGCGCTCGCGCTCCTCGAGCTCGACCTCGAACTCGGCCAGCTTCGCCTCGCGCTCGTCGAGCGTCGCGGCCCGCCGCGCCAGCTCCTTCTCCAGGCCGATGCCGCCGTCGTAGGCCTCGGTCTGCTTCTCGAGCCGCAGGCGCAGGGTCTCCTCGCGCCGAAGCGCGGCCTCGAGCTCGGACATGAGCGTCGCCAGCTCCGGCGCTGCCACCAGCGGTTCCGGATCAGCGGGCGGTGCGACCACCGCCGGATCGACGACCTGGCCGGCTTCCTCGGCACCCTCCTCGCGCCGCCGCTCGAGCTGGGCGCGCAGGCCGGTGCCGAAGCCCTTCTCGGTCTCGGCGGTCTGGTTCTCGGGCTGCTCGTTGGTGGACATCGTCGCCTCCGTCCGTTAGAAGACCTTCGAGAGGTTGAGGAACGCCGGCCCCAGGATCACGAGGAACATCGCGGGGAAGATGAAGAGCACGGTCGGGAAGAGCATCTTGATCGGCGCCTTCATCGCCTTCTCCTCGGCGGCGGCCTGGCGCTTGAGGCGGCTGTCCGTGGCCTGGACGCGCAGGATGCGGCCAAGGGAGATGCCGAGCTGGTCGGCCTGGATGATCGCCCGGACGAACGAGGAGAGCTCGGGCGTGCCGGTGCGATCGGCGAGCTTCTTGAGCGCGTCCTGGCGCGACTCGCCGATCCGGACCTCGCTCAGCGTCAGCGCAAACTCGTCGGCCAGCGGGCCCTCCATGTGCTCGGTCAGCTTGGAGATCGCACCGTCGAAGCCCATGCCGGCCTCGACGCTGACCGCCATCAGGTCGAGCGCGTCGGGCAGCTCGGCGCGGATCCGGTCCCTGCGTGCCCTGGCGCGCGACGAGACCGCGAAGTCGGGGGCGATGAAGCCGAGACCGGCCAGCGCGATCGCGAAGAGGAAGACTCCGCCGGCGCCGGTCGCGGCCCCGCCGAAGACCGCGCCCAAAACGCCGCCCGCGATTGCGAGGCCCGACTTGAGCGCGAGGAAGGTCGTCGGCGAGATCGAGCGCCCGAGCCCGGCAGCCAGCAGCCGGTTGCCGACGCCCTCGACGGTGGTTTTCGGATGCAGCCTCAGCGTCGCCTTCGCCAACCGGTCGCCGACCGGGACGAGCACGCGAGCGCGGAAGGGCTGCTGCGCGCGCCCGAGCGAGGGCCGGAAGCTGCCGTAGCGCGCCGCCCGGTTCACCGAGGTGCGACGCTGGCGCGCGGGCAGCGTGACCGCGTCGCCGATGAAGTAGGCCGAGAGGGCCAGACAGACGAGACCGATGAAGATCACGAACAGCATTCGCTACCCCCGGAAGGAGACGATCCGTCTCAAGAGGAGTGACCCGAAAGCCATCATCACGAGGCCGATCATGATCATCGTGTGGCCCGTGGACGAGTGGTAGAGCGGGTCCATGTAGGACGGGTTGAGAACCGTGATCGCCAGCGCGACGAAGAAGGGCAGCCCGACAAGCACGTAGGCCGAGGCGCGGCCCATCGCGGTCAGGGAGCGGATCTTGCGGGCGAACTGCTGGCGCTGGCGGACGGTGTCGGCGACCATGTCGAACAGGCCGGCGAGGCTGCCGCCCACCTGCCGCTGGATCGTCACGGCGGTGATCACGAACGAGAAGTTCTTCGAGCCGATCCGCTCGGCGGTGTCGGAGAGCGCCTCGTCCATCGGGCGGCCGAGGCTCGTGTCGGTGATGACGCGGCTGAGCTCCTTGCTGGCCGGCTCCTGGCCCTCGTCGACGATCGTCTGGATCCCCTGCTTGAAGCTGTGCCCGGCCTTGAGCGAGGCGGCGAGCGTGACGAGCAGGTCGGGGAGCTGGTCCTCGAACTTCAGCATTCGGCGCTTGGCCTTGACCGTCACCCAGGTGTAGGGGATCGCCGCGCCGATCACGCACGCGATCAGAAGGCCGATGGCCGAGCGCCCGGTCAGTGCGGCCAGGAGCATGACGAGCAGGCCGCAGCCGGCCATCAGGTAGAAGAACTCGACGGTGCGGAGCGGGATGTCGGCGCGCTCGAGGCGGGTCTGGATCTTCTTCCAGAGCGCCTTTTGGCCGAAGGCCTGCTCGGTCGCGCGGAAGACTCCGGCGAAGGCCGCCAGCCGCTCGCCCTTCTGGCGCCGGCGGCCGCGAGAGGAGCCCTCGACGTGCGGCGCCAGCCGGTTCTTGACCCAGGAGCCCTTCGACCCCGTGAGCAGGAAGCCGACCGCGCTCAGGGTCAGGAAGGCGACCAGGAGCACCATCACCAGGCCGCCGAGCGGCGTGTAGAAGACGGAGGGGAGCGAGCCCGAGCCCGATCCCGACGGTGCGAGGCTGCCGGGGACGGTCAGGTCTGTCGAGGCGGCGCCCTCGGGGTCGAGCGAGACGCGGACGTGCAGCTTGTCGCCCGGCCGGCCGGCGGTGACGTACTCGAGCCGCCACGTGCGGCGCAGCTCCTGCCCGATCGAGGAGTAGACGCCCTTGAGGTCCGAGCTGCTGGTGGCCCCGTAGTAGGCGCCGCCGGTTGCCTGCGCCATCCGCTCGAGCGGGCGCCGGGTCTGCGCCGAGGCGCCGACGCCGATCGGGTAGACGAGCACGCCGGCCTGCTTGGCGGCGGCGATCGCGCCCGAGAGCGTGGCCTTGCTCGAGACGTCCTGGCCGTCCGTCAGCAGGACGACCACGCGCGCCCGTCCCTGCTGCTTCGCCAGCAGCGCCGACGAGAGCGCGAGCCCGTCGTAGAGCGCGGTGCCGGAGCTCGAGTCGACCGCCATCGTGCGCAGGGCGTCGTCGGCGTCGATCGTCGAGGACGAGAAGCCGCTGAGCTGCACCGCCTTCGAGCCGAAGACGACCACCGCGATCCGGTCGGCAGCGGCCTTGTCGGCGACGAACTGCCTGGCGGCGGTGACCGCGTCGGAGAGGCGCTGGCCGGCCATCGAGCGCGAGCGGTCGATCGCGACCACGACGCTCTTGGCCGAGGCGAGGTTTCTGGCGGTGAGGCCGACCACGGCACTGCCGTTCTCGGTCAGCGTCGGAGCCTGGTCGGAGGCGACCGGCGCGACGAGCGTCAGCCGGACGGTCGGGTAGCCGCTCGTGTCGACGTTGCGCAGCGTGATCCCGGCGTCCGCCGCGAGCGGGGCAGTGAGTGCGACAGCTGCGACGGCGAGCAGAACAGGCAGGCGCCTCACTCGAAGCCGCCGTAGGTCGCAGACTGGAAGTTGGGCCGGAACGTGGTCGGGTCGCCGAAGAAGGTCGGCGGCATGACGACGCCGTTGGCCGCCATCTTCTCGAGGAAGTGCGGCTTGAGGCCGGTGCACTCGAGCGGCCCCAGCAGGCGGGCGGGCTTGCCGATGCCGGTGCCGGGGTCGGTGCCGGCCGCCTCTTCGTCCGGCGGAGGCGCGACGAAGACGTCCTGCAGAGTGATCACGTCCGACTCCATCCGCAGCACCTCGGTGATGTGGGTGACACGGCGGGAGCCGTCGACCAGCCTGGCGATCTGGACGAGCAGGTCGAAGGCGCTCGAGATCTGCTCGCGGATCGCGCGGTGCGGCAGCTCGACGCCGGCGGTCAGCACGAGCGTCTCGAGCCGGGCCAGCGCGTCGCGCGGCGAGTTGGCGTGGATCGTGGTCAGCGAGCCCTCGTGGCCGGTGTTCATCGCCTGGAGCATGTCCAGGGTCTCGGCGCCGCGGACCTCGCCGACGATGATCCGGTCGGGGCGCATGCGCAGGGCGTTGCGGACGAGCTCGCGGATGCGGACCTCGCCCTCGCCCTCGATGTTCGGCGGGCGCGCCTCGAGCGTGATCACGTGCTCCTGCTGGAGCTGGAGCTCGGCGGCATCCTCGATCGTGACGATGCGCTCGTCGTACGGCACGAAGGCCGAGAGCGCGTTCAGGGTCGTCGTCTTACCGGTGCCGGTACCGCCGGAGATGAGCACGTTCAGCTTCCCGCGAACGCACGCGGAGAGAAACTGCGCTGCCTCGGACGTGGTCGTCCCGAAGTCGATCAGGTCGTCCATCGTGTACGGGTCGCGCGAGAACTTCCGGATGGTCAGCGACGGCCCGCGCAGCGAGAGCGGCGGGATGATCGCGTTGACGCGGCTCCCGTCGGGGAGGCGTGCGTCGACCATCGGCGAGGCCTCGTCCACGCGGCGCCCGATCTGCGAGACGATCTTGTCGATGATCCGGAGCAGGTGCGCGTTGTCGACGAAGGTCGCCTGCGCTGGCTCGATCTTGCCCTTGCGCTCGACGTAGACCCGGTCGTAGTTGTTGACCATGACCTCCGTGACCGAGTCGTCGCGGAGGAGCGGCTCGAGCGGGCCGTAGCCGAGGATGTCGTCGGTGATCTCGCGCGTGACCTGGCGCCGCTCCTCGCGGGTCAGCGGCGTCCGGTCGAGCGCGAGCTGCTCCGTGACGACGCGGAGCACCTTCTCCGCGAGGTCGTCGGTCGCCCCCTCGGCCGACTTGCCGGCCGAGAAGAGCTGGGGCCCGAGCTTGGCGATGCAGGCGTGGTGGATCCGGGTCTTCAGCTCCGCGTACGGATCCGGCCGGCGCTCGACCGCTTCCGTCGGCTGGCCCGGGCGGAGGTCGAGGACATCGGCCGTCTGGCCGGTGCCGGAGCCGTTCTGCCGGTGGAGGCGGTCATGCAGACCCATTGGTCCTCCCCAGGGTCGCCAGGAAGCTCTTCTTCTGCTTGGCCGCCGCCTGGGCGGCAACGAGCTCCTTCGCCATCGCGCGGACGGCCCGGGAGAAGTCGGCCTTTCCGTCCGAGAGCACCGCGGGGTTCCCGCGGTTGACCGCCAGCGGGACCGAGCGGTCGCTCGGGATCTCGTAGGCGATCTCGCGCTCGAGGGCGGCCTCGACCTCCTTCGGCTTCATCCCGACCTTGGAGTTGGCCCGGTTGAGCACGAGCTTGATCCGGTCGGGCGGGAAGGAGAGCAGCTCCAGCGTCTGCAGGCTGAGGCGGACGTTCTTCAGTGTCGGGACGTCCAGCCCGCAGAGCAGCAGCAGCTCGTCGGTGCGGTCGAGGGTCGCCAGCATCGGCCCGTGGAAGAAGGGCGAAGTGTCGACGACGATCACGTCGTACGACTCCCGCGCGACCTCGAGCAGCCGGGCCAGCTTGGCCTCGGTCACGAGCTCGGCGTCCTCGGGGCGCAGCGGCGCCGGGAGCACGTCGAGCCCGGACGCGTGCCGGGTCGTGTAGCCGGCCAGCTTCTCGGAGTCGAGCTCGCCCGGAGCCGTGACCAGGTCGTAGATCGTCTTGTCCGGCTCGATCCCGAGCATGATCGCGGCATCGCCGAACTGGAGGTCGAGGTCGAGCAGGAGCGCCCGCTTGCCCCAGTGTTTGGCGAGGGACGTGCCGAGATTCGTCGCGGCCACGGTCTTGCCGGTGCCGCCCTTGGGTGAGAAGACGGTCACGAGCCGGCCGTGGCGCTTGCTCACTCCGGTCAGCCGCTTGCCGGCGTGCCCGGCCTTGCGGATCGCGAAGACGATGTTGTTGGTCAGCTGCGGCAGCAGCAGGACGTCGGCAACGTCGTGCTCGAGCGCGTCCTCGAGCAGGGCCGGGGAGCCGTTCGATGCCAGCAGGACGATCGGCGCCCGGGTGTGCTCGCGCAGGGCGGCGATCTCGTTGACCGGGAGTGCGGTCGAGCGGGTCGCGTGCAGCACGACCTGCAGGTGCCCGCCCGTCAGCAGCGGCGCGGCCTCGGCCACCTGGTCGGCGGAGCCGATCAGCTCGACCTCCGGGTGGTTGGCGAGCGCCTCGCGCACGTCAGGCAGCCCGTCGCAGTCGCCCGTCACGTAGATCCGGGCACGCTCGCGGGCGGCCGGCCGAACGTCGTTCTCGGGCTCGGTCTGTGTCTGTGTCGTCTCTTCCATCATCGTCAGCCTCCCTGGGAGACTCTGGGGAGCCCGCCCTTCAGGCCGTCGCGGAGGATCGCGAGGAGCGTGGTCACGTTCTCTGGACTATCGGCAGGATGCGCCACCGGCCGGAGTGTCAGCGACCAGTTCGAATCCTGGCCGCCCGAGGTCACGGCCGACGTGAAGTCGAGCTTCTGCGCCTGCCGGTCGGTGACCGCGAGCATCACGGAGAAGCTGTTCTGGAGCCCGTTCGTGATCTTGCTGCCCACGGCCGGGCCGGCAGGCGCATGCAGCACGAGCAGGTTGCGCAGCACGGTCCGCGTCACGTGGAGGCAGTTCGAGCAGTTGTCCGGGTACTTGTAGGTCGCGACGACGTCGACGTGGTCGCCGTCCTGGAGCGTCCCGGCCAGCGTCTGGTTCTGGTCGCCCTGGACCTGGAAGGCGCGCATGGTGCCCTTGATCTGCGCGCGGACGCCGTTCTCCGCGACCGGGCTGAAGCGGCGCGTCGTCACCTGCTCGCCCTGGAGCGTCGGCTGCGAGGCGATGAGGTTCGCGATCTGGTCGGGGTTCGAGATCGCGCCCGGGACGACGCTGTGCCGTGGGACGTCGACCCGCCTGAGCATCCCGGCGGCCTCGGCCCCGGTCGTGCCCTGCGCTATGTCGTGCTTGGCAACGAGCACCGTCACGTGGTCCTCGCTGCGCTGGACGTGCCGCTTGTAGCTCGTCACGTAGAAGCTCGTGAGGAGCGCGGCCACGGCCGCCAGCGCGACCGCGATCATGATGTTTCTCGCTCGGTATGCCATTGCTCCTTGTCCTTGGTCGTGGGGTCAGGGGTGGAGTTACTCCACGCGTTCTTCGGTCGTGCTCGAAAGCAACCCGCTCTTGATGGGCAGGCCGATCAGCTTGAGCGAGTAGGGGTAGGTGGCCGTGACCGTCACGTCGGAGCCGGCGGTGAAGGCCGAGGTGACCGTGACGTTGAGGTCGGTCTGCTTCAGGTCGCTGGCCGAGTCGCGGACTGCCTGGATGGTGGCGGCGCTCGGATTCGCGAGCTGGCGCGAGACCGCGGCCTTGCGCGCGCCGGCGCGGGTCGCGTCGGTGAGGGTCACGTAGTTGTTGAAGATGATCCCGAACTGGATCACCGAGAACAGCAGCAGGATCAGGATCGGCAGCGCGATCGCGAACTCGGTCAGCGACTGACCCTTCTGCGAGGAAAGCTCAATTTTGCGGTGCTTGCTGTTCTGCACGGGAGTACTTCCTGGTGGATTGCGGCTGGTGGTTGCCGGCGTGTTTCGGAGAAGCGGGCCCCTTCCGGGGAAGGGGCCCTTGCCGGAGAGGTTCTCTGCCTTACGGCAGGATGTTTGCCACGCTCTCGATTGCGCTCCGGACGTTGTCGGAGAGCAGCGTGATCGCGCCGATGACGGCGAGAGTGATGACGGCGAGCACGACTCCGTACTCCGCCATCGTCTGCCCTTCCTCGCGGCGGCGCAGCGAATCGGCAGCGACCTGCACGAAGGTGAAGAGCTTCAGCATCTGATTCACCTCCCTTCTCATCTCGACGCGCACGCCGGTGCGTGCGTCCTGCCCTGGGGGTAGGCCGGGGGAAGAGGCTTGAGGTTGTCGAGGAGCCTGTTGATCCTGCGGGCGATGCGTCTGGTCACGCCGGGGAAACCTCCGAAGTGTCTTCGGCGTGGCCGCGCCGCCTTTTGGCTCAGTTGCCGCGATCATCGTGCGGTTCGACCGCAGCGCTTATCCCTCGTCTTGGGGATCTTCCGGCCAGCTCCCCTGATCGGGGGAAGGCCGCGCGCGCCTCCGGTCGATATCGCTCCCAGTCCGTACGGCCCGCGGGCCTCAATCGAGATCCGCGCCGAAGTGGCGGCCCCTCGGCGCCCGACCAACGGGAGCGACAAGCCAATGCCACCACGGAACCACTTGAAACGGATTCTCCTTCTCGGGCGGGGCTGGGACGAATGGGATCGCAGGAGCGAGCCGGCGGCGAAGGCACAGCCGGCGGCGAAGCGCAGCTCGACCAGGCGCTTCGGGACCGCGTTGTCGTTCTGCGCGCTCTTCTTCGCGGGTCTCGCGCTCTCGGCGGGCGCAGGCAACGGCGTGCGGGCACTTCTCGACAACGGCTCGTCGCAGCAGGCGGGCGTCGGCGCGACCGGCGCCACCGGCGCCACCGGCGCCACCGGCCCGACCGGAGCCACCGGCGCCTCGGGGCCGGCACCGCTCGTGCAGGTACAGAAGCTCGTGCACGCAAAGGTGAAGACGGCCCATGGCCTCTCGGTCAGCCCGTCGGCGCCGCCGACGGCCCAGCAGACGGTCAAGCCGAGCTCGGCGCACCGTTTCGCCGCCAAGCCCGCACACGCGCGCCACGTACGCCGCGTCAAGGCCGCGAAGGCCCCGGCGCATCACGGCACCAAGGCGCACAAGCCGGCCAAGAAGCAGCCGCTCGACGGTGAGGCCGACCTTCCCGGAGCAACGGTCTGGCTCTACCGGGCCGCCCCCGATCCGACGCCTCCCGCCGCGCGCCTGCGCATGGTGTTCGCGCGCGAGCTCGTCGCCGACTCCCGTCAGGAGCACGTCGACTGGGCGCTCGCGCTGGCAGTGCTCCGTGCAGGCGGCCACACCGGCCGCGTGCCGGCGAGCCGCTCCGAGACCCAGGCCCTCACGCTCAGGCTCTCGGCGCTGGGCGGCAGCAAGAACGGCTGGGCGGCCGCGCTCTCGTACTCGAGCGACCCGTCCTTCGCCGACCACGTCGTGGCCCTCCGCCACTACTACCGCGCGGTCGGGATGGCGAGCCTCGTCTACGGGCTGCTCTCGCAGAAGCGAGATCTCGAGGACCGCGTCCTCAACGACAAGCGCCTCCTGATCTACCCGGGCGGGCGCAACGACGTCGCGTCGCACAAGGTCGACGCGCGCGTCCTGGCCGTGATGCTCTACCTCGCGGACACGTTCCACGAGGTCACCGTCTCGTGCCTGATCTCCGGCCACCGGCTGTACGCCCGGCCCGGCGTGATCTCGGCGCACATCTACGGGCGGGCGGTCGACGTGGCCGCGCTGAACGGGATCTCGATCTACGGACACCAGCAGCCGGGCGGGATCACCGAGCAGGGCGTCCGCGCGCTGCTGATGCTCCCCGGCGGGATGCTGCCCGCGCAGATCATCTCGCTGCTCGGGCTCGGCGGGCCTTCGTTCCCGCTGGCCGACCACTACAACCACATCCACGTTGGATACTGAGCGCCACTCGGGGCTCGACAGGACGGGGCACTAGGTGGAGTTGCCCCAGATCGCGCTGGCGAGCGACGACGGAAACGTCGTCTGCGAGCGGTGTCTCCTCGCGGAGACGCCGCTCGCGCGCCTGCGCGGCCTGCTCGGGCGGAGCGACCTGCCCGCCGGCGAAGGGCTGCTGCTTCGGCCCGCCGGGTCGATCCACACGGCCTTCATGCGCTTTCCGATCGACGCGGTCTTCCTCGACCGGTCCGACCGGGTGCTGAAGGTGGCCCACGAGCTCGCGCCCTGGCGGATGGCCGGCTGCCGCGGCGCCCGCGCGGTGCTCGAGCTGGCCGCGGGTGAGGCCTCGAGGCGGGGTCTGCACGCGGGAGTCTCGCTGACGCAGGTCTGGCACACGGCCCCCCGCTCGACGCGGGCCCACCACTCCGTTCCGAAACCCTCCTAGTAACACTGTGTTACTAACGGTTTGACGGGACGGTGGCCCGGGCGCCATCGTGTCCGGGTGGATCCGGCTTCCGTGAGCGACGTCGCCGCGAGGGCGCGAACCGAGAACTTCCCCGTCGCCTCCCTGCTCTTCCCCCGCACCGTCCGTCCCCACCTGCGCGCGATCTACGGTTTCGCCCGCCTGGTGGACATGCTCGGCGACGAGTACCCAGACGGAGGGTCCAGCGACGTCGTGGGAGACCGCCTCGCCGCTCTGGACGAGCTCGAGCACGAGCTCGATGCCTGCTACGACGGCGAGCCCGCCTGGGCCGTGATGCGGGCGCTGCAGCCGACGATCCGCGCCTGCGACCTGCCGCGCGAGCCCTTCCTGCGCCTGATCGAGGCGAACCGGATGGACCAGCGGATCGCCGCCTACGCGACCTGGGCCGACCTGAAGAACTACTGCGTCCACTCCGCCGACCCCGTCGGCCGGCTCGTCCTCGGTGTGCTCGGCCGCACGGAACCCGAGCTCGTCGAGCTCTCGGACGACGTCTGCACCGGCCTGCAGCTCGTGAACTTCCTGCAGGACGTCCCCCGCGACCTCGCGCTCGGCCGCGTCTACCTGCCGGCCGAGGACCGGGCCTGCTTCGGCGTCACCGAGCTGGCGGAGCCGAACCCCCAGCTCACGCGGCTGCTCCGCTTCGAGGCCAACCGAGCGCGGATCCTGCTCGGCTCCGGCGAGGAGCTCGGCCACCGGCTCGGCGGGCGCGTCGGTCGGGGGGTCGCGGTCTTCGCCCGCGGCGGCCTTGCGGCGCTGGAGGCGCTCGAGCGGGCCGACTGGGACATCTTCAACGGCCGCCCTCGTCCCTCGCGGGCGCGCCTGGCGCTGGCGGCGATCAGCAGATGAGCGTGGACCAGGCCTACGCCGAGGTCGAGCGGATCACCCGCCGCGAGGCCCGCAACTTCGCCTACGGGATCATGGTTCTGCCGCGGCCCAAGCGCCGCGCGATCGCCGCCATCTACGCCTTTGCCCGCCGGGTGGACGACGTCTCCGACGGCGGCCTCCCCGATGCCGAGAAGCGGGCGCGGCTCGAGCAGCTCCACGCCGACCTCGACCAACCGGGGTCAGACCCCGTCCTGGTCGCGCTCGCGGACGCGCGGTCGCGCTACCCGATTCCGGCCGAGGCGCTGCACACGCTCGTGGACGGCGGGCTCCAGGACACCGAGCAGCGCCGGTACGCGAGCTTCGAGGAGCTGCTCGGGTACTGCCGGAAGGTCGCCGGCGCGGTCGGCGTCGCCTGCGTGGCGGTCTATGGCTCGGACGACACCCAGCGCGCCGAGACGCTCGGGGTCGCGCTGCAGCTGATCAACATCGTCCGCGACGTTCGCGAGGACTGGGAGCTCGGCCGCGTCTATCTGCCGCAGGACGAGCTGGCCGCTTACGGCGTCACGGAGGACGACCTCGCGGAGGGCCGCGTGAATCCGCACTGGCAGGCGCTGATGGCGTTCCAGGCCTCGCGGGCGCGCGCCTACCTGCAGGACGGCCTCGAGCTGCTCGACTCGCTCGACTCGCGCAGCGCCGCCTGCGTCGGCACCTTCGCCGGCCTCTACCGCGCGACGCTGGACCGGATCGAGGCGCGCGGCTTCGACGTGTTCGGGGGCTCGCTGCGGCTCTCGCCTCTGACGAAGCTGCGGATCGTGGGCGCGGGGCTCCTCCGATGAAGGCGGCCGTGGTTGGCGGTGGGCTCGCCGGGCTGGCGGCGGCGCTCGACCTGGCCGACGCGGGCCACGAGGTGGCGCTGCGCGAGGCCCGGCCGACGCTCGGCGGCGCCATCCAGACACTGCCGAGACGCGACGGCGATCCCGAGCCGCCGCCGGACAACGGCCAGCACATCGCGCTCGGGTGCTTCGTCGAGTACCTCCGCTTCCTCGACCGGATCGGCGAGTTGGGCTCGGTTCGCCGCCTGAAGCTCGAGCTGCCGGTGATCGACGAGCGCCGACGCTCGGCGACGATCAGGCGGTCGCCGGTCGCGCTCCTCCGCTACCGGCACGTCTCCTTCGGCGAGCGGCTCGCGATCCTGCGCGCTCTCGCGCGCTGGAACCAGACGCCGCACGCGGAGACGTTCGGCGACGAGTTGCGCGCCCGCGGCCAGTCCGAGCGCGCGGTCGAGCGCTTCTGGGATGTCTTCGTCCGGCCGGCGCTCAACCTGCCGGCCGGCGAGGCCAGCGCGGAGGCCGGGCTCTTCACCGTCCAGACAGCGCTGCTCGGGGACGCCGAGGACGCCGACCTCGTCCTGCCGGTGCGGCCGCTGGGCGAGATGCACGGCGAGGCGGCCGGCCGGGCACTCGAGGCCGCCGGCGCCACGGTCGAGACGGGCTCTCGCGTCGACGACCTGGACGCGCTCGGCGCCGAGGCGGTCGTGCTCGCAGTTCCGCCTGCCGAGTCGGCGCGGCTGCTCGGCGAGCCCGAGCCGGAGCTCGAGCACTCGCCGATCGTGAGCGTCCACCTGCTCTTCGATCGCCCGATCCTCCGCAGGCCGCTCGCCGCCTTGCTCGACAGCCCCGCGCACTGGGTCTTCAACCGCGGCCTCTTGACCGGCCATTCGCCGGAGGCAAATGGCGAATACTTGACCGTCGTGTCGTCGGGAGCCCCAGAGCTGGAAGCGCTGCGCGGCCGCGAGCTGGTCGATCTCGTCGCGGGCGCGCTGACCGAGCGGCTCGGTGAGGCGGAGCTGCTCTGGTCGCGCGTCAGCCGCGAGCCGAACGCGACCATCGCCGTCCGTCCCGGAAGCGAGCAGCAGCGGCCGGGCCCGGAGACGAGCCGCCCGGAGGTCGTCCGCGCCGGCGCCTGGACCGCGACCGGCTGGCCGGCGACGATGGAGGGCGCCGTGCGCAGCGGCCGCGCCGCTGTCCGAGTCATTACCCAGGCCCGCAATGAGGTCCCCGTATGACGGTGGCGCCCGAGCGGATCGAGACGCGCCTGGACGCGGCGATCGACGCGGCCACGAGGCGCTTGCTCGAGCTGCAGCACCCCGGCGGCTGGTGGGTGGGCGAGCTCGAGTCGAACGCGACCATGATCGCCCAGCACCTCTTCTGGCACCACGTCCTCGGCCTGCGCACCCCCGAGCTCGACCGCAAGATCGCGAACGAGCTCCTGGCGCGGCAGCGCGAGGACGGCACCTGGTCGATCTGGTTCGAGGGCCCGGCCGACCTCTCCACGTCGGTCGAGGCCTACGCGGCGCTGAAGCTCGCCGGGGTCGACCCTGGGCCGAAGGCGCGCGACTTCATCCGGTCGCGGGGCGGCATCCCGAAGACGCGCATCTTCACCAAATGCTTCCTGGCCCTCCTCGGCCAGTGGCCGTGGCAGCGGATCACGCCGATTCCGGTCGGGCTCGTCCTGCTCCCTCCGGAAGCGCCGGTCTCGATCTACAACTTCGCCTGCTGGGCACGCGGCACCTTCGTGCCCCTGTCGGTCTGCCGCGCGCTGCGGCCCGTCCGCGGCTCGGACGTCGACCTGCGCGAGATCGGCGCGCGCACGGGCAAGAGGAAGGCGCCCCCGCGGTTCTCCCGCTTGAGGCGGGCCGCGATCGCCGAGGCCGAGCGCTGGGTGCGCGCGCACCAGGAGGCAGACGGCTCGTGGGGCGGGATCCAGCCGCCGTGGGTCTGGTCGATCATCATGCTCGCCGCCCTCGGGCACGGCTTCGAGGACGAGACGCTCAGGCGGGCGGTCGAGGGCTGGGAGGGCTTCACGATCGACGAGGGCGACCGGCTGCGCCCCGAGGCCTGCCAGTCGCCCGTCTGGGACACCGGTCTCGCCGTGCTTGCGCTGCGCGACTCCGGCCTCGGGCCGGAGCACCCGGCGCTCGTTCGCGCGGCCGACTGGCTCCTGAACGAGGAGGTGACCGTCAGGGGCGACTGGGCAGTCCGCAGGCCCGACCTTGCGCCCGGCGGCTGGGCCTTCGAGTTCGAGAACGACCTCTACCCGGACGTGGACGACTCCGCAGTCGTCGCGCTGGCGCTGCGCCGCTGCCACCGCGGCCCCGAGGCCGTCGAGCGCGGTCTCGCCTGGACGGCCGGGATGCAGTCGAGAAGCGGCGGCTGGGGCGCCTTCGACGTCGACAACGAGGCGTTCTGGCTCTACAAGCTCCCGTTCTGCGACTTCGGCAAGGTCACCGACGAGCCGAGCGCCGACGTCACCGCCCACGCGCTCGAGGCCCTCGCCGCCGAGCCCGGCTACGAGCGCGAGGTCGAGCGCGGCCTCGAGTGGCTGCTGAACGAGCAGGAGGCCGACGGCTCCTGGTTCGGCCGCTGGGGCGTCAACCACGTCTACGGCACGGGCGCCGCGCTCCCGGCTCTCGAAGCCTGCGGAATCGAACCCGGCCATCCGTCGTTCAGGCGTGCGGTGGCCTGGCTCGACTCGGTGCAGAACGAGGACGGCGGCTTCGGCGAGGACATCTGCTCCTACTCCGACCCGGCCCGGCGCGGCCGCGGCGACAGCACGCCTTCCCAAACAGCCTGGGCGCTATTAGCGTACGCGGCTGCGGACGAGCAAGGAGGCGTCCCGGCGGCACGGGCAGCTGAGTGGCTTTGCGCCGCGCAAGAACCGAACGGTGACTGGGAGGAGAAGCACTACACCGGAACCGGCTTTCCGCTTGACTTCATGATCCGCTACCACCTCTACCGCCTGCATTTCCCGTTGCTCGCCCTTGGTCGTCTACGAGAAAGGTTGGCCAGATGAAGTTCCCGCTCGCCTCGACCGTTCAGATCGCCGGCTACGTCGCGCGCAACCAGCGCAGCGGCAAGCGCTACCCGCTCGTCCTGATGCTCGAGCCGACGCTCGCGTGCAACATCGCCTGCATCGGCTGCGGCAAGATCCGCGAGTACGAGTCGAACAAGGCCCGGCTGTCCGTCGAGGAGTGCATCGACGCGGGCGTGCAGTGCCCGGCGCCGGTCGTCTCGATCTGCGGCGGCGAGCCGCTCGTCTTCAAGGGGATCGAGGACGTCGTGGCGGGCTTCATGGAACTGAACAAGAACATCGAGCTCTGCACGAACGCCCTTCGGCTCGAGCAGTTCCTGGACGTGTTCGAGCCGAACAAGCGCCTGACGTTCGTCGTCCACCTCGACGGCATGCGGGAGATCCACGACTACATCTGCGACTACCCGGGCCTCTGGGACGTCGCCGTCGGTGCGATCGTCAAGGCGCGCTCGCGCGGCTTCCGGGTCACGACCAACACCACGATCTTCAAGGAGACCGAGGTCGAGGACGTGATCCAGATGATGGACTACCTCACGAACGAGATCGGGATCGACGGGATGCTCGTCGCGCCGGGCTACCAGTACTCGCAGATCGACCCGAACCTGACCATGACGCGCGCCGAGCACGAGGAAAAGTTCCGCGTGATCCGCGCCGCCGCGCGCGAGAACAACTACCGCTGGCTGGCGAGCCCGATCTACCAGGACTTCCTCGCCGGCGACCGCAAGCTGCCGTGCGCGCCGTGGGGCTCGATCACGCGCAACCCGTACGGCTGGAAGGGCCCCTGCTACCTGCTCACCGACGGGATCTTCCCGACCTACGACGCGCTGCTGGACGGGATCGAGTGGGACGACTACGGCCCTGGCAACGACGACCGCTGCGAACATTGTGCGATCCACTCCGGCTTCGAGCCGTCCGCCGCGTTCGAGGCTGCGAGCAGCCTGAAGGACACCGTCCGCAGCACCGTATGGACGCTGACGGGGTGAGAGCGTGAGCGACTCCTTGGCCGCGTCGACCGGTCGGTTCAGACGGGCGCCGGGCGAAGCCCGTCGCCCTGAGGCGGGCATCGCAAGCGACGCCCTTGTGCTCGCCTGCGCAACGACCGCCGAGTTGCGCGCCGCGCGGCGGGCGCGGGTCCGCTCGGCCCTGGTCGGGCTCCGCGCCGCAAACGGCGTGCCCGAGGGGCCTCTGGTCTCGTTCGGGCTCGCGGGCGCGCTGCACGACGGGCTCCCAATCGGGACGGTGCTCGACGCGACGCGGGTCGTGGCCGAGGACGGCTCGCTGCTCTGGGAGGGTCAGGCGCTGGGCGTGCCTGACGCGCGGCCGGCCACGATCCTCGCGGCCGAGGTGATCGCCGACTCCGCCGAGGAGCGCCAGCGGCTGCACGAGCGCACCGGAGCGGACGCCGCCGATCTCGAGAGCGGCCCCTTGGCCCGCACCGGAAGGCTGCATGGCGTGCTCCGGGTCGTGAGCGACACGCCCGAGCGGCCGCTGAACGGGATCGAGGCCGGCGCCAAACCGGAGGGCGGCTACGACTGGCGCGGGCTCCTGGGCGCCTTCGTCCGCCGGCCGCGTGGGTTCGCGCGTGCGGCCGCAGACGCACGCCGCGCGCTGGGCCGGCTTGCCGCGGCCGCGGAGGTCTGGTCGCGATGAAGCAGGTGCTGCTGGCCGCTCCGAGATCGTTCTGCGCCGGCGTCGACCGGGCGATCGAGATCGTCGAGCGCCTGCTCGCCGAGCACGGGCCGCCCGTCTACGTCCGCCACCAGATCGTCCACAACGACCACGTCGTCAGGCGGCTCGAGGGGCTCGGCGCGGTCTTCGTCGACCACGAGGACGAGGTCCCGGCCGGCGCGATCTGCGTGCTCTCGGCGCACGGGGTCGCGCCGTCGGTGCGGGAGAATTGCGAGCAGCGCGGCCTGGTGGTCGTCGATGCCGTCTGCCCGCTCGTCTCGAAGGTGCACGCGGAGGCGCGGCGCTACGCGGACAGCGGCCACCTGGTCGCGCTCGTCGGCCACACGGACCATGTCGAGGTGATTGGCACCAGGGGCGAGCGGCCCGACCAGACCGTCGTGATCGAGTCCCCCGAGGACGTGGCCAGGCTCGACCCGGGCGGGAAGCCCGTGGCCGTGATCACGCAGACGACGCTCTCGCTCGACGACGTCGCCGAGACCGTGGACGCGCTGGCCGAGCGCTTCGGCGACCTGCGGCGACCGGCCGCCGACGACATCTGCTACGCGACCCAGAACCGGCAGGACGCGGTCAAGTCGCTCGCCTCCCGCGGCGCCTCGCTGATCCTCGTGATCGGCTCCGAGACGAGCTCGAACGCTCGGCGTCTCGTCGAGGTCGCGCAGCGCGCCGGCGCCGAGGCGACGCTGATCGACGGCGAGAGCGGAATCGACCCCGATCTGCTCGCCGGACACGAGACGGTCGGCCTGACGGCAGGCGCGTCCACTCCCGAGGAGCTGGTCGCGCTCGTCCTGCGCAGCCTCGCCTCGCTCGGCTACGACGACTACGAGGAGGTCGAAGTCGCGCGCGAGTCGGTGAGTTTCCGCCTGCCTCGCGAGGTGGCCACGCGGTGACCAGCGTCGAGGTTCCGTATTCGATCGCGTCCGCGCTGCCGTCGCTGACGGTGCTG
This sequence comes from Gaiellaceae bacterium, assembly GCA_035624425.1. Lineage (GTDB taxonomy): Bacteria > Actinomycetota > Thermoleophilia > Gaiellales > Gaiellaceae > AC-32. Next base: position 20,420 of record DASPRN010000097.1, read on the forward strand.
GACATCACCAACGACGTCCGCCACGAGCTGCGCGACTCGGGCCACTCCGACGGGATCGCGTACGTCTCGCCGCTCGACGAGGTCGGCCTCGTCCGCGTCCAGGAGCGGGAGAGCGGGTTCTTCACCGACCTCGAGGATTTGCTGGCTCGTCTCGTCCCGCAGGAAGAGCGCGAGCGCGAGCGGCTGCTCTGCATGCTCCTCGGCCCCCGCACCGAGCAGATCCCCTTCAGCGGCGGCGACCTCTGCCTCGGCCAGTGGCAGCGGATCCTGCTCTTCGGCTTCGACCGCCCTACCCAGCCCCGCTGGGAGCTCACCCTTCTCGGTTAGTAACACTGTGTTACGAAGTGGGTTGCGCCCCGGCGCCGTTCGTCGTGCAAACTAGAGGGGTGCAGCGGGCTCGGAGGCACCAGCGGCTCTTCTCCGGTCTCGCGTTTGCCCTGCTCGCGCTCGTCGCGGAGCTCCTCGGCCGGAGCCTTGCAGGGCGTCTCGACGTCGGGCGGCATGTCGGCTCGCCGAGCTACTCGGGCGCCGACTACTACCCGTTCCTGCTCGCGGCCGTGAAGCTCGGGGTCGCGCTGCTGCTCGCGCGGCTCGTCTGGCGCTTCGCGCGTGCCCGCGCGTCGGCCCGGGCCGGCCACCGCGTTCTCGCCGCGCTCGGCAAGACGTCGCGGCCCGCGCCGCGGGTCCGGCTCGAGCTCTCGACGCGCCTCTGGCTTGCGTCGTTCGTCGTCACCTCGGTCTTCGCGCTCGTTCACGTCGACGCCGACCAGGCAGCGGCGGGCCACTGGCCGATCTTCTGGCCGTGGCTGCACACGTCGGCCTTGCCGGTCTTCGCAGTGCTGGCGGTGCTCGTCGCGCTCGCCTGGAGCGCCGTCTCGCGCTGGCTGAACGAGTACGAGCGCTACGCCGAGGACACGTGCGCCCGTGCCAACCGGCTCGCGACCGCGGCGTCCACTCCACCTGAGCAGCGCACCGCGCCGGTCTTCCTGTCGCCGCGCAAGCTCTTCGGCCTCGCCTTCGAGAGCCGTCCGCCTCCGCTACCCGCGTAGCCCGCGGACACGCCCAGACGCCCGCGGGCCCGGTGTCCTGATCCGGCGTGCGGGAGGTGAGTATGAGCACACAACTTCTCAGCGAACGAGCGGCCGTCCGGCGACGGTCCAAGCGCGCGCGTGCGGTCGCGTCCCTCGGCCCGGCGACGATGCTGGCCGGCGTCGTCTGGGCGTTCCTGCAGCCCTACCGGGTGACGCTCCTGCACCCGCACGGGCAGGGCTTCTGGTGGCTGGCGATCGAGCCCCCGCTGCTCGTCGTCCTGGCGGGAGTCGTCTTCGCGTTTCTGGTCGCGCCGAGCGTGATCGAGGACCTCGAGAGCCACGAGGATGAGGGCTGATGGAGCCCCCCGCCGAGTTCGTCCACTGGATGTTCGCGACCGGGCTCGTCCTGGTCGGCCTCTGCCTGCTCGCACAGGCGATCGTCGGCGACGAGGTCTGGCGCCGTCGCGCCTGGCGCGCGTACCTCTGGCCCGGGCTCGCGTTCACGATGGGCGTGCTGATGTTTCCGGTGATGGTCTTCTTCACGAACTCGACCATCCACATGCTCGCCCACGGCTCCTGGGCCCAGGTGATGATGCTCGCCGGCGGCGCCGAGCTCGGCCTCGTGCGCGGGAAGCTGCACAGCCGCTACTGGCGCCTGACGATGCCGCTGGCGTTCGTCGTCTCCGGTGCCGCCTTCCTGATCCATGAGCAGAACAGCTGGTTCTTCGCCCGCGCGGCGTTCCTGCACCACCTGATGGGGTGGACGCTGGTGATCGGGGCCGTCTTCCCGCTCGCCGCCGTCTTCCGGCCGCGCTCGGCGGTCTGGCGCTCCGGGTTCGCGCTGACGTTCGTCGTGCTCGGCGTGATGCTCTACTGCGACCGGGACGTGGCGCCGGTCTTCGGTCACCTCTCTCCGCTGGCGGGGCAGCAGCACCGGTGAAGCGGCTAGTAACACTGTGTTACTTGGTGGGTCTGGCGCTGGCCGTCCCGGGGGCGGCGTGGGCGCACGCGACGTTGACGCAGACCTCGCCCTCGTTCCAGCAGCGGCTCGAGCGCTCGCCGGCGTTCGTGCAGCTCCGCTTCGATCAGAGCGTCAAGGCGCTCCCGAACGCGATCACCGTCTACACCTCCAAGGGCCGCGTCGTCTCCGGGCTCGTGCGGCCGGCGACGACCGACCCGCGCGTCGTGACCGTCCCCGTGCGGCGGCTCGCGCGCGGGGCCTACACGGTTCGCTGGCGCGTCGTCTCGGCCGACAGCCACGTCGTCTCCGGCGTGTTCACTTTCGGCGTGCGCGCGCGCGCGCCGCCGGCGACCGCGGCCTTCGGGGCGAGCGGTCCGACCACGCGGGAGCATCTCGTCCGCTGGCTCTACTTCGTCGCCCTGGCACTGGTGGGCGGCGGGCTCGGCTTCCGCCTGCTGATCGTGCCAGGGCCGCTGCCGGCGAAGGTCGAGCGGCGTTTCTACCACGTGGTCGGCGTCGGCGCGGTCGGCGCGATCGAGATCGGGATCCTCGCATTCCTGTTGCGGGCCGAGGACGCGCTCCAGCTTCCGTTCGGCACCTTCCTCTACGGCGACCTCTCGCCGATCGCCGTGCTCCGCTTCGGCAGGGCGTTCGTGGTCATGACGCTCGGCTTCGCGCTCGTCTGCGCGCTGCTGTTCCTCGCCTGGCTGACGGAAAGGCGGATCCTCCTCTGGCCGGCGTTTGTCCTCTCGATCGGCCTCGCTTCAGGGCTCTCGCTGTCCGGCCACTCGGCCGTCGACCCGGGCTCGTCGTGGCTCTCGGAGCTCGCCGACTGGGCGCACCTGGCCGCCGCCTCGCTCTGGGTCGGTGGGCTCGTGCAGCTCGCGTTCGTCGTCTGGCCGCTTGCTCCCGAGCTGCGGCGTGCCGCGTTCCTGCGCTTCTCGCGGCTGGCGACGGTGCTGATCGCCGTGCTGCTCGGCGCCGGAACCTACCTGAGCATCCTGCGGCTGCCGCACCTGCACGACCTCTGGACCGTCAGCTACGGGCAGGTGCTGCTGGTCAAGCTCGGGCTCGTCTCGCTCGCCCTGCTCTGGGGGGCCGTGCACCACTTCGTCGTGCGGCCGGCGCTCGAGCGCGGATCAGTGCCATTTGCAGGTCTCCCGCGGAGCTTGATCGGGGAGAGCGCGGTCGGTGTCGCAATCCTGCTCGTGGCCGCGATCCTGGTCGAGTCGAAGCCGCCGCCACAACCCGTGAGAGCGCCGACTGCTGCGTCACACGCCGCGACGCCGTAGGGCGAGCACGTTGGCCACGAAGGTGCGCGTCCCGGCGGCCACGCCGTCGCGCCGGACCGATCGCGGCCCCTGGTACCACGCCGCGAGCGCGAGCGACTCGCTCCCGTGGAACTCGCGGAGGAGCTCGCGGAGAAAGACGACCCCGACCTGGATCCCGCCCGAGACGCTCGACGGCGCGCGCCGCCGCAGGAGCACCGTCTCGACGTAGCGGCGCGTACCTGGCAGCACCTGCATGACGCCGCGCGCGCCGGACGGCGAGACGAGGCCGGGCTGGTAGCCGGACTCCTGCCAGGCGAGCGCGCGGACGAGCCGCGGGTCGACGCCGTAGACGCGGGCCCAGTGGCCGAGCAGCGCGCGCACTCCGACGGGCGCAGCCCGAACCTTCCCCGGCGAGAGCTCGGGCCGCCCTCCGGCGAGCGCGCTGATCGTCTGCGGCCCGGCAATGCCGTCCACGTCGAGACGATGCTGCCGCTGGTACCCGCGCAGCGCGCGCTTCGTGGCCGCTCCGAAGTAGCCGTCGACCTGGACGGGCGCTCCGTGGCGGGCGAGCAGGAACTGCAGCACCGAGACGTCCCAGCCGGACATCCGCCCCCGGAGCGTCCGCTGTCCGAAGAGCGGCTCGCCGAGCAGGCCGAGTGCCTTGCGCGTCCGCGCGCCCGCGAGCCCGTCGACGGGAAGGCCGGCTCGCCGCTGGAAGGCCCTCGTCGCGCGCACCGTCTGCGGGCCGGCGATCGAGTCGATCGGGCCGCGGTAGAGCCCGTGCGCGCGCAGCGCGACCTGGAGCCCGGCGATCTGCGGGTTCGAGGTATGCGCGTCCGCCGCAAGCGCAAGCGCTGCCAGCGACGCCGCGAGGAAGGCGACGAGCTTGCCGGCCACGGACGGTCCCGGTTCGCGCCTCTCGGCTCGATTCCTCTACCGTCCGGAGAGTGCGGTGGGCGATCTCAGGCGGGGCCGGCTTCCTCGGCCTGCATCTCGCGCGAAAGCTCGTGGCCGAGGGGCACGAGGTGCGGACGCTCGACCTGGCGCCGCTCGACGACGCGGAGCTCGAGCCCTCGGTCGAAGAGCTGCGAGGCGACGTGCGCGACCCGGGCGCCGCTGCGCGCCTCGTCGACGGCGCCGACGTGCTCGTCCACGCTGCGGCCGCGCTGCCGATTCAGGCCTCGCGCGAGTCGATCCGCTCCGTGAACGTCGAGGGCGCCGCGGTGACGCTTGCGGCGGCGCTCGAGGCCCGCGTCGGCCGCACCGTGCTGATCTCGTCAACCGCCGTGTACGGGATCCCGAAGCACCACCCGCTGCGTGAGGACGCACCGCTCGTCGGCGTCGGCCACTACGGCGAGTCGAAGATCGAGGCGGAGCGCGTGGCTCGCCGCGCGGGCAGGCGTGGGCTCGACGTCGTCATCCTTCGCCCGAAGACGTTCGTCGGGCCGGAGCGCCTCGGCGTGTTCGAGATCCTGTTCGACTGGATCCGCGAGGGCCGCCGCATCCCGATCCTCGGCGACGGCTCGAACCGCTACCAGCTGCTCGCGGTCGAGGACCTGGTCGAGGCGACCCTGAGCGCGGCGAGCGCGGAAGTCGCCGGCGAGACGTTCAACGTCGGCGCCACCGAGTTCGGCAGCGTCCGCTCCGACCTCGAGGGCCTGATCGCGCATGCAGGCTCGGGCAGCCGCCTGCGCCCGGTGCCCGCGCGCCCGGCCGAGCTGACCTTACGCGGGCTCGAGCTGGCGCGGCTCTCGCCGCTCGCCGAGTGGCACTACCGCACCGCGCACCGCGATTCCTACGTCGACGTCTCGAAGGCGCAGAAGCTACTCGGCTACGCGCCGCGCCTCTCGAACGAGCAGGCGCTCTGCGAGACCTACGACTGGTACCTGGCGAACCGCGAAGGGCTGCGCGCGGCCGGGGTCACGCACCGGGTCCCGTGGGACCAGCGCGCGCTCGGCGTGCTCAAGCGCCTCAGCTAATCGACGTCGCCGAAGACGTCGTCCCAGGAGACGTCCGACCAGGAGACGTCCGACCAGGAGACGTCGCTCCAGGAAACGTCGCTCCAGGACACGTCCGACCAGGAGACAAGAGACCAGGCCGCGCCGAACCAGCCGTCGCGCCAGGAGATCGCGTTCCAGCTCGGCGAGCTCGTCACCACGTCGAGCCAGGAGACGTCGTCGAAGACCATGCCGGCGCCCGAGGGATCCGGGATGAGGAAGCGGTCGAGGGCCCGGTTCGGGTTCGGCGGGAACTGGATCGAGGCTGATGCCGCAGCGTTCACCTCGCCGACGCCGCCGGCGAAGCCGTGCACCTTGCGCACGGGCTGCGCGCCGAGCATGAGCGCGCCCTTCACGCGGTCCGGTGTCAGGCTCGGGTTGAGCGCGATCAGGTCGTCCGCGATCCCGGCGACGATCGGTGCCGAGAGCGAGGTCCCGGAGAGCGTCATGTAGGTGCCGTCCAGTGTCTTCATGACCTGACTCTTGAACTGTTTCGCATTGGCCAGGACCGAGTCGCTCGGGACGGGCCCGGTGATCGCCCGGCCCGGAGCGCTGAGCTCGGGCTTGGCGAAGCCGTCGAGCGTGTAGCCCCAGCTGGACCACGGCGCGACGTCGGCCCTGTCCGGATCGGTCGAGTTGTGCAGGTCGAGCGCCCCGACGGTGGTCACGAACGGGTCGTTCGCCGGCGCGAAGCCCATCCTGACCGGCTTGCCGCCCTGCGCGTCGTTCCCGGCCGAGGCCACCACGAACACGCCCGCGAACCAGAGCTTCTCGATCGCCTTGTCGAGCGGGTCGAAGCGGAAGCTCGTCGCCGTCGTCGAGTGCAGGGAGAAGTTGGCAACGCGGATGTCGTACCGGTCGTGGTTGGCGAGGATCCACTGGGCGGCCCGGATGACGTCGCTCGTGCGGGCCATGCCGTTGTCGTCCAGGACGTCGAGCGAGACGATGCCGGCCGCCGGGGCGGCGCCCATGAAGTCCGGGTTCGAGCCGGCCGCGAGGCCGGCGATGAGCGTGCCGTGGCCGAAGCCGTCGCCCGGCGAGTTGTCGGGCAGGCCGGTCAGGTTCAGGCTCGCAAGCACGCGGTTGCCGAAGTCCTTCCGGCCCGCCTCGATCCCGGAGTCGACGAATGCGATCGCCGGCTCGGGGCCGTCGATCCGAGGCCCGTAGTAGCGCGGCCAGCCCTTCCTCTTGCCCGGGCCCGACTGCGGCAGGATCGGATCGAGGCCGACCGCCTCCGGCCAGATCTGCGAGCCCTTCGCCTCGGGCTGGAGGCCGCCGCGGCCGCCGGGCGCATCGAGCGCGACCGGGTTGTCCGGGGTGATCACGAGGCCGGGCTCGCTCGCGAGCGACTGGAGGTCGCCGGCCGGGATCGTTCCTGCGGAGGCGCCGGCGATCCCGAGCTGCGTTTGTGCGGAGCCGTACTGGTCGAGCGCGGCGCTGGCGTCCGTGGCGCCGGCGTCGCTCTGGACGATCACCCGAACAGGCGCGTTCGGCGTCTGGTCGGCAGTGCGCTGGAGCGAGGGGGCGAGGTAGCTCTGCAGCCCGGGGCCGCCGTGGTCGCCGCCGGCGGAGGCCGCCAGCGGGGCCGCGAGCGCGAGCAGGAGCAAGGCCAGGAGGCCGCGCCGAACCGCGTCGCGATTGCGGCTGTTCGATCCCCGGCCGCCCCGCCGTGAGCCCCAGAGCCCACTCGAGCGGGACTCCCCGCGCGAACCACCCTCGCCTCTTCGCAACTCGTTCAACCCCTTTCCGCGGCCGCCTCGCGCGTGCCGCAGTGACCGAAAAGCTGCTTTGAACCTAGGTGTAGCTGCCTCTGCGACCCATCACCCCGAAAGGGGATTCCGCCGAGAATCCCTCGTCCGAGGGATCGGGAAAGTCGCAAGCGAAGCCTCAGGCGTCGCGAGCGAACGGCTTAAACGGCCCCACCGGCAAGAGCCGGCGGGGCCTCTTTGGTCGGCGTCGCAAGCGAGCGCCTTAGACTCGTCGCGTGGGCGACCTGCTCGGCTATCGCGAGCGTTTCCCGATCCTCTCGGAGACGACCTACCTGATCAACCATTCGCTCGGCGCGATGCCGGCCGCGGTCGAGCAGCGGCTGTTCGAGTACGCCCGCGCCTGGAACACGCGCGGCGTGCGCGCCTGGGAGGAGGGCTGGTGGGAGCTGCCGCTGACCGTCGGCGACCAGATCGCGCGGATCGTCGGCGCACCGCCCGGGAGCGTCTCGATGCACCAGAACGTCACTATCGCCGAGGCGATCGTCCTCTCCTGCTTCCGGGCGGACGGCGAGCGGCGGCGAATCGTCTACGAGGAAGGCAACTTCCCCTCGGTGCGCTACCTGTACCAGGCGGCACGGGGCTTCGAGGTGGTCGTGGCGCCGGACGACGCGGGCGTGGCCGGGGCGATCGACGAGCGGACGCTGCTCGCCCCGGTCACCCACGTCCTCTACAAGACCGGCGAGATCCAGGACGTCGAGACGATCGTCGCCCGCGCGCACGAGCACGGGGCGCTCGTCGTCCTCGACGCCTACCAGTCGGCCGGCGCCGTCCCGCTCGATGTGACCGCGCTCGGCGTCGACTTCGCGGTCGGCGGCTCGGTCAAGTGGCTCTGCGGCGGGCCGGGCGCGGCCTGGCTCTACGTGCGGCCGGGGCTGGCCGAGACGCTCGCGCCGGCGCTGACCGGCTGGCAGGCGCACGCGCGGCCCTTCGCCTTCGAGCCCCGCCAGGACTACGCCGACGGCGCCGCGCGCTTCCTGACGGGAACGCCGAACGTGCCCGCGCTCTACGCGGCGACTGCCGGCTACGACGAGATCGAAGAGGTCGGCGTCGAGCGGATCCGCCAGCGGTCGCTCGAGCAGACGACCCTCCTGCTCGAGCTGCTCGACGAGCACGGTCTCGAGTCGGGAACCCCGCGCGACCCGGCCCGGCGTGGCGGCACCGTCGCCGTCAGCGTTCCCGAACCGGCGGCGATCTGCGGCGAGCTCGCCGCGCGCGAGATCATCTGCGACAGCCGCCCCGACGTCGGCCTGCGGCTCGGCCCGCACTTCTTCAACAGCGACGACGAGCTCCGTTTCGCCGTCGAGCAGATCGCGGAGCTCAGCCGGCCAGCAGCTCGAGCAGACGAGCTGCGTACGCCGGCCCGGTCGGCTCGTCCTCGTGCTTGAAGTAGCAGTAGACGTGCACGCCGTCGTCGAGCAGCGGCCGTAGGCGCTCGGCCGAGGCGCGGAGGTCGTCGTCCGAGTACGGCGGCTCGCGCAGCCGGAGGTAACGGAACGGCGCGTCGGCCTCGAGCTCGTTCACGCGCACGGCGTTCGGCGGCAGCTCGACGCCGTCCCACGAATCGTGCCGCAAGTCGAGCGCCAGCTGCGTGGACTCGTCGAAGGAGCCGAGCAGCAGCGCCAGCAGGCCCTCGTCACGCGCCGCGTTGACGAGAGCGCGAATCGGCCCGAGCCGCTCGCCGAGCAGCCCCACTCTCTCGGCGAACGTGCCGAAGTCGGAACGGCGGTGCGCGTTCAGCTTCGGCGCGAACAGGAACCCGGCAGGTGTCTGCTCCGCCCAGCGCTCGAACAGCTCCTCGCGAGGCAGGCGGTACCCGGTCGTGTTCAGCTCGACGGTCGCGAAGCGCTCGGCGTAGTGGCGCAGGAAGTCCGGCGGACGCGCGTCAGCGGGGTAGAAGCCGGGCTTCCAGGTCGGGTAAGACCAGCCGGAGGTACCGACATACAGCCCCGCTACACTCGCCGGCGTGGCGGTCACGGCAGAAGTGATACCCGACAACACGATCCCCGTCCTCGACCATGGCTTCGTCCGGCTCGACGACGCGATGGCCGACGACCTCTCCGTCGTCAACGGCGCGCGGGTCAGCTTCGCCCGGCACAAGCAGGAGATGGACGAGTCCGACGAGGGCTTGATCCGGTTCCTGATGCGCGATAGGCACGGCTGCTACGACGACAACACCGACGTTCTAACCGCCGAAGGCTGGAAGGCGTGGCCCACTGTCACCGGGAACGAGCTCTTCGCCACTCGCTCTCGCGACGGAAAGCTCGAGTATCAGCCCGCCCTTCGTCTGGTTCGTAAGGAGTACCGGGGCCACATGATCGGCTTCCAGGGGGCGAGCCTCGATCTTCTGGTCACGCCCGACCATCGAGTTCTCGCCTCCCCGCAGACGACTCGTCCGGACCGAGCCAATCCTCGCTTCCGGCTCATGCCCGCCCATGAGGTGCTGTGGCGAGCACACCGTCACACGGCCACGGCAGATTGGAAGATGAGGTCACGAAGCACGATGCGCTTCGACGGCTCTCGGTTTGCCGCGTGGCCCCTCCTGCGTCTCGTTGGTCTCTTCATCGGCGACGGGAACCTCTCGTCGTCTAACCATGTCGTCTTCCACATCCGCAAGCGTCGAGAGATCGATTTCCTTCGTCGTGCCGCGCACGGGGCCGGGCTTGAAGTAGTCGAATGGGGCCGTAAGGAAGACGTCTTCGCGGTGCCCGTCGGGCCCGAGCTCCGGGAGCTGTTTGCCGAGTGTTACGACGCGGGCGAGAAGCGTGTCCCTGCGCGGCTGCTTGTTCTCGACGCGAACTGCCTTCGCGCTCTCTATGCGGGCCTGCTGAACTCGGACGGCTCGATCGCGCCGCGTGCCTCAGGCGAGGACAGAGAGGTCTACTCGACGACAAGCCGCCGTCTTGCCGACGACGTTCAGGAGCTGGCGCTCAAGATGGGACGGAGTGCCAGCGTCCGCCCGCATGGCCACTCGGCCGGCGACGGGCATTTCGGATCAAAGCCGTGCTGGCGCGTTTCGGTCTACGCAGAGCGAAACGCTCGTCCTGCGCTTTGCCGGACTCGCGAGCAAGCAGAGTCCCATATGGGTGTGGAGACCTACGACGGTGCGATCCACTGTGTCGAGGTTCCCAACAACACGCTCTACGTGCGTCGAAACGGTTATCCAATCTGGTGCGGGAACACGCCCTTCGAGCACAACTCGTTCCGGTTCCACATCCGCTGTCCGCTCTTCGTCGCGCGCGAGTGGATGCGGCACCGGGTCGGCTCGTTCAACGAGTTCAGCCTCCGCTACGCGAAGGCGACTGACGACTTCTACGTGCCCGAGCGGGAGGACGTGCGCAGCCAGGTCGGCAAGCCGGGCGCCTACTCGTTCGAGCCGGTCTCCGACGAGATCGCCGACGCGACCCGCGAGAAGCTGAAGGCTGTCTACGAGATGGCCTACCTGGCCTACGAGCAGCTCGTCGAGCTCGGAGTCGCGCGCGAGCTGGCGCGCTGCGCGCTGCCGGTCGGCGCCTACACGGAGTTCTACTGGACGGTCAACGCGCGCTCGCTGATGAACTTCGTCTCCCTGCGCGCCGCCGAGACCGCCCAGCGCGAGATCCGGCGCTACGCCGAGGCCTGCGAGCGTTTCCTCGAGCAGCTGATGCCGGTCACCCACGCGGCCTTCGTCGCGAGCGGCCGTGTCGCGCCCTGAGACTCAGGTGGTGAGGACGACCGGGTCGCGGTGCGAGCCGGGCAGGTGTCGGGTGACGACCCAGCCGTCGTAGTGCCTGAGGCTGTAGGGCGCGTTCAGCCGCACGGTCGAGCTGGTCCCCGAGGTGACGAAGGTGCCGCAGCTCGCGGCGGGCTTGCCGTGCCTCGTCAGGTACATCTCGTAGTAGGCGCCGCGCGGAAGCCTCGGCAGGTTCCGGAGCTCGACCCGCAGCGGCCAGTTGCCGCTCTGGTCGACGTCGCCGAGGTCGATCGTGGCCGACGCGGTCTGAGCGATCGCCGTCCCGTGCATCGGGAGGCTCTTGACGGCGGGGAACTGGCCGTTGCCGGCGCGGCCCGCGACGTAGCCGCCGACGACGGCGATGACGGCGATCGCGGCCGCGATCGCGAGCAGCGCACCGGCGCGGCGGCGCGGCAAGGGGACGACATTTTCGGGCTCGGACTCGAGCTCGGCGATCCCAGGCGGCAGCTCCGGCGGCGGGCCGGCGGCGACGAGCAGATCGTGCACCTGCTCGAGCCGGGCGCGCTCCTCCTCCGGCAGGTCGTCCCCGACGAGCTCGCGAAAGTCCGGTGTCATCCGAGCTCC
>DASPRN010000104.1:0-2423 GCA_035624425.1 Gaiellaceae bacterium
GTCGAGGGCTCGCGCCTCGCCGAGGCCGCGCTGGTCGGCGCAAGCGCTTCTTAACCAGCGCCTTCCGGGGTGTCGGCTATCCTGACCCCCGTTGGACGCGGCTACGGGCGTCCTCGCATTCCGCTATGAGGACGACGCTCAAGAGAGGCATCGGCCGGGGCGCCAACGGGAACGGGCACGCGATCCTGCCACCCGGGTCGCTGTCCCCGGTAACGCTCTACCGCCAGCTGCCGCCGCCCAGTCCCGGCATCCTCAAGCTCGTAGGCAAGTTCTTCGTCTTCCTCGGGATCGTGGCCGTGATCCTCGTCTGTGGGCTCGTCGGCGGCTTCTACCTCTGGGCGCACGAGAGCGCCGCGGCCCTGCACGGCACGTCCAAGGCGGACAAGGCGACGGAGCAGCGTCTCACCTCGGTTCCGGACGCGAAGCACCCCGCGGTCGCGCTCGTGATCGGCTACGACCACCGAGCGGGCGACGGGAGCGCTCCATCGCGCTCCGACACGATGATGCTGATCCGCGTCGACCCCGTTTCCAAGACGATCTCGATGCTCTCGCTGCCCCGTGACCTCAACGTGCCGATCTGGTGCCCAACCCGCACCGCTTCCGGGGCCCGCAACGGCCCCGCACAGCTCGACGGAAACGGCCGAATCAACAGCGCCTACGCCTCCTGCGGCGCCGGCGGCGCCCTCGAGACCGTTCGTCACCTGACCGGCGTCCCGATCAACTACCTGATCAGCGTCAACTTCCTCGGCTTCATCGCGGTTGCGAACAAGCTCGGCGGGGTCTGGATGGACGTCGACCGCCGCTACTACAACAAGAACGTCGGCGGCGTGACCGACTACGCGAACATCGACCTGCAGCCCGGCTACCAGCTCCTGAACGGATCGCAGGCGCTCTCCTTCGTCCGCTACCGGCACACCGACTCCGACGTCTACCGTCTTGCGCGCCAGCAGCAGTTCGTCTCGGCGATGCGCGAGCGGGTCCGCCGCTCGCTGGGGCTGACCAGCCTGATCGGGATCATCAACACGATCGCCCACCACCACTACATCGACGTGCTCGGCCACTTCGACCTCGGCACGATCGGCAGCTACGCCAAGTTCGCCTACACGCTGCCGCCGGGCCACGTCTTCCAGGTGAAGCTGACCGACGTCACGAACGGGCCCGACTTCCTCCTCGCCGCGTCGCCCTCGGCGATCCAGTCGGTCGTCCAGGACTTCCTCAACCCGGATGTCGGCGCCTCGGCGACGCAGACCGCGGTCGCGCTCGGGCGCAAGCTGCACAAGAAGTTCACGCTGCCGCCCTCACACGTCACGCTGGCGGTGCTGAACGGGAACGGCGTCGCGGGCTCGGCGGCGAACGCCAGCTACCTGCTCGGCCAGAAGGACTACCGGATCGTCCTGCCGGCGAGCGGCCAGCCGGCCAACGCCCCGACCTGGAACTACTTCCGCTCGAAGGTCTACTACGACCCGGCGCGCGCCGCGAACGGCAAGACCTCGGGCCAGCAGATCGCGAAGCTGGTCGGCAGCACCGACGTGGGGTCCAGGCCCGCGAACCTGGACACGCTCTGCAACGGTGCGCTCGAGTGCCTCGTCACCGGCTCGACCTTCCACGACCAGCTCGCGCCCGTCGTCATCGCGCCGACGCCGGTCCGGCACCCGCCGTACGTGCGCCGCGACCCCGGCCTGACGCAGTCGACCCTGGCCGGACTGAAGAAGCGGATGCCGTTCCGGCTGCAGCTACCGACCAGGGTCGAACGCAGCTCGTACCTCGACACCTGCTGCGGCGACACGCCCGTCCGCGTCTACCGGCTCGGAGGCAGCCCGACCGTGCGGCTGACCTTCAAGACCGGCTCGCAGGAGTACTGGGGCATCCAGGAGACGAAGTGGACGGGAGCGCCGGTCCTCTCCGACAGGAGCCTGACGCAGAATGTCGGCGGCCGGCGCTACGACCTCTACTACAACGGCTCGCACCTGCACATGGTCGTCCTGCGCTCCGGCGGCGCGAGCTACTGGGTCGTGAACACGCTGCTCGACTCGCTCTCGAACGAGACGATGCTGTCGATCGCGCGCGGATTCCGCCCGATGACTCGATAACCTCAGGCGTGTGAAAAAGCCTGCAATCGGGATCTTCGGCGCTGGCTGGGTCGGCGTCGTGACCGGCGCCTGCTTCGCCGACCTCGGGCACGAGGTGATCGTGCGGGACATCGTCCCGGAGCGGATCGAGGCGCTGCGCGGCGGCCGGATTCCGTTCCACGAGCCGGGCCTCGAGGGGCTGCTGGAGCGCAACCGCGAGCGGCTGAGCTTCACGCTCGAGGCGGCCGACCTTGCGCCGACGACCGTGATGTTCGTCTGCGTGGGCACGCCGCCGACCTACTCCGGCGACGCCGACCTCTCGGCGGTCTGGAACGTCGTCGACCAGCTCCCGGA
>DASPRN010000108.1:0-21234 GCA_035624425.1 Gaiellaceae bacterium
CGACGAGCTGAAGGCGCTCGCGCAGGAGGTGCGCGGCCGCTACCACGACCCGAACCGCGCCACGTACATGGTCATGCGGATCATCAACTACACGAACGTCTGCGTTGCCCAATGCGACTACTGCGCGTTCTACGTCCTGCCGAACCAGAACGGGGGTTACGTCCTCTCTCGCGAGGACGTGTTCGCGAAGATCGACGAGCTGCTCGACGTCGGCGGCGACCTGGTCGGGTTCAACGGCGGCTTCAACCCGAAGCTGCCGCTCGACTACTACTGCGACCTGTTCCGCTCAGTGCGCGATCGCTACGGCGACCGCGTCGAGTTCTACGCGCTGACCGTCGCCGAGTTCGTCTTCCTCGCCGACCGCGCCCGGATCTCCTACCCGGAGGCGGCGGAGCGGCTGCGCGAAGCCGGCGTCTACTGGATCACTGGCGGCGGCTCGGAGATCCTCACCGAGGACTTCCGCGCGCGGCACGCCAAGTGGAAGTACACGGTCGCAGACTACTTCGAGGCCCAGCGCGCGATCGTCGAGGCGGGCCTGCAGACGACGGCCACGATGGTGATCGGCTTCGACGAGACCCTCGACGAGCGGCTCGAGCACCTGCAGCGCACGCGCGACTTCCAGGACGAGGTCGGCGGGCTCTTCTCGTTCCTCTGCTGGACGTACAAGCCGTACGGCACGGCTTTCGGCGGCCGTGAGATCTCGGCGCAGGAGTACCGGCGCTGGATCGCGCTCTCGCGGATCTTCCTCGACAACGTGCGCCACATCCGCACATCGGTGCTGACCCAGAACGAAGGGGCTTTCCGCGCGCTCGACTTCGGCGCCGACGACTTCGACCTGCCGATCGAGGACGAGGTCACCCAGAAGGCGGGCGCGCGGATCGACCTCGACCTCGAGGGGCTGCTGGCGATCCCGCGCCGGCTCGGCTACGAGGTCGAGTACCGGCGAGCCGCTCGGCCCGAAGCCCTCTCTGCTCGATAAGCGACACGACCGAACCGGCGAATTGCGCCCGAGAGTCCTTGCGGGCAAGCTGGACCAGTGTCTGAAGAGCTGATCGAGCGAGGCGAGGTCGTTGGTCTACTCTTCACCGTGAGCGACATCTCGGCGACGCTGTCCCGGATCGAGGAACTGCTGGAGGACGACGGTGAAGCGGAAGAGGCTGACGAAGGCTGAGCGCGAAGAGCGCGATGCGGAGCGCGGACGGGTCCTCGCGAACGCCGAACGGCTGCGTCAGCTCGCCGAGCACGCACAGGCGAAGCTGGACCTACAGGAGAACTACTCAGTCCAGCTCTCGTTCCTGGGATCCGCGTGGATCGATCAGGGCGGGCAAACCTTTGACGTCGCAGCCGCGCTGTTCGCCGAAGGGAGAGCGCCCGCGTGGTCGTTCTTCGGCCACTACTGGAACGCCGTCCCTGCTGAGGTTCGAAGCGGTCAGGCGCGCATCCGCTTCTCGGACGGCTCGGAAGCCGACGCGGTCCTTGCGGGGATCGATCCCGACAGAGGCGGTTTCCGGATTCGCGGCCGGCTTGAAGACACCGCGGAGCTGACGAAGACCGCGAGGATGTAGCGAGAGCTCGGCTGACTCTGTGGCTTCGACTGGCTAGAGCGCCAACCCTTCCGCCCGCATCGCTCGGCGATACGCGACGGCAACCGCGTCGAACTTGAGGTGCAGCTCCGCGGCGAGGTCGAACGGCACCTGTTCGGGGCGCTGGGACTCGACCACGCGCTTGTCCTGGTCGAAGATCACGTCCTCGAAGTCTCGCAGCACCTCGTCCGGCTGCTCGAGGTTGTAGTTCCGCCCGATGCGCAGAAAGCCCTTGCAGCGGTCCTCGCGCACCGGCTGGGAGGCGAAGAAGTAGAGCATCCCCTCCTCGCCGCCCCAGCCGAGGCGAAGCACGATCGTGTAGGGGAGATGCAGCTCGTAGCGGCTACGGCGTTCCGGCACCTCCCTCTCCACGTTCGCGAAGACCGGGAAGTCGTCGGTGTTCGGCGCCTCCGGCCGCACGATCTCGTAGTGCAGGACGCTCCCCTCGGCCCGCACGTCGTGCGCCGGCACCACGGGCCGCTCCGGATCGCCCAGAAGCCCCGGGTGGACGAAGGGAAAGTGGCCGAAGTCGGTGAAGTTCTCCACCTGGCGCGAAGCGTCGCAGCGCCACTCGTACGGGCCGCACGACACCGTCCGCCACTCCTCCGACTCGAGCTCCGGAACGTCCGGCAAGGGCAACCGCGGGTTCTCGAGCGCGGCCCACACGATCCCGAAGCGCTCGACGACCTGGTAGCGCGTCGCACGCGCCTTCGCCGGTACACGCGTCGGATCGGCGAGTTGCGGGATCGCCACGCACGCACCGCTCGCCCCGTAGCGCCAGCCGTGGTACGGGCAGACGATCTCGTCGCCTTCCACCGTCCCCAACGAGAGCGCCGTCCCCCGGTGGATGCAGAGGTCGGAGAAGACGTGTGCGGTGCCGCCCGAGTCGCGCCAGACGACGAGCGGCTCGCCGAGCAGCTCGGCCGGGACCGGCGCCTCGGACACCTCCTCCGCGTACGCCACCGGATGCCAGCAGGAGCGGAGCGCCGGATGGTTGCCGCGCGCCGAGGGCGACTGGGTCCGCGGCGCCGTGGAGCCGTCCTTCTGCCTACTCGACATGGTGGCTCGATTCTCGCTCACGCCGAGAGCCTCGCGAGCCGAAGCCGATGAGTTTTCGACGGTCTGCACGTCTCCACTGTTCGAAAGGGGCTAAACGTTCTCGCCTGCAGCAACGACCCCGGGAGGCAGCATGAGGCTTCTTCTTTCTTCGGCCGGCATCAAGAACACGAGCATCCACGACGCGCTGGTCGGCCTACTGGACAAGCCGATTGCCGAGTCCAGCGCCCTCTGCATCCCCACCGCCATGTACGGGCACCCCTGGGTCGGCCCCGGAACCAAGGCCTGGCAGTTCATCAGCGGAAACTCCGGGAACCCCATGGTCGACCTGGGCTGGAAGTCCGTCGGCGTGCTGGAGCTGACCGCGCTGCCCAGCATCGACGAGGAGCGCTGGGTGCCTGTGGTCCGGGAGGCGGACGTCCTGCTCGTGTCAGGCGGCGATGCCCTCTACCTCTGTCACTGGATGCGGCAGTCCGGGCTGGCGGACATGCTTCCGTCGCTGGGCGAGAAGGTCTGGGTGGGACTGAGCGCCGGGAGCATGGTGATGACCCCCAGGATCGGGGCGGACTTCGTCGGGTGGGAGCCGCCCACCGGAAGCGACAGCACGCTGGGCATCGTCGACTTCTTCATCTGTCCACACCTGGCTCAGGAGGGCATGCCGGGCAACTCCATGGCCGCGGCGGAGCAATGGGCGGCCGGCATCGCGGGCCCGGCGTACGCGATGGACGACGAGACTGCGATCAAGGTGGTCGACGGCGCCGTCGAGGTCGTGTCCGAGGGGCACTGGAAGCTGCTCAACGCTTAGCGGCTAGCTCTCCGCCGGCGCCTGCTCCCACTCGGACCTGAGCAGCGCGTACTCGACATCGCCCTCTTCCTCGCCCTCGATGTAGTCGGGCCAGGGTTGGCGGAAGATCCGCACGAATCTGAGACCCGCCTTCTCCATCACGCGCGTCGACGCGACGTTCACCACCATCCCGAAGGCGACGACGCGTTCGACGCCGAGCTCGGCGAACCCCTTGCCGATCAAGGCTCGCGAGCCTTCGGTGGCATATCCCTTGCCCCAGGCAGATCTGCGGAGCCGATAGCCGAGCTCGACTTCACCTGGCGGCGCCCCCTGCGCCGGCCGAAAGTGGAACCAGCCGACGAATCGCCCTGTGGACTTCTCTTCGGCAGCCCAGAAACCGAAGCCGGCATAGCGTTCATAGTGGCCGAGGAAGGCGGGCAGAACGTCGTTCTCGATCTCGTCACGCGGTGTCGCCCGACCGCCGTTGATGAAGCGCATCACCTCCGGGTCGCTGTCGAGCGCGACGAGGTTCTCGATGTCGTCGCCCGTGAACCGTCGCAGGCGCAAACGCTCGGTCTCGAGGAACAGCTGCACCAAGCAATCGTCCCGTATTGCTTGCTAGACCGTGGCTTCGACTCGGGTGACGAAGCGGAGCTCCGGGACCTCGTCCAGCTCGCCCACGTCCCGGGCGAGCTCCAGGAACGTCAGCAGCCCCGCGCGCTCGCGGGGGCCGAAGCGGTAGCGCAGCTTCTCGAAGTAGCGCGCGAGGAAGCCGGGCGGATAGCCGTAGCGCTCGCTCGACTCGTGCGCGAGCTGCTCGGGCTCGGCGCGGGCGAGGCGAACCGACTCGACCAGCGCCTGCTCGAGCTCGCCGAGGCCGGACGGCGGCGGGTCGGGGCAGGCCCAGACGGCGAAGACCATCGGCAGGCCGGTGCGCTCGAGCCAGAGGCGGCCGAGATCGTGGTGCGGGGTCGGGTCCTCGAAGGCGCTCTTGAGCGCCGCGTCGCCGATCAGGAGGGTGGCGTCGGCCTCCTCGCCGAGCGGGACGTGGTCGGCCTCGGGAAGCAGCACCTTCGTCAGGACAACCGAGGTCGCGCTTTCAGGGGTGACCGCCACCCGGCGCACCTGCTCGAGCGACTTGCGCGCGACAAGCTGGATCGAGTCGACGGCGCCCTCGGAGGAGACGCAGAGCCGTGGAAGCAAGCGCAGGCGGCCGGCGTTTCGGGCGTACTCGATCGAGGAGATCGGCGCGAGGTCGAGCTCGCCGGCGAGCAGCTGCGCGTTCAGGTCGGTCGGCACCCCCTGCACCTCGTCCACCTCGGCGTCGAGCCGGTAGAAGACCGGCGCCATGTTCACGTAGGCGATGCGACCGAGCCTGATCACGATTCTCGGTCCACCACGGCGTCGGTCAGGGCCTCGAGCTCGTCACGACGGAGGTGGCCGTCGAGGCAGGCCCGCGCGCGCTGCGCGTACTCCAGCGCGACGACGCGCGAGCGGTCGAGGGCGCCGGTCTCGGCGACGCGGATCAGCGCCCCGTCGAGCGGCCCGCCGGCGAGCGCGCTCCGGACGGACTCGTCCTCGCGCGCCGCCAGGATCAGCGGCAGCGTCGGCGTCCCCTCGCGCAGGTCGGTGCCGGCGATCTTGCCGGTCTCGATCGTCTCGCCCGCGCAGTCGAGGATGTCGTCGGCGATCTGGAAGGCGATGCCCAGAGCGAGCCCGAACTCGCCGAGCCCGCGGTCGCCGCCGCTCCCGAGCAGGCACGCAGCCTCGAACAGCTTCCCCGTCTTCAGCGCGCAGCGGTCGAGGTAGCTCTCGACGCTCGTCTCGGGATCTCGCGTCTGCGCCCGCTGCAGCGCCTCGCCGCGCGCCAGCGCAAGCGTCGCCCCGGCGAGGAAGCCGACCGCCTGGCGGTCGCCGGTGCCGGCGAGCTCGGCGAATGCCCGCGCGAAGAGGTAGTCGCCCGCGGCGCGCGCAGCGGCGGGCCCGTGGCGGGTCCAGGCAGCCGCGCGGCCCCTCCGGTACTCGGCGCGGTCGATCAGGTCGTCGTGGACGAGCGTCGCCGTGTGCACGAGCTCGACCGCCGCGCCGGCCGGCAGCGGGTCAGTGCCTGCGGGCGCCGTCAGGAAGACGAGCAGCGGCCGCAGCCGCTTGCCGCCCGCCGCGAGCGCCTCGGCTCCGACCGTGGCGACAAGGCCCGGGCAGGCGTCGACCGCGTCGGCGAGCCGCTCCTCGAGCCCGTCGAGGTAGGCGTCGAGCCCGGGGCTCTCGCGGATCGTGGCCAAGCTCATTCGGCGACTCCCACGTGCAGCGCGACGATCCCGCGGGCGAAGAGGCGGTAGCGAACCTCGCCGAAGCCGGCCTCTCGCAGCAGGCCGGCCAGTTCCTCCGGCCCCGGGAAGCGCCGGACGCTCGCAGGAAGGTATGTGTAGGCCGAGCTGCCGGAGACCACTCTCCCGACCACCGGGACCCCGCGCTCGAACCAGAGGCGGTAGAACGGCGCGAGCGTCCCGCGCGGCCGCGTGATCTCCAGCACGCCAAGCCGGCCGCCCGGCCGCAGCGCCCGCCGCAGCTCGGCGAGCCCGCGCTCGAGGCCCTCGAGGTTGCGGACGCCGAACCCGACCGTCGCCGCGTCGAAGGAACCGTCCTCGAACGGCAGCGCGAGCGCGTCTCCCTGGACCCACTCGACTGCGCCGGACTTGGCGCGCGCCCGCTCGAGCATCCGCTCGGAGAAGTCGAGGCCCGTCACGCGCCGCCCACCCGCCCGGACGCACGCGACCGCGAGGTCGCCGGTGCCGCAGCAGGCGTCGAGCACGCGGTCACCGGGGCTCACGACCGCCTCCGCGGTCACCCTGCGCCAGCGCCGGTCGAGCCCGGCCGTCATCAGGTGGTTCATCGCGTCGTACACCGGCGCGATCCGGTCGAACATCGTCCGGACGCCCTCGGCCGGCAGCGTTCCGGTACTCGCAGTCACGCCTGGCCCCAGCGGCGCACGAGCTCGTGCTCGAGCCCGAGCTGGTCGAGGCAGCGCCCCACGATGAAGTCGACGAGGTCGTCCACCGACCCGGCCCCCGCGTAGAACCCCGGCGCGAGGAAGAGCACGACCGCGCCCGCCTGACGCACGCGCAGCATGTTCTCGAGATGGATCGTCGAGAGCGGCGTCTCGCGCGGGCAGAGGACGAGTTTCCGCCCCTCCTTGAGAGCCACCGACGCCGCGCGCTGGATCAGGTTCGACATCGCGCCCGAGGCGATCGTGCCGAGCGTGCCCATCGAGCACGGGCAGATCACGTACGCGTCGACCTTCGCCGAGCCGCTGGCGTAGGGCGCGTGCCAGTCGCGCTCGTCGTGGATCGTGACCGCGCCACGCGCCGGCTCGGTCAGGCGGGCGAGCGTCTCGTCCGCGGAGAGGCGGGCGTCGCCGTAGAGCTCGGTCGCGAGCACCTCGATACCGGCCCGCGACGCGCAGAGCCCGACCTCGCAGCCGGCCTCGGCCAGCGCCTCCAGCAGGCGCGCCGCATACGGCGCTCCGGACGCGCCCGTTATCCCGAGGAAGACGCGCACGCTACGTTACTGCGAGCCCTTCGAGGCCTCGAGGAAGGTCGCCAGCTTGCGCAGGTTGTCCGCGCCGAGATCCTTGAAGGACGGCATCGGCGAGCCGGGGTTGACGCAGCTCGGGCACGTGAGGTGATCGATCTGGAACTGGATGCCCTTGCCCTTGGCGCCCTCGGCCGAGAGGTCGGGGGCGCCCAGGTTCGACGAGCCGGTGCCCAGGTAGGTGTGGCAGTTCGTGCAGCCCGACTCGGCGAAGAGGTTCGCGCCGGCGACCGCTTCCGGGTTGTTCTGGAAACCCTGCTTGGTCGCCCAGCTCGGGACCGCCGCCTTGACCTCGCTGGGAATTGCCTCCTTCGCAACAGCCCCCTTGTAGGTCAGCACGCCCATGGCCAGCACCGTCAGCGCCGCGGCGACCATGGCGACAGGCCTGCGGGAGAGGCGCCGCTCCGTGCGCGTGTCGACGAAGGGCAGTGCCAGCAGCAGGATCAGGCAGATGGTCGGAATGCCGACCGTGGCCAGGATCACGGTCTCCGGCCATTTGAAGATCCGCAGCAGGTAGAAGAGGAAGTAGAAGTACCAGTCGGGCCGCGGGACGAACGTCCTCGTCCCGGCGTCGGCCGGCTCTCCGAGCACGGTTCCGAGGTAATGGTGCCCGAAGAAGCCGTATTTCCAGATGACCGCGAGGAAGAAGATCACGAGCACGACGACGAGGCTCATCACCGTGTCGTGGAACATCGCGTACGGGTAAAAGGGCTTCCCGCGGCGCTTGACGTCCTCCTTGTACCGCTTGAAGCCGGTGCGGCGCTCGTCGAGAGAGCTCATTCGGTCGGCCTCCCGCGGAGGCTCGCGCCGCGCGGCCGCGGCTGGACGAGGCCCGGGTGTGCCGGCGGCGGCGGCTCGGGCTCGGGCGCACCGGTCCCGCCCGCGGCCTCGTCCGACCAGGGAGGCGAGGAGACGCCGAGCCGGACGACCAGGTAGAGGTGCAGGGTGATCAGCCCGATCAGCGCGCCGGGGACGACCAGCATGTGCAGCGAATAGAAGCGGGAGAGCGTGTCCGGGCCGATCTCGGCCCCGCCGCGCAATAACGACGCGAGGTAGGGCCCGACGAACGGCGCCGTTCCGTTGATGTTGATCGCCACCACCGAGGCCCAGTAAGAGGTCTGGTCGAACGGCAGCAGGTAGCCCGTCAGCCCCTCGAACAGGCCGGTGGCGAGCAGGAGCACGCCGATGATCCAGTTCAGCTCGCGCGGGTACTTGTAGGCGCCGAACAGGAAGACGCGGCCCATGTGCAGGAACATCAGGATGATGAAGACGCTCGCGCCCCACTTGTGCATGCCGCGCACCAGCCAGCCGAGCGTGACGTCGTGCTGGATGTGGTCGATCGAGGCGTGCGCCGTCTCCGTGCCCGGCTTGTAGTACATCGCCAGGATCACGCCGGTCACGAGCTGGACGAGGAAGGCGGTCAGCGTCGCCGAGCCGAGGGTGTGGAACCAGTTGGTGTCGCCCGGGACCTTGCGGAAGAGGAAGTACTTGACCCCGCCGACGAGACCGGAGCGCTCCTCCAGCCAGTCGAGCGGGTAGAGCGCCATCTGCTCCATGTTCTGCCGGCGTTCTGACTTGCGGCGCGGCATCAGTGCGGCGGCTGCAGCGGGTAGAGCCAGGACTCGGGGCCGTCGGCGTGCTGGCCGGGCCCGTGCAGCTCGACCTTTGTGATCTTGGCTTGGGCGCCGGTGCCGGTCACCTTGACGACGCTGTAGAGGTCGCCGAGGACCAGGTGGCCGTTGCGGATCAGGAACTCATAGCGGTCGAGCCCGCGGACGGGCGGGCCGGCGATCCGGCTCCCCTCCTGGTCGTACGAGCCGCCGTGGCAGGGACAGATGAAGCCGGCCGCGGGCAGCACCGGGACGAGCGTCACGTCGCCGTTCGCGGTCTTGACGGTCTGGGCCTTGTTGTCGAAGACGGGCCCGCCCGGCTGGACCGGGCAGCCGAGATGCGCACAGCGGTTCGAGATGCAGGTGAAGCTCGGAACGCCGTTGAGCAGGCCGTTGTTGCGGATGTAGGCGGTCCGCCGGGTGATGTCGCCCAGCGACGGGTCGCGGATGAAGGTGGCGACCATGAACTGGCCCTCCGGGAAGTCGGTGATCGGGCCGAGATCGACCTCGTGCTGCTTCTGTTTCAGGAACGCGGGCAGCACCGCGAAGCCGATGGCCGGGAGGGCGACGACCACGCCGACGACCGCGCCGAGGCCGAGCGTGGCGCCCTCGAGGAAGACGTTGCGCGGGTAGCGCTCGCCGGGTTCCGCGGGAACGGCCGAAGCGCCGGGGACCGGCTCCTCAGCAGCCTCGGGAGGGAGCTCCGCCGCGCGGCCGCCGACCACGTCCCTGGCCCAGAGAAAGCCGAACACCGCCGCCAGCCCCGCGCCGACTGCTGCGGCCGGCCAGCTGACCACCAGGCCGACGAGCAGGCAGACGATGCCCACCGCGAACCCGACGGGCCACAAGCTCGGCGGCGGCTGGTGCCGCTCCATGTCCCCCCTCGGGTCATCCACCGGGCGCGCCTCCCCTTCCCTAGAGAGCCAGTTCGCGGGCTGGATTCAATCGTTGCAGGTTCGCGCCGTCAACGACGTAACAGTTGGCGCAACGCCTCGCGGCGGCCGTCCTCCCCCACCACGGCGTCGCCGATCCCGTATTCCCCCCAGCGCTCGTCGACCAGCCGGCGGACCTCGTCGCTCATGCGGATCTCCTCCGGCCAGGGCCGCGTGCCCTCGGCCGGGCCCTTGTGGGTCGCGTCGATCCCGAGCTTGCCGCCGTAGAACTGCCGGGTCGGCGCGTGGTCGAGGTGGTCGAGCGGGCCCTCGGAGAGCAGGATGTCGCGCTCCGGGTCGACGTTGGCGCAGACGCGGAAGAAGACTTCCTCGTAATCGTGCACGTCGACCCACTCGTCGACGATCACGACCGCCTTCGTCAGGCTAAGCAGGCCCAGTCCCCAGATTGCGTGCATCACCTTCTGCGCCTGGCCCGGGTAGCTCTTGCGGATCGAGACCAGGCAGCAGTTGTGGAAGGCGCCCGCGACCGGCAGGTCGTAGTCGACGAGCTCCGGGACGCTCATCCGGATCGCCGGCAGGAAGATCCGCTCGGTCGCCTTGCCGAGCCAGGCGTCCTCGGCAGGCGGCTTGCCGACGACGATCGACGGGTAGATCGCGTCGCGCCGCATGGTCATCGCCTCGACGTGGAAGACCGGGAACTGCTCGGGCGGCGTGTAGTAGCCGGTGTGGTCGCCGAAGGGACCCTCCTCGGTGAGCTCGTCCTTGGCGATGTAGCCCTCGAGGACGATCTCCGCGGTCGCCGGCACCTCGAGATCGACCGTCTTCGCCTGGACGAGCTCGACGGGCTCGCCGCGGAGGAAGCCGGCCAGCATCAGCTCGTCGACGTGCTTGGGCAGCGGCGCGCTCGCGGTGTACGCCGTCACCGGGTCGAGCCCGATCGCCACGGCCACGTCCATGCGGCCGTCGGCGAGCAGGTAGTCGGCGCGGCCGTCCTTGTGGATCTGCCAGTGCATCGCCGTGGCGTTGGAGCCGAGCACCTGCAGCCGGTACATGCCGACGTTGCGCCCGCCGGTGCGCGGGTCCTTCGTGATCACCGCCGGCAACGTGATGAACGGCGCCGCGTCGCCCGGCCAGCACGTTTGGACCGGGAGCAGGCCGAGGTCGACCTCGTCGCCGGTGAGGACGACCTCCTGGACCGGGCCGCTGCGCACGCGTTTCGGCTGCGAGTCGGCGATCGACTTCAGCTTCTTCAGGCCGCGCACCTTCTCGACCAGGCCCTCGGGCGGCTGCATCTCGAGCACCTCGCCGATCCTCTCGCCCGCCTCGTCGAGGCTCTCGACGCCGAGCGCTAGGCACATCCGCCGCTCGGTTCCGAACTGGTTGATCAGCAGCGGGTGGCTCGACCTGGGGTTCTCGAACAGCAGCGCGGGCCCGCCGGCCTTGACCACGCGGTCGGTGATCTCGGTGATCTCCAGGTGTGGATCGACCTCCGCCGAGATGCGGACGAGCTCACCCTCGCGCTCGAGGAGCGCGATCCACTCGCGAAGGTCTCGGAGCGCCGCCACGAGCGTCAGTCTAGGGAGCCGCCGAGGGCCTCTGCGACGGAGCCATCATCCTCCTGATGCGTGCGTACGCACTCAGGCGGCGATGCGCATCATCAGCCCGTCCACGGGCACGAGCTTCCGCTGTACCGGGTCCGGCGCGAGCAGAAACTCTTCGAGCGTGACCGCCCCGAGAAGCGCGTGGTCGCCGAAGACGACGAGCGTGTACTGCTCCCTCGTCTCGAAGCGAACCCACGCTCTTCCGAGCTCCCGCTCGACCCTGCTGCCGTCGGCGAGCCGGAACGGCGCCGCGTATTCTGCGTGGACACCGAGGTTCCCGAGCAACCCACACGGCAGCACGGTGTAGGTGAAGCCGGTGTCCACGAGAGCCTCGACTCGCTCGTACCTGCCGCGCGCCGGCCCCGCGACCTCGAGCTCGACGTGGAACATGCCCATGGCCGGGTTATAGCCGCCGGCGAACCGTTCCGAAAGTGGCGGCTTCGGCCATGCTGCGGCTGATGCGCGTCTACGTCACGGGGGCCTCCGGGTTCGTCGGCTCGCACGTCGCCCGCGAGCTGCGGGAGCAGGGCGCCGAGGTGCGGGACGAGTTCGTCGACCTCGCCGACCGCGCCGGCCTCGAGCGCGCGATGGACGGCTGCGACGCGGTCTTCCACGTCGCGGCGCTCTACAGCTTCGACGAGCCCGCAGGCGAGCTCGAGCGCGTCAACGTCGAGGGGACCCGGAACGTGCTGGCGGCCTGCGCCGCGCGCGGAGTCCGCCGGCTCGTGCACACCAGCTCGTCGGCGACCTGCGGGCCCGTTCCCGGCCGGGCGGCGACCGAGGGGGACTCGCCGCCGCCGTGGGAGCTGTCGGTTCCGTACAAGTGGACGAAGCTCGAAGCCGAGCGGCTCGTGCTCGAGTCGGGGCTCGACGCCGTCGTGGTCAACCCCACGACTCCCGTCGGCGAGGGCGACTGGCGGCCGACGCCGACCGGACGGATGATCCGAGGCGTCGCGCTCGGCCGCTACCGAGCCTTCCTCGACATCGGGCTGAACGTGGTCGACGTCCGCGACGTCGCCCGCGGGCACGTGCTGGCACTCGAGCACGGCCGCGGCGGAGAGCGCTACCTCCTCGGAGGCGCCGACCTGCCGCTGGCCGAGCTCTTCGCCGCCGTATGCGACCTCGCCGGCCGGCCGCGCCCACGCTTGCGCATCCCGTACGCGGCGGTGCGGCTGGCGGCGCTCGCAGGTCTCGTCAACCGGCAGGAGGCCCGGCTCGCCCGCCTGCCCGCCTACTTCTCGTGGGCGAAGGCCGAGCGCGAGCTGGGCTACCGGCCCGGCCCCGTCGAGCCTGCCCTGGCGCGCGCGGTGGCCGAGGCGCTTGTGTCACCACGGGTTCTCTGCTAAGCATCAGTGGACGACGACGAGGGGAGGGCCTGCAGGTGCGTCCAATCTGGATTTCCGCCTGCGTGCTGGCGCTGTCGCTCCCGCTGGTGTTCGCGCCTCCTGCGAGCGCGGCGATCGGAACGACCGACCTGAACACGCTGACGCCGACGCAGCTCGCGCAGACGCTCGTCTCGTCGAGCTTCCCGGTCTCCAATGCGACGTTCACCGGCGCCAACATCGCAGGCGGCACCTTCACCGGCGGCACGCAGGCGATCGGCTTCGACAGCGGGGTCATCCTCAGCACCGGCAACATCGCGAGCGTCGTGGGGCCGAACACGAGCCCGAACATCACCACCAGCAACGGCCTGCCCGGCGACCCCGATCTCGACAAGCTCGCGAGCTTCCCGACCCTCGACGCGGCCGTGCTCCAGTTTGACTTCGTGCCGACCACGCCCACGATCTCGTTCCAGTACGTCTTCTCCTCGGACGAGTACAACGAGTTCGTGAACACGTCGTTCAACGATGTGTTCGGCTTCTTCATCAACGGGGTCAACTGCGCCGTCGTCGGGAGCCCGCCCAAACCGGTGACCATTAACACGATCAACGACGGCAACCCGGTCGGGTCGACGCCGAACTCGCATCCCGAGCTGTACCGCAACAACGATTTCCAGGCTCCGAACCCGGCCCCGTTCGACACCGAGATGGACGGGCTCACGAAAGTCCTCACCTGCTTTGCGGTCGTGCACCCCGGGGTGACGAACCACGCGAAGCTCGCGATCGCCGACGCCTCGGATGACCGCTACGACTCGAACGTCTTCCTCAAGTCCGGCAGCATCGGGTCGACCACGCTGCCGCCGCCGGTGCTCGGCAAGACCGGCAACGCGAAGCCCGTGAGCGGCAAGGTGCTCGTGCGCATCCCGCCCTCGAAGACGTTCTTCCCGCTCGACCAGGCGGCGCAGATCCCGGTCGGCGCCGAGCTCGACACCACGAAGGGGCGCGTGCGGCTGACGACGTCGGCGGGCGGCGCCAAGTCGCAGACCGCCGACTTCTACCAGGGCCGCTTCCTCTTCCAGCAGGGGGCCAAGAAGCCGCTCGTGACGCTGCCGCTCTCGGCGCCGCTCAAGTGCCCGAAGCGCTTCGACAGCGCCTCGGCGGGCAAGAAGAAGCGCAAGCTCTGGGGCTCGGGCAAGGGCAAGTACCGGACGAAGGGCAAGAACGCCTCGGCGACCGTGCGCGGGACGATCTGGCTGACGCAGGACACCTGTGCCGGGACGCTCGTCAAGGTGAAGAGGGGCGTCGTGGACGTCCTCGACTTCAAGCGGCACAAGCACGTGCGCGTGCGCGCCGGCCA
Source organism: Gaiellaceae bacterium (assembly GCA_035624425.1). Taxonomy (GTDB): domain Bacteria; phylum Actinomycetota; class Thermoleophilia; order Gaiellales; family Gaiellaceae; genus AC-32. The sequence goes on from DASPRN010000108.1 coordinate 13,795, forward strand.
CAGCTACTTCGCGAAGCGCTAAGCCCGGCGCCGGCGGTGGCGCAGCCAGTGCGTGAACTGGCCGAGCGCGATCACGCCGACGAAGATCAGGCCGACGACGAGCATCGCGGTGATGACCTCCTTGCCCTCTTCGGCTGCCGTCTTGGCTGCGAGCGGGATCACGGCGGCGATGCTAGAGGCTATGCCCACCGAAGGGCAACTTCGTCTGCGTCCCACACGCTGGTCAGACGGCTAACCGACCAGGAGGTGGTGAGCCCTGAGCGCCCGCCGGACGGCCTCGGAGCCGTCGCCGTTCCAGGCCGAGCGGGCGGCGGAGCCCGCGCCGAGCGTGGACGAGGTCGAGGCCCAGGCCTCGCCGTCGCCGGGCAGGTCGTCGGCGCGCAGCTGCGCGCAGCGCGAGATCAGCGCCGCCAGGTCGGCGACCGCCTCGACGGTCCCGGCCTCCGCGACCCGGACGAGGCCGTGCGCGTAGAGGTAGTCGCCGAGCAGGAGCGCCGTGTCGTCGTCGGCAGCCGCGAACAGGCGCGAGCGGCCGTAGTGGAGCAGGTAGCCCTCGTAGATCGTCTCCAGGCCGAGCGCGTACCGCTCCTCGGCCAGGGGCGAGAAGACCGCCTCGGGCTCGCGCTCGCCGTCCGGCCGAAGTGCCTTCGCCCAGATCGGGCTCTCGGCGGCCGCCTCCTGCACGATCGTCCCCCAGAGGTCGAGCGCTACAACCAGGTCGCGAGCTCCTTCGTCCAGTAGGAGACGACCAGGTCGGCTCCGGCGCGGACGATCGCGGTCAGCGACTCGAGCGCGGCCTGGCGCTGGTCGATCCAGCCGCGCGCGCCGGCCGCCTTCAGCATCGCGTACTCGCCCGAGACGTTGTACGCGCCGACGGGCAGGTCGAAGCGCTCGCGCACGGCGCGGATCACGTCGAGGTTCGGCAGTGCCGGCTTGACTATCAGCGCGTCGGCGCCCTCGCGCACGTCGAGTTCGCACTCGCGCAGCGCCTCGCGGACGTTCGCCGGGTCGAGCTGGTAGCCGCGCCGGTCGCCGAACGCGGGCGCGGAGTCGACCGCGTCCCGGAAAGGCCCGTAGAAGGCGGACGCGTATTTCGCCGCGTACGAGACGATCGGGATCTGCCCGTGCCCGGCCTCGTCCAGCGCGGCCCGGATCGCAGCGACGCGGCCGTCCATCATGTCGCTCGGGCAGACGACCTCGGCGCCGGCCTCGACGTGGCTGACCGCGACTCGCGCGAGCAGCTCCAGCGTCGCGTCGTTGTCGACGTCGTCCCCGTCGAGCGGGCCGCAGTGGCCGTGTGAGGTGTACTCGCAGAGGCAGACGTCGGTGGTCAGCACGAGCCCGGTCGCGCTCTCACGCAAGGCTCGGAGGGCGCGCTGGACGATGCCGTCCTCCTCCCACGCCCCGGAGCCCTCGTCGTCCTTCTCCTCGGGAATGCCGAAGAGCATCACCGCCCGCACGCCGAGGCGCTCGAGCTCCGCGGCCTCGGCGACGAGATCCGCGAAGGCGAGTCGGCCGAACGGCGGCAGTTCGGAGTTCGGCTCCGTCCGCGGGGCGACGAACAGGGGGTAGACGAAGTCGTCGAGGTCGAGCCGGGTCTCGCGGACGAGCGCGCGGAGCCGGTCGCTGCGACGCAGCCTGCGCAGGCGTGTGGCGGGAAAGCTCACACCAACAATCTACGCGCTCCCAGACAGGCGAGACCGCCGAAGATCCCGCCCAGCCCGAGCAGCCAGACTGCCTGGCGGGCTACCTGGCCCCATGGGTCCAGATCGAACAGCGCCGACCGGAAGAAGCTGACCGCGTGGGTGAACGGGAGCACGGTGCTGGCCCAGCCCGCCGGCGGCACGACCGCAGCCGGGATCAGGCCGAGAAACACGATCGGCAGCACGACCAGCACGGCCACGAGCGAGGCCGAGCGGGCCTCCCGCGCCAGCGCGCCGAGCAGCGCGCCCAGCGCGCCGAGCGCGCCGCCTGCAAGGAGCAGCCCGAGCACGAGCAGTGGCATCCGCTCCCACGGCTCGCCGCCCTCCACACGGCCGACGTCGATGATCACCCCGAACGCCACCGCGATCGCGAGCCCGAGCACGAGCGCGAGCGTCGCGGCCAGCGCGATCTTCGCCCAGACGAGCTGCCCAAGCCCAACCAGCCCGCGGACGAGGCGGCCGATCACGTTCTCGTCCCGCTCGGCGGCAAGCGACCCGGCTGCGAACACCAGCGCGAGGAAGGTGATCGTCAGCGCGATCGCGTTCGCCTGCACCTCGGCCGAGAGCGCGGAGCTGCGCCCTCGCGCCCCGGTGTGCGCGATCTGAATCGGATGCGCCGTGGCCTTCAGCGCGCCCCCGGTGTTCGCGAGTGCGAGCCGGGCGTCGTGGATGAAGTCCTCGAGCACGCGCACGTCGTGCGTCTGTGGCATCCGCCGCAGGAGCTGCTCCGAGCGGTGCAGGCCGATCACGTCGATCGGCGAGCCGAGGAACGTGCCCTTGCCGCCGTTCAGGATCAGCGTGACGTAGCCCAGGTTCGTGTGGATGTAGGCGCGCTGGAGCTGGCGGTTGAGCGAGTAGACGAGAGCCTGAACCTGCTGGTCGACCCGGGAGGAGATCGTGCCGTGCGAGAGCTGCACCTCGAGCTTCGGGCTTTTCACCATCCCCTCGAGGGTCGCGATGAAGCCCGGCGGAACCGTGACGACGGCGACAACCCGGCCGTTGTGGAGCTGGTGCTGCGCTTCCTCGGGGCTCAGCCGTACGAGCTTCACGTTGCGGCTGACCTCCTTGATCGTCCGGTCGACGTGGAAGCGCTTGCCTCCGATCACGACCGTCGGAGGCAGGTTGTCCTCGTCGACCAGCGCGACCCGCGGCTTCGAGTTGGAGTAGCCCGCGACCAGGCCGACGAGCAACGCGATCGCGACCGGGTAGGCGAGCAGGATCCCGAACAGGAGCGGCGAGCGCCGCAGCACGAGTGCGTCTTTCCGGACCAGGAGCCAGGCTCGGGTCATGCGAGCAGATTGTCGGTTTCCGCGCGGTCGTACTCTCCCACGGTCCCGGAGAAGACGAGCCGGCCGTCGCGCAGCGCCACGACCCGGTCTGCGTGTCGCTCGATCTCCTCCAGGTGCTGCGACGCGAAGACCACGGCGCCGCCTGCGTCGCGGAGCGCGTCGACGCGCTCCCAGAGCTGCCGCCGCTGCTCCGGATCGAGCGCCGCGGTCGGCTCGTCGAGAAGCAGGACCTCGGGCGCGCCGAGGAACGCGATCGCGAGGTTCAGGCGCTGGCGGTTGCCGACCGAGAGGTTCGCGCTCGGCTTCGGCGCCCCGGGCAGGTCGAAGTCGGCGAGCAGCCGCGCGGCGGCCTCCTCGGGGTCGGCTTCGCCCTCGAGCTTCGCAAACAGCTCGAGGTTCTCGCGTGCGGAGAGCCGGCCGTACTGGGCAGGGCGCTGCGGAGCCCAGCCGACACGCACGCCCTTGCGCCGCTCGACCCGGCCCTCGCTCGGCTGCAGCGCTCCGGCCAGGAGCGCGATCAGCGTCGACTTGCCGGCCCCGTTCGGCCCGGCGAGCGCGACGCCCTCTCCGGGCAAAAGCTCGAGCTCGACCGGCTCGAGCGCCACCGTCTGCCCGAACCGGCGCCCCGCGCCCCGGGCTGCGAGCAGCGGCTGGCCGCTCACCGACGCGCCGCGGCGGGTGGCTCGGGAGCTGGCGGCAGCGGCGTCACCGGCCGCGCACCCTCGACCTCCACCTCGATCGGCACCGGGCCTGCACCCTGCCAGCGCTCCAGCTCCACCCGCTCGCCGAAGAACTCCCAGATCGCCCGCAGCGCCGCCAGCAGGGGCAGCGCGACGAGCGCTCCAGGAAGGCCGTAGATCTCACCGCCGGCCAGCAGGCCGAAGATCACGAGCAGGGGGTGCAACCGGAGCGCGCTGCCCATCACGTTCGGGACGACGACGTGTCCCTCGACCTGGTGGATGCCGAGGAAGAGCAGCGCCACCCAGATCGCCGAGATCGGATGCACGACCAGCGCGTAGATCAGCGGCGGGATCGCGCCGAGCCACGGCCCGAGGTACGGGATCAGCTCCGTGATCGCGACCCAGGCGCCGAAGAGGACTGCATAGCGATCCGCGCCCGGCACCCAGCCGAGCGTTCCGAGCAGCCACATCCCCAGCCCGGCGCTCGTGCCGATGATCAGCGAGAGCAGCACCTGGCCACGGACGTAGCTGGCGAGCGCGCGCTCGATCCGGGGCAGCAGGGACGGCGAGCCCTCGTGCGGCGGGAACCGCCTGTCGACCACCCGCCCGAACCTCGGCATGCCCAGCAGCATGTAGATCGAGACCACGACCACGAGCACGAGGCTGAAGAGGAACTTCAGCGTGCCGATCGCCGCCCCTTCGACGAACGAGATCACCTTGCCCGTGTACTTCGAGACGTCCTTCTTGCGGATCTTCCGGACGAGGTCGTGGCCCTTCTTCTGGATCTTGATCGAGCCCAGGCGATGGGTGTTCAGCCAGTGCTGGAACCGGTCCACGTCGCGGTCGGCGTGCGTCTGGTGGCCCTGTCCGTGGGTGACCGTAAAGTAGTCGTTCACGCGGCTGGCGCTCGATTTCGTCTGGTTCACGACCACGGTGCCGAGTGCGATCGCCGCGGCGATGACGATGGCCACGAAGCTCAGGTACACGATCGCCACGCCGAACCCACGGGGAATCCAGACTCTGGTCAGCCCGCGCACGATCGGGTTCAACAGGAATGCAACGAGGGCAGCCACCAGGAACAGGAAGACGACATGACGCGCCGCACCCGCCACAACCCACAGGAAGAGCAGCAGAAGCGGGAGACCTACGAGCTGGATCCAGCGCGGAATCTGGATCTTCGCGGCCCCGGCAGGAGGCCCGGCCATGCGCGCCATCGTAGCGCTCACGTCGTACCGCTTCGGAGCGGTTCGGAGAAACTCCGCATCGGATCGACCGGTCGGTCCAGGCGGGAGAAGCCCCCTGCGTGGGACTGGGATTTCGAGCTCGACGGGTCGCTCGCCCTGCAGCCCGACCCAAGGTCGGTTACCGTGCCGCGGATGGTCCCGCCCTCCGGGCATGCACTGGCCGTGAGGCGCAGGCACGCGGAGAACGCAGCCGCACGCCGGAAACGGCGGCTTGTCGGCCTGCTTCTGCTCGCTGCAGTCGCGCTCGTCACGCTCCTCCTGACCGCATTCGGGTCGGGCGACCACGCGCGCGTCGCCACGACCGCCCCGGCGCCGGCCACCCGGCTGCTGCCGTCCGGGCCGCCGCAGCCCCAGGTCGTGGCCATGCGCGGGACCCTCCGGCTCGAGCTGCCGATCGCGCAGGGCCGCGTGACCGCGATCGGCTACCACGCCTCCGGCGACGGCGCGCTCCCGCTCGACCCCGTCGGCCACCAGGCGAACCAGGGGCTCGTAGGCCGCCTGGTGCATCACCTCTTCGGCGGCGGCGACGCCGGTCTCCGCTACTACGTGATCGGCGGCGGCGTCGGAGCCTCGACCGGCACGCTCGACGTCGGCGCGGTGTCGGGCACCGACGTCTACTCGCCGGTCGACGGGACGATCGTCGGGATCACCCCCTACGTCCTCGCCGGGAAGACCTACGGCGCCCGGATCGACATCCAGCCCAGCGGCAGCCCTTCGCTCGTCGTCTCGCTGACGCACCTGCGGCCGGACCCGAGCCTGCGGGTCGGCTCGACGGTCTCGGCGACGACGTCGAAGCTCGGCACGGTCGCCAACTTCACCGGTGTCGAGCAGCAGGTGCTGGCCCGCTATACGCAGAACGCGGGCAACCACGTCGCGATGTCGGTGCAGCCCGGTGCCGCCGCGCTCTCTTTCCCATAGCGACGCCTAGTGCGGTAGGTCCCCGCTGAAGATCCTCTTCGTCGCGGACGTCTTCGGCACCCCCGGGCGGGCGGCGGTCGAGGAGCGCCTGCCCTCGCTGAAGGAGGAGCTCGAGATCGGCTTTTGCGTCGTCAACGCGGAGAACGTCGCCGACGGGGCAGGCGTCACCCCTCGCCTCGCCGAGCGGCTGCTCGCGGCCGGGGCCGACGTGCTCACCCTCGGCAACCACACCTGGCGGCGGCGCGAGATCGTCCCCTACCTCACCGACGCGGAGCGGGTGATCCGTCCCGCGAACTTCTCTTCCGAAGCGCCGGGGCGGGGGCTGGTCACCGTCGAGGCGGCCGATGGAACTCCCGTAGCCGTCCTCAACCTCCAGGGCAGCCTGTTCATGCCGACGCCGGTCAGCCCGTTCGAGGTCCTGGACGCGCTGGTCGACGAGGCGGGCGCGAGCGCTCGAATCGTCATCGTTGACTTCCACGCCGAGGCGACGAGCGAGAAGGTTGCGGCCGCCCGCCTGCTCGACGGCCGCGTCACGGCGGTGATCGGAACCCACACGCACGTGCAGACGAGTGACGCCCGCGTGCAGCCCGGCGGGACGGCGGCGATCACGGACGCCGGGATGACCGGACCTCACGACTCGGTGATCGGCGTCAAGGCCGAGCTCGCGATCGCGCGCATGCGCACGGGGATGCCGGTCCGGTTCGAGCCGGCCGCGGGCGGGGTCCGGATCGAAGGCGCCGTGGTCGAGTGCGACGCGGAGGGCCGCGCGCTCAGCTGCGAGGCGCTGCGCGTCCCGGTTCCCTGACGAGCAGCACGGCGAGGAGCGCGAGGAGCGTCAGGTCGCGGGCCAGGACGAGCCAGGACGGGAGGGCGGCAAGGCCGCGCGCGAGGTCGAAGTACCGCGTCGGGAACCAGAGCTGGGTCAGGATGAGCGCGAGCCCGAGCAGCGCCGAGGCGGCAAGCCCGCGCCGGCCGCGGACGAGCGGCACGAGCGGCAGCAGCCAGATCATGAACTGCGGCGAGAGCACCTTGTCGAAGGCGACGAAGGCCGTGACCGACGCGGCCGAGTAGCGGACGAGCCGCTCCGGGTCGGCTGGGCCGAGGGCGAACGCGGTCCAGGCGCCGAGCAGGACAGCGGCGAGCAGGACCGTCTGCACAGGCCGAGCGAGTCGGGCAGCGAGCCCGCGAGGTTCTGCGAGCCGTGGCTCGTGATCACGTGCAGGTGCAGCCCGCCGGCCTGGTGCGCGGCGAGCAGGATCGACGAGCCGAGGCTCTCGATCTGCAGCGGCCGGCCGGCCTGGTCGTGGACGCTCGTCCAGAGCCCGTGCGGCGCGAGGACGGCGAACGGCAGGACGACGACCGCGACGGCCAGAGCGGCCGCGCCGAGGCCGAGGAAGGCCTCGCGCCGGCCGCGCCTCCGCCAGACATACGCGAACGCGGGCGGGACGAGCACGCCCGGGAAGATCTTCGCCGCGAAGCCGACCCCGAGCGCGGCGAAGCCGAGCCGCTCCCGCCGGCCGAGGATCGCAGCGAGGCCGGCGACCGCGAGCGCGGTCGGCCAGATGTCGTAGCGGTAGATCAGCACCGAGCCGAGGGCGAGCGGCGC
>DASPRN010000115.1:0-12252 GCA_035624425.1 Gaiellaceae bacterium
GGGTCGCCGCCGATCCAGCCGAGCCAGCGGAAGAAGATCAGCTGCGCGATCGTCGTCAGGATGATCAGGCTCCAGCTCCACCAGTAGCCGAAGCCCCAGTGGAGCTCCGGGATGTGCCGGAAGTTCTGGCCGTAGAGGCCGACGATGAAGGTCGGGACGAGCAGTACCGATGCGATCACCGTCAACGCCTTGGTGACCTCGTTCTGGTCGTTGGCGATCTTCGCCTGGTGGTAGTCGCGGGCGCTCGAGAGCAGGTCGCGCGAGAGGTCGAGGCCGTCCATCGCGCGGAGGAGCTTGTCGTAGACGTCGGCAAAGTCGAGCTCGATCTCGCGCGGAAGCAGCTCCCCGCCGGGGCCCTCGCCCACGTCGATCCGCCGGTCGACCACGCGCCTGATCGCGTCGCGGGTCGGCGCGACGGTCCGGCGGACGTGCAGCAGATCGTGCCGAAGCGCCGAGATGCGCGTCCGGATCTGCGTGGCCGGCCACTGCTCGATTCCGTCCTCGAGCTCGTCGATCTCGTCGTCGATCGCGTCGACCAGGTCGAGGAAGTACTCGGCGATCAGGTCGACGAGCTGGTAGACCATCAGGCCGACGCGGGCGTCCGGGTCGGTCGCGACCGCTTCCTGCGCCGCGCTGAGATCGAACGGATGGCCCTCCTGCGGGGTCTTGCGGACGGTCACGAGCTGCTCGCGCGTCGCGATCAGGTCGACCTCCTGGTAGAAGACGCGATCCTCCTCGCGGACGCAGATCGGGACGAGGAAGACGCCGAAGACGTAGTGGTCGTGTCCCTCGAGGCGGGGGCGGGGCTCGTCGTCGTGCCGAGTCGGCTTCAGCAGCTGCTCGAGCGCACGGTCATGGACCTCGTGCGAGATGGCGTCCCGCAGCGCCGCCTCGCTCGGGTCGAGCAGGTCGATCCACTCGGCCAAGGAGCCGAGGGTAGCGCCGGGCTCGGCTAGACCCCGGCGGCTTCGGCTTCCGGGCGCGGGGCGGTCGCCGCGGTCCCGGGATGGCCCTCGCGCGCGGCGAGCCAGCGCTCGGCGTCGAGGGCGGCCATCGTCCCGCTCCCGGCCGCGGTCACGGCCTGGCGGTACGTGTGGTCGACGACGTCGCCGGCGGCGAAGACACCCTCGATGTTCGTCCTCGTCGAGCCGGGCTCGGTCACGAGGTAGCCCGCCTGGTCATGGTCCAGCTGGTCGAGGAAGAGCTTCGTGTTCGGGTCGTGGCCGATCGCGACGAACAGGCCCTGCGCCGAGATCTCCTGCAGCTCGCCCGTATCGAGGTTGCGGACGCGGACGGCGCTGGTCTGGCCGTTGTTCGCGACGACCTCCTCCACTACGGCGGGCGTCAGGAACTCGACCTTCTCGTTCGCGCGGGCGCGGTCGATCATGATCGGCGACGCGCGGAACTCGGGGCGCCGGTGGATCAGCGTGACCTTGTTCGCGAACTTCGTCAGGAAGATCGCCTCCTCCATCGCCGAGTCGCCGCCGCCGACGACCACGACCTCGCGGTCGCGGAAGAAGGCCGCGTCGCAGACGGCGCAGTAGGAGACGCCCTTGCCCTGCAGCGTCCGCTCGGACTCGAGCCCGAGCTGCCGGGCGCTCGCGCCGGTGGCCACGATGACCGCCTCCGAGCGGTACTCGGTCTCGCCGACGTAGACGCGGAACGGATGCTCGGAGAAGTCGACGCGCGTGACGTCGTCGGTCACGAACTCCGCGCCGAAACGCTCGGCCTGGCGCCGGAAGTCCTGCATCATCTGCGGGCCGAGGATCCCCTCCGGGTAGCCCGGGTAGTTCTCGACGTCGCTCGTGATCATCAGCTGGCCGCCCCAGGCGAAGCCCTCGATGACGAGGGGCTGCAGGTTCGCGCGCGCCGCGTAGAGCGCGGCCGTGTACCCCGCCGGGCCGCCGCCGATGATGATCAGCTCTCTGGTGTCGTCAGTCATATGTCCCCTACGTATTAAACGATCCGGACCGGTCGAAACTTCCTACGTGGCCGGGCCGCACGGAGGTACAGGCTAGACGACGAGAATAGAATCACGTCTTTCCGGCAAGGGAGGGGAGCATGGCGGCGACGGTCACCTGGGAGGTCCTCCGCGACCTCGCGACCTTCCGGGCGGAGCAGGGGTGTGCGATCAGCCTCTACCTCGACCTCGACCCGAGCGAATCGCCTACCGCCGAAGCAGTCGACACCCGTAGCAACGCGCTGCTCGACGCGGTCGGCCGCTGGGAGTCGGCGAACCAGGCGAAGCTCACGCGCCGGCAGAGAGAAGGGCTGCGCGCCGACCTCGACCGGCTCAGGGCCTTCTTCGAGGACGACTTCAGCCGGGAGGGCTCGCACGGGTTCGCGGTCTTCTGCGACGGCCTTGACGGCGCCTGGCACACGCTCGCCCTCAGCGACCGGGTGCCCGACCGTTCGCTGGTCGACTTCGAGTTCTACCTCGCACCGCTCGTGCCACTGGTCGGCCGCGACGACGGCGTGCTGGTCGCCTTCGTAGGCCGCGAACGGGGCGACCTCTACCGGCTCCGCGCCGGGCGGCTCGAGGAGACCGTCGAGCAGCACGACGACACGCCCGGCCGCCACGACCAGGGTGGGTGGTCGCAGGCGCGCTACCAGCGGCACATCGACAAGCTCGTCCAGGATCATCTGCGCGACGTGGCCGGGCTGATCGACCGGCAGGTGCGCCGCCTACGCGGCGCCCGGGTGGTGCTCGTCGCATCGGAGGAGACGCGAGCGGAGCTGGAGGAGGAGCTCTCGCACGAGGTCCGCAGCGCGCTCATCGGCTGGACGAGCGCCGACGCGCACGCCGGCACCTCGGAGCTCTACGAGGTGGTCGAGCCGGTCGTCGAGCGTTGGCGGGAGGAGCAGGAGGGCGAGCTCGCCGAGCGCTGGCAGGAGGCCGCGGGCCGAAACGGCCGCGCCGCTGCGGGCTGGCCGCAGACGCTGGAGGCGGCCTCCGACGGACGCGTCGAGGTCCTCCTCTACGAGGAAGGCGCCGATCGACACGCCTGGGGCTGCCCGAAGTGCGGCCGGCTCTCGGCCGACCCCGGGCCCTGTCCGCTCGACGGCGTGGAGATGGAGGAGAACGACCACGGCCTCGACCTGGCGGTCCACCGGACGCTCGCCAACGGGGGCAAAGTCTCGGCGCTGCGCTTCCGCCACGACCTCGAGCCGGTCGAGGGCATCGGCGCGCTGCTGCGCTACTGACCTTCGAGCCATGTCCCAGGGACAGTCCCTGGGACATGGCGGAATCGTCGGCCACGGTAGGGCCGGCCCGCGGTGGCTCCGGCGATCCGAAGCTGAGTCTCGTCTCGTTGGGACACGGCCGAGGGACTGTCCCTGGGACACGTCCAAAACCGACGTGGAGCGACATCCGCGGCGCTTCAGGAATACTCCTTGTATGGCCTCCCTCGCGCGCACGATCCTCGAAGAGCACCTCGAGCGCGGCGAGCTGGTTCCGGGCCAGGAGATCGCGCTTCGGGTCGACCAGACTCTCGCCCAGGACGCGACCGGGACGATGGCCTGCATGCAGTTCGAGCTGTTCGGCGTCGACCGCGTCCAGGTGGAGACCGCCGTCGTGTACGTCGACCACAACATCCTCCAGATCGACTTCAAGAACCCGGACGACCACCGTTTCCTGCAGGCGATGGCCGGGCGCTACGGGCTCTGGTTCTCACGGCCCGGCAACGGCATCTGCCACTACGTCCACTGCGAGCGCTTCGCCGTCCCCGGCAAGACGCTGATCGGCGCGGACTCACACACGACCCAGTCGGGCTCGTGCGGGATGATCGCGATCGGCGCGGGCGGGCTCGACGTCGCCGTCTGCATGGCGGGGCATCCGCTCGAGCTGCCCTGCCCGAAGATCGTCGGCGTCTTCCTCGAGAACGAGCTGCAGCGCCCGTGGATCCAGGCGAAGGACGTGATCCTCGAGCTCCTGCGCCGGCGCACGGTGCGCGGCGGGCGCGGCGCGATCTTCGAGTTCACCGGCCCGGGCGTCTCGACGCTGACCTACACCGAGCGCGGGACGATCGCGAACATGATCGCCGAGCTCGGAGCGACCGGCGCGGTCTTCCCGGCCGACGAAGAGACTCGCGCCTGGCTCGCAGAGCAGCAGCGCGAGGACGACTTCGTCGCGCTCGAGACCGGCGACACCGGCGACTTCGACGAGGAGGAGCACATCGACCTCGCTGCCCTCGTCCCGCTCGTCGCCAAGCCGTCTTCGCCGGGGAACGTCGTGCCGGTCGACGAGCTCGTCGGCACCGAGCTGACCCAGGTCTGCATCGGGTCATCCGTGAACTCGTCCTACGAGGACCTGGCCGTCTGCGGCGCGGTGCTGCGCGGCAAGGAGCTCTCCGAGAAGCTCGTCTCGGCAACCGCCACCCCGGGCTCGCGCCAGATCCTCGACCAGATCACGCGCTCGGGCACCTACGTCGACCTCTTGATGGCCGGCGTGCGGATGCTCGAGCCTGCCTGCGGGCCCTGCGTCGGCATGGGCCAGGCGCCACCGTCGGGCTCGGCCTCGCTGCGGACGTTCAACCGCAACTTCCCCGGTCGCAGCGGTACCGCCGACGACCAGGTCTACCTCTGCTCACCGGCGGTCGCCGCGGCCTCGATGCTGACCGGGGTGATCTCAGATCCGCGCGAGTTGACGGCGCCGGAACTTCCGCCGCGGCCGGAGGCCCGGCCCGAGGTCGTCCAGCGGCACATCCTCGAGCCGGTTCCCGCCGAGGAAGCAGCCTCGATCCAGATCCCGCGTGGCCCCAACATCAAGCCGCCGCCCGAGCAGAAGGCGCTCCCGGACGAGCTGACGTTGCGGGTGCTGATCGTGGCGCCGGACGACATCTCGACCGGCGACCTCTCGCCGGACGGCGCGACCGTGATGGCCTACCGCTCGAACGTCCCCGCGATCGCCGAGTTCACCTTCCAGCACCGCGACAAGGAGTTCCCGAGGCGCGCGCACGAGTGGGGCGGAGGCTTCATCGTCGCGGGCGACAACTACGGGCAGGGCTCGAGCCGCGAGCACGCGGCGCTGGCGCCCGCCCAGCTGGGTGTCCGCGCGGTGATCGCGAAGAGCTTCGCGCGAATCCACCGGCGGAACCTGATCGCCCAGGGGATCGTGCCGCTGCTCTTCCAGGATCAGGCCGACTACGACAGGGCCGAGCTCGGCCAGACCTGGACGATCTCCCGGCTGCACTCGATCGCCGAGGGCGAGGACGAGCTCGAGACCGAGATCGAGGGCGCCGGCACGATCACGCTCACGCACGACCTGCTCCCGCGCGAGCGCGAGATCGTCGTCGCAGGCGGCCTGATCCGCTACCTCAAGGAGCAGCAGCCGGCGCCGGCCTGAGCAAGGCCGGCGCCGGCAAGAATGTCGTGCCTAGCAGTGCGGCGGACACGGCGCGTCCGCCCACATCGCGTTGTACATGATGGTCAGCAGCTGTTGGGTCGTGTACGGGCTTGCGCCGTGACCGCCGCGATCGACCCACTGGAAGTCCGCATTGGCGGCTGGGTTCGTCAAGGCGGCGAGCGCGGACTGCAGCAGCAGGCCCGACTCGTTGAGGAAGTACGAGTCTGCCGTGCCGCCGTAGTCATGGAGCCGGCCGCTGAGCTTCGGTCCCAGCGTCGGCCAGTTGTTCACGATGTAGAGACGCAGGTCCTTCGGCTGCCACTGCATCGCGACAGCGTGGTCGATGGTCCCGCTCTGCTTGTCCCAGATCACCGCCGGATAGCCGTCCGAGCCCTCGGGGCCGTAGACGGCCTGCCAGACGTCCCACTGGCCGAGCTGCGACCGCCCGTGCGTTCCGAGCGCGAGCTCCCAGTGGTTCTCCTCCTCCATCGTCATCACGGAGTCGCCCGAAACGGTGCGCTGGGAGAGCCGCGGCACGTTCACCCACTGGTGAAGCTGGTAGTAGGCATTGGCGTTGGAGTAGATGTTCACCAGCTGGTGATCGCGGAAGTCGACCGGGTCGGGAGAGACCGCCCAGGTCCCGTCGTAGACGTCGGGGTAGTACACCATCTGGGCAAGCGCCTCCCAGCCTCCCGTGGAGACTCCTGTGAGGGTGCGTGCCCACCGCGCCGGATAGGTCCGGAAGTGCGCGTCGATGTACGGCATCAGCTCCTGCGTGATCGCGTCGCCCCACGGACCGACGTTGGCCGAGTTCACGGCATATGAGTCGTCGTAGTACGGCGTCTCATGCCGGATCGTGATGGCGATGAACTGCGGGGTGCTCGGGTCCTTCCAGTACGCCGAGAAGCCGGTGTTCGACGTCTCGCTGAATCCGAGCACGCCTCCGCCGGGCCAATGGCCCTGGTCGTAGACGACCGGGTAATGGTCGTTCTCGTGCCCAGGCTGGTCGTAGCTCATCGGCAGCAGCACGTTCGCTCCGACGTAGATCGGCTTTCCCCAGAAGGCGCTCAGCATGGGGCTCTGGATCTTGATGTGCTTGACGTGCTGCGAGTCGGTGTAGTTGTTCTGCTGGCAGGTCTGATCCGGGGCGTTCGCCGGGAAGGTGGAAGTCCCGGCCGGATACGGGATCATCTTGTCGAGCGTCAGCTGCTGGACGCCCGAGCTCTGCCCGTCGAGGTGAAGCGGCACGACGGAGCTGTAGAGGTTCCCCGGCGAGCTCGTCGGGGTTCCTCCGTCGCCGCATGGCTCGTGTAGCCATACCACCGATCCATCGGAACGCGTGAACTGGGTGTAGACGTTGAAGAACGCCTGGACGTAGTAGTCGCCTTCCGGCAGGTCAGCCAGTGCGTCGAGCGGATAGCTCTGGACGTCGTCGTGGCTGATCTTCCGCGCCGTCCCCGGCTTCCAGGTCGACACGTCCGTCCCGAAGAACGGCGATGGATTGGTGACGCTGTTCATCTGGGACAGCTCGCTCGTGCGGTTCGTCGTGGAGATCACCACCATCAGCCGCCCCGTCACTTTCCCGGTCTGCAGGGCCGGTGACAGCGTGATCTCGAACTTGAGCTGCTCGCCGCCCGCCGCGGCCGACGGCATCGCGAACACCAGCACGACCACGCCGAGGAGCAGGACGCGAAACGCCCACGTTCTCATAGGAACCTCCCTCCCTGGTTGCGGGCCCGAGGGCCGCAGCCTCGCCACCCGTTGGGCTGCTTCGGCTCGAGCATCTCACCGGCCCGAAGGGCGGTCAACCTCGGCGCGCGCTCCCGCGTGAGCGCGAGATCCGTGGTCGCGGGCGGCCTGATCCGCTACCTCAAAGAACAGCAGCCGGCGCCGGCCTAGAACTCGCCCACGCCTTCGGCCTAATTCGCGAACGCCTCCATCACGAGCAGGTTCCGCCTCTCGGCCTCTACGGCTCGAGCACGGCGGCGGCGTCCGTCCCACAACGACCACGCTGGAAGGAGCACGAAGAACGAGAGAGCCACGACCAAGCCGATGCTCCAGCGAATGTGGCCGCCGTAGTGAAGGAGAGGCAGGGCAATCAGGGCTACCCAGAGCAGGATATGAGCGCCGCTGACAACGCGCGTCCATCCGGATGAGGTCTTCTCGACGACGTACTGCGAGTAGGCAACGGCTAGAGCCGCGTCGTCTGGATCCGAGACCGCCTGGCCACGACGGACCGCCCGGGCGATTCGCCGCCTTCGACGGCGATCGACGCCCTTGAGTGGATAACGAGGCGTCAACCTCCGTCTCGCCGCGGCTTTGGACTAGGCAGCGTCGACCGCGCGCGGGAGCTCGTGCGCCTCGGCGGGTATCTCCAGCTCGGCGGGCGACTCCGCCGCCTGCTCGAGCTTCGTCTCGAAGCGGCCGAGCCGCTTCCCCGCGTCGACGAAGCGGTCGTGGGCGTTGCCGAGGTGCTTCCCGACGAGCTCGAAATCCTCCTTGAACTTGCCGAAGTCCTTCTGCAGCTGGGCGCAGTACGCCATGACCTCCTGCGCGTGCTGCTCGATCTGGAGGCCCTTGAGCCCGAGCACGATCACCTGCAGGTAGGCGGTCAGGGTCGTCGGCGAGACGGGAAGCACGCGCTTGGCGTGCGCGTACTCGAGCAGCGCACCGGTCTTGCCGCAGGCGAGCTCGTAGTAGATCGCCTCCGACGGGAGGTACATGAAGGCGAAGTCGTACGTGCCCTCGTCGGGCCGGATGTACTTGGACGCGATCGCGTCGATGTGCGACTTCACGTCCCGCGCGAACAGCTTCTCGAACTGCTGCCGCTCGATGTCGTTGTCGGCGCGGGCCATCCGCTCGAAGTTGTCGAGCGGGAACTTGGAGTCGATCGGGACGAGCCTGTCGACCTTGATCACGGCGTCGACGCGCTCGCCGCCGGCGAACCCGTGCTCGAGGGCGTAGGCCGTCGGCGGCAGCCGGTCGGCGAGGAGCTGGCCGAGCAGAAGCTCGCCGAAGCCGCCGCGCGCCTTCGGCGGCCGCAGGATCTGCTGCAGCTCCCCGAGCCCCTTCGCCTGCTCGGCGAGCTGCTCGGTGGCCTGCCCGACGGCGCCGAGCTGGCGGTGGATCGCGTTCGTCTGCTTCGACGCGTGCTCGAGGCGCCGGTCGACCTTCGTGTCGAGCTCGGCCAGGCGCCGGTCGACGGTCTCGTTCATCGTGCGCAGGCGGCCGTCCATCTCGGCGTTGCGGACGGACAGCAGGCGGTCGAGCGCGCGAGGTAGCCACGCGGCGAGCGCGGCGCCGCCGAGGACGACGACGAGCAGCAGGAGAAGCGCAGTCATGAGCCGACGAACCCTAGAGACGACGTCGGACAGCACCCGAACGGCCGCCAAAAACGCCAGATCCGGACAACCTTTCGGCCCTCCGGATCTGACTCGACGACCCTACTTCCCCTTCGACCCGCGTGTCAAGAGCCCTCGAGCCTGCTGCTACCCTGGGCGCGCCCTTGGCCAAGAAGTCCCGCACACCCGCCCCTCCGAGGAAGGTCCAGGCGCCGCAGCGCCGGGTCGATCACCGCAAACCGCGCACCGCGGAGGAGCGGCGCACGCTCTGGGTCTCGGTCGCCTTCGCCGCCTCCGGGATCGCCGCGATCGGCCTCGTGGTGCTCGTCTTCGCTCTGACCAACAACAACGGCAAGAGCAGCACCGGCGGGGGCCCGACGCCCGTCAGCGAGAGCAAGCTCGTCGGCCTCCAGACGGGCCCGGCGCCGTGGAACCCCGGGCTGGTCCACCTTCCCGACCGGCTGAAGCCGCTCGGCCTGAGCGCGCTCGGCGCCGAGGGCGAGGTCGTCCACATCCACCAGCACCTCGACATCTTCGTGAACGGCAAGCACGAGACGGTCCCGGCCCTGATCGGCATCTACGACGGCCAGTTCCTGACCCAGCTCCACACGCACGACGCGACCGGGATCATGCACGTCGAGTCGCCGACCAAGCGTACGTTCAGCCTCGGCGAGTTCTTCGGCGTCTGGGGCGTCCGCCTGACCGACAAGTGCATCGGCGGCTACTGCAGGCCCAAGGTTCCGTGGACGATGTACGTGAACGGCGCCCCGTACACCGGTGACCCGAGCGCACTGGTCCTCAAGCGGCACCAGGAGATCGCGTTCGTGATCGGCAAGCGGCCGAAGACGATCCCCTCCTCGTACACATTCCCCGGCGGGCTGTAGTCGGAACCGAGCGGGCTATCCTTCGCCGCGCCGGGGTGGCGAAACTGGACATACGCGCCTGGCTTAAAACCAGGTGTGGGCATCTGCCCGCGTGAGGGTTCGAGTCCCTCCCCCGGCATACACTCCGGCCGATGGCCGAAGTGCAGGAGGTCTCGCCCGGGCACGGCGAGCTCGAGTGGGAGACGCCGCTCTACCGGACTGCGCTCGCGCAGTTCGAGCAGGCGCTCCCGCACGCCGGTGTCGAGGACTTCGTCGCGGAGCGGCTGCGCTACCCGGAGCGCGCGCTGGTCGTCAGCGTGCCGGTCCACCTCGACTCCGGGCGGCTCGGCGTTTTCCCCGGCTACCGCGTCCAGCACTCGACGGTGCTCGGCCCCTCGAAGGGCGGCGTTCGCTACGACATCGAGGTCACCCTCGGCGAGTGCGCCGCGCTTGCGATGTGGATGACCTGGAAGTGCGCGCTTCTGCGCCTCCCGTATGGCGGTGCGAAGGGCGGCCTGCGCTGCAATCCGCATGACCTCTCGGCGGCCGAGCTGCAGAAGCTGACGCGGCGCTTCACGGCCGAGCTGCTCCCGATCATCGGCCCGCAGGCCGACATCCCCGCGCCCGACATGGCGACGAACGAGCAGACGATGGCCTGGATGATGGACACCTACTCGATGCAGGCCGGGCACGCGGTGCCCGAGGTCGTGACCGGCAAGCCGGTCGCGCTCGGCGGCTCGCTCTTCCGGAGCGAGGCGACCGGCGCGGGAGTCGTGATGGTGATCGCGCGCGCGTGCGAGCGGCTCGGCTGGAAGCTCGCGGAGCAGCGGTGCGCCGTCCAGGGCTTTGGCAACGTCGGTGGCGTCGCGGCCGGCGAGCTGCACGACCAGGGCGCTCGCGTCGTCGCGGTCTCGGATCTCTCCGGCGCCGTCTACGACGAGCGCGGGCTCGACATTCCGGCGTTGCGGAGCTACGCGGAGGAGCACGGCTCGCTCGCGGGCTACACGGGCGGCGAGCGCGCGACGAACGAGGAGCTGCTCGAGCTGCCGTGCGACATCCTCGCCCTCGCCGCGCGCGAGGACCAGGTCACCGGCGAGAACGCCGCGCGGGTGAAGGCGAGGCTCGTCGCCGAGGGCGCGAACGGCCCGACCTCGCTGGAGGGCGATGCGATCCTCGCCGACCGCGGCGTCGTCGTCCTGCCCGACGTCCTGACCAACGCCGGCGGCGTGACGGTCTCGTACTTCGAGTGGGTGCAGGACCTCGGCCGGCTGTTCTGGAGCCGCGCCGAGATCCGCGCCAAGCTGGCCGACCAGCTCGGCGACGCCTTCGACCGCGTCTGGCGGCTCGCGGAGGAGCGGGGCATCTCGCTGCGCAGCGCCGCGCTCGTCTCCGGGATCCGCGAGGTTGCCGGCGCGCTGACGGCGCGGGGGATCTACCCGTGAGCGACACCCGCGTTCGCGACGCGATGATCCCCGAGCCGCTGACGCTCGAGGGCTCGGCGTCTGCCCAGGAGGCAGGGCAGCACCTGACCGAGCCGGACGTGCGCGCGGTCTACGTCTGCGGCGACGGCCGGTTCGTCGGCGTGATCACGCGCAAGACGCTCGTGCGCGAGGTGGTCTCCGCCGGGCGCGACCCGCGCTCGACGCCGCTCGCCGAGATCGCCGAGCCGCCCTTGTGGACGCTGGGGCCGGACGCTCCGCTGGACGAGGCGTTCCGCTTCCTCGAGGAGCACGACGCCGAGCGCGTGCCGGTCGTCGAGGACGGCCGCCTGGTGGGAGTGCTTTCGCGGAGCGTCCTGCGCCGCCGTCTGGCCGAGGACGAGCCTCCGCCTTCACTGGAGGAGCTCTAGCGGGGCTTCCCGGAACCTCGCTCGTCGTCGGGGTGCGATGGCCGTTCCGAGGCAAGGACGCAGGGAGTCCCTGTAGTGATCACTACAGGGGCGACTGAGGACGCGGCCTCGGGGCGGACAGCGCATCCCGACGGCACAGAACTAGGTTTCGGGAAGCCCCGCTAACAGCAGGTGTAGGCGCCCGGAGGCACGTCGCCCTCCTGCGGCTCTGGCAGCCGGGCCGCTTCGAGCGCGGCGCCGTGGAGGAGGTCGCGCTCGCTGACCTCGAGCTCGTCGAGGTCATAGCGCTTCATCACCTCGTCGACGATCACCGCTCCGGCGACGATCACCGGTGCGCGCTCGGGGTCGAGGCCGGGAAGCTCGCGCCGCTCGGCAAGCGGGAGGGAGGCGAGGCGCCCGAGCTGGGTCTCGACGGCCTCGCGCGAGAGGTGGAAGCCGTGGACCCGCTCGGGGTCGTACTCGCCGAGCTCGAGCGCAGCCAGGCTCGTGATCGTGCCGGCGACGCCGATCGCCTCTCGGGGCCGGAGGTCGGGGAGCAGCTCGCGGACCGCGCCGGCGCCGGCGTCGAGCTCCGCTTGCGCCGGCGGGTCGGAGTGGAGGAAGCGCTCGGTCAGGCGCACAGAGCCCATGTCGATGCTGGTCCGCTCCCGCCCGGTGATCAGCTCGGTCGAGCCGCCGCCGATGTCGAGCACGAGCGCGTCGGGAGCGAGCTCACGGCCGCCCGCGACGCCGCGGCGCGTCAGCTCGGCCTCCTCCTCGCCGGAGAGCAGCCGCGTCGTGAAGCCGTAGCTCCACTCGATCTCGCCGAGAAAGGCCTCGCCGTTCTCGGCATCCCGGACCGAGCTGGTGGCGAGC
>DASPRN010000139.1:0-3825 GCA_035624425.1 Gaiellaceae bacterium
TCCTCGGCGCGCCAGTTCTCCTCGAGCTCGCGCTTCTTCTGCGAGAGCTTGCGCTCCTTGTCGCGCAGCGCGGCGGCCTTCTCGAACTCCTGGGCCTCGATCGAGGCCTCCTTGTCCTTGCGCACCTTCTCGATCTCGTCCTCGAGCTCCCGGTAGCGCGGCGGCGCGGTCATCGTCTTGATCCGCATCCGCGAGGCGGCCTCGTCGATCAGGTCGATCGCCTTGTCGGGCAGGTGCCGGTCCTGGATGTAGCGGTCGCTGAGGATCGCGGCCGCGCCGAGCGCGTCGTCCGAGATCTTGCAGCGGTGGTGCGCCTCGTAACGGTCGCGCAGGCCGCGCAGGATCTGGACGGTGTCGTCGACGGTGGGCTCGTCGACGCGGATCTGCTGGAAGCGCCGCTCGAGGGCCGCGTCGCGCTCGAGGTACTTGCGGTACTCGTCGAGCGTGGTCGCGCCGATCGTCTGCAGCTCGCCGCGGGCGAGAGCCGGCTTGAGGATCGAGGCCGCGTCGATCGCGCCCTCGGCCGCGCCGGCGCCGACGAGATTGTGGAGCTCGTCGATGAACAGGATGATGTCGCCGCGCTGGGTGATCTCCTTCATCACCTTCTTGAGGCGCTCCTCGAACTCGCCGCGGTACTTCGACCCCGCCACGAGCGCGGCGAGGTCGAGCGTGTAGATCTGCTTGCCCTTCAGCAGCTCGGGCACCGAGTTGGACGAGATCCGCGCGGCGAGGCCCTCGACGACGGCGGTCTTGCCGACGCCCGGCTCGCCGATCAGCACCGGGTTGTTCTTCGTACGGCGCGAGAGGATCTGCATCACGCGCTCGATCTCGGTCTGGCGCCCGACGACCGGGTCGAGCTTGCCCTCGGCCGCCAGCTTGGTCAGGTTGCGGCCGAACTGGTCGAGCAGCTTCGAGCTCTTCGACTTCTCGCCCGGCGCGCCGCCCGCGCCCTGCTGCCGCCGGCCGGGGCCGGAGAGCATGCGGATGATCTCGTTGCGGATCTTCTCGGCGTCTGCGTCGAAGTCGAGCAGGATCCGCGCCGCGACGCCCTCGTTCTCGCGCACGAGGCCGAGCAGGATGTGCTCGGTGCCGATGTAGTTGTGGCCGAGGGAGAGCGCCTCGCGCAGCGCCAGCTCGAGAACCTTCTTCGCCCGCGGGGTGAACGGGATCTGGCCGGTCGTGACCTCGTCGCCCTGGCCGACGATCCGCGCGACCTGCGCACGAACCTCCTCGACGGTGATGTCGAGCGACTCGAGCACGCGCGCGGCGAGGCCCTCCTCCTCGCGCAGGAGGCCGAGCAGGATGTGCTCCGTGCCGATGTAGTTGTGCTTGAGGGCGCGCGCCTCGTCCTGGGCAAGGACGACGACTTGGCGAGCTCTCTCGGTGAAGCGTTCGAACACGTGTGCCCCCGGCGGTCGGTGAGGGACTTATCGTAGCGAAGGGGTCGGGGGGTGGCGCATCCCCCAACTGGACTCACTAGAGACGTTTCCTTTTTGCCTCGAATCGGCTTCAATGGGAGGTAATAGGGGAAGGGGAGAGCCTCGATGGGGAGACGGGCGACATCGCTCATGCTGTTCGTGGCCGGCTATCTGGCGATGGCCTCCCTCGCGCCGCTCGTCGCGCTGGCGCCGGCGCTGCTCTGCTTCTTCGGAGGCGTCCTGATGCTGGTGCGGGAGCCCGAGAGCGTGGCGACCGAAGCGAACTGACACGATGAGGCGGCGCTTGCGAGCGCGACATGAGGACGCGCGCGAGCCTCGCTCGCGCTTCCGTCCGAAATGACCGGTCGACCCGCGTGGTCTGGTCGGGAGGGCGTGTGAACCGGCCGCCCGGGAGCGCAGCGGCCGGTTCAGCTTGGCGGTGGCCCGTTAGGTGGCTTCCCAGAGGGCCGAGTCGGACTGGAGGCGGTTGAGCCTCAGGCCGTCGTCGGTGATCACGCACTTCATCGCGACGTAGTCGGCGACGTGGAAGGCGCTCAGGTCGGCGCCGTCCGGGACCGCGCAGGTCACCGGCTCCTCCTCGCCCTGGACGGTGACATGGCCGTCTGCGAGCACCGTGATCGGCCCCGAGAGCTGGACGTAGCTCGGCGGGGGCGGCGGAGGAGGCGGCGGCGGAGGCGGCGAGCCGTCCTCCCAGACCGCCGAGTCCGACTGCAGGCGCTTGAGCCGCCAGCCGTCGTCGGTGTGCAGACAGGTCATCTGCACCGTGTCGCCGACCTGGAAGGCGCTCAGGTCGGCACCATCCGGGACGAAGCACGTCTTCGCGCCGGTCTCGCCGTTGACGGTGATGTTCTCCTCGTCGAGAGCCGTGATCGGGCCGGTCACCTTGATGGAGGCCGGCGGCGGAGGCGGAAGCGTCTTCTTCTGGATGCCCGCGAGCGCCCAGACGTCGTCCTCCTTGACGCACTTGATCACCACGGTGTCGCCGACGGCGAACTCGGAGACGTCGACGTCGTCCGACAGGGCGCACTCGACCGGGTCGCCGTCACCCTGGACGGTGATCGACTCGTCGTCGAGGGCGGTGATCTTGCCGACCGCGTACAGGTACTCGCTGCCGGCGTCCTTCTTCTGCAGCGAGAGCAGCACCGGGTGGCCGTCGTTGTACTTGCAGCTCATGACGACGTGCTGGCCGACCTCGTAGCCGGACAGGTCGAAGCCGTCAGGAACCCGGCAGCTGACCGTCTTGGAGTCGCCGGCGCCGACCGTGACCGACACGCTGTCGCCGATCGCCGAGAGCACTCCGTTGACAGAGAACTGGTGCTGGCCGACGTGGTCGCCGTCGCCGTCGTCGTCACCGCTCTCGTCGTCTGCCTTGACCAGCGTGAAGCTTCCGTCCTCCTCGACCTTGACGAGGAGTGCGATCACGTCGCCCGCCTTGAACTCCGGCACGAGGACGTCGGTCGGCACGTTGACGAACACGCGGCCGCGGTGCACGACGGCGAGCTCGATGGTGCCGTCGTCGTCGGTCGCGAGGTAGATGCCCTCGAGCACCAGCTGGCCGGAGTGGCCTGTCTTGTGCAGGCGGTTCGCGCTCGTGCTCAGCGCGCCGCCCTTGACGTCGGCGCTGAGATCGAGATCGTCGCCGGGCTGGAGCCCCCCGCTCGCGCTGGGCGCTGACGTTCCTCCGTGCAGAGCGACCGAGAAGACGCTCGCGCCGGCGGAGACGACGAGCTGCTTGGCGGTGGTCCAGACGACCGAGCCGTGCAGGCGCACGCGCCTTGCCTTCGTCCCGAGCAGCCGGATCCTGCTGGCGGAGTAGGTTCCGTCGGGGAGCAGCGCTCCGCGGACGAAGACATGCCGGCCGATGCGGTAGCGGCCGAGCGAGCCGCGCACACGCGTGGTGCGCACGACGCCGTTCTTGGAGGCCGTGACGACCGCGTGCCGTGCCTGCTTCTTCGCGATCACGACCCCTTTGAAGCTCGCCGCCCCGGCAGTCGCAGGGAGAACGACTGCAATTGCAGCGATTCCCGCGGCGGCGAGCAGAAGAGCTCTCTTCATTTGGTGGTTGCCTCCTTCTCGAACCGGCGAGCCGGCCGAGGAATGCCCTCGCCGGCTCGACGGGTCGGTAACTTGCATTCGGCGACGGTCGGGCGGCAACCGCACTCCTGCTCGAGAGGTGGCATCGGCCTGATTCGGCCGAATCTTGCGGAAACTCCCCCGTAGGGGGAACCGCGTTAGAGGGATTTTCGCCAGCTTGAGCGCCACGCCAGGCGACGCCCAGCTCCGGCGGCGAGCGGCCGTGTCTCCTGCTCAGGTGATCAGGTGATGCCTTACTCGCCGAGCACGAAGTAGCGGCCGCAGGCGAGGATCGTCATCAGCAGGATCTTGA
>DASPRN010000030.1:0-5140 GCA_035624425.1 Gaiellaceae bacterium
CCGGGTGCATGCTCCGCTCGACGATCACGACCTCGCTAGGCTAGACGTTCCGCACCCGAGAGGAGGACGCATGGCCGGCCTGATGTCCCGCGCGTCGATGGTCGTGAAGGCGAAGTTCTCGAAGCTGCTCGACCGGGCGGAGGATCCCGCCGAGACGCTCGACTACTCGTACGAGCGGCAGCTCGAGTTGCTCCAGAACGTGAAGCGCGGGATCGCGGACGTCGTCACGGCGAAGAAGCGGCTCGAGCTCCAGGAGACGCAGCTGCAGCAGAGCATCGTCAAGCTCGACGGCCAGGCGCGCCAGGCGCTCGCCGCCAACCGGGAGGATCTCGCCCGGCAGGCGCTGGAGCGGAAGTCGGGCCTCCAGCAGCAGCTGCAGAGCCTCGACCAGCAGGCCGACGGGCTCGCGCAGCAGCAGGAGAAGCTCGTCGCCAGCGAGAAGGCGCTCTCGGCCAAGGTCGAGGCCTTCCGGACGCAGAAGGAGACGATCAAGGCGCAGTACTCCGCCGCCGAGGCGCAGGTGAAGATCGGCGAGGCCGCGACCGGGATCGGCGAGCAGATGGCCGACACCGGGCTCGCGATCCAGCGGGCCAAGGACAAGACCGAGCAGATGCAGGCGCGGGCCTCCGCGATCGACGAGCTGACGACCTCGGGCGCGCTCGAGGACTTCACCTCCGACCAGACGGAGCTCGACCGGGAGCTCGGCGCGCTCGCCTCGCAGTCGCAGGTCGACGACGAGCTCGCGAAGATGAAGGCGGAGGTCGGCTCGGGCGAGAAGCAGAAGGAGCTCGAGAAGTGATCGTGCGGCTGATGGGCGAGGGCCAGTTCGAGATCGACGACGAGGTCGCGAAGGGGTTGAACGAGCTCGACGAGCAGGCGGCTCAGGCCGTGGAGGCCGGTGACGAGGAGCGCCTGCGCGGGTTGCTCGGGCGCATGGCCGAGGCGGTGCGCACGAACGGGACGCGCATCCCCGACGACGATCTGTCGGCCTCGGAGGGAATCGTCCCTCCTGACGATCTCTCGCTGGACGAAGCGCGGCTGCTGTTCGAGGGCGAAGGCCTGATCCCGGACCTCCCCGCCGGGCCGTAGCCGCTCTCTGCACCCGTTGAAGGCTCTTTGCACCGCTCAAGGTTCACGCGCGCACGCGCGCGTGAACCAAGGCGTCCCTCGCCTCCTCCCCGCGACGAGCCTAGCCGCGAAAGGCGCACACGTGGGTGCCGGGACCGTGACGACTGTGTGACGTTCGCGCTGGGACCCTAGACCGGGGCGTCGAACAACCCGAACCAGCGGGTCAGGTCGCCTTCGATCGGCAGCTCGGGCTCCAGCTTCGCCTTCAGCTCGAGCTCCTCGGCGTTGTCGCGGTCCTGGCCCTTCCCGGTCGGGACGAACGGCCAGAACGCCCCCTGCTTGAAGCCGTAGACCCAGTAGGCGCGACCTTCCTTGAACTTCCCTTCGAACGGGAAGAGCGCCGCCAGGAGCTGCCCGCCGAACCCGCCGTCCTGAAACTCCTGCGCGATCGTGTGGACGGTCGCGACGAGCTCTTCGAAATCCTGGTCGCGGACGACCAGCCACTCCCACCCGAGGTCGTCGCTCTTCCGCTCGATCTTCGAGGCGGTTTCCGCAGCGACGGCGTCGAGCAGCTGCTGCAGATCGTTCTCAGCCCGGACGAACTCGCCCGAGGAGAGCGACTTGAAGCACACGCCCGCCGAGCCGGCCGGCTTCAGGTCGAGGTCCGTCTCGAGGGTGATCCGGGCCGTCGTGATCGCGAACAGCCGCTCACGCGCCGGATCCTGGAGCTTCTTGCGCCCCGAGAGGACGTCTCTCAGGCCCACCACAAGGCACCGCTTGCGGTGCCGCCATCAGGAGGCCCGGCTCTGCCGGGTCTCCGTCTGAAATGACCGGTCGATGCGATCGGCGCCATCAGGAACGGCTCTACGAGACGGGCCGGCCCATCTCCCGGGCGATCTGCTCCAGCGCCGCAAGCCGCTTCTCGAGCGGCGGGTGATCCATGAACAGCTCGGAGATGCTGCCCTTCACGCGCGCGGGGATGATGAAGAACGCGTTCAGCGCCTGCACCTCGCGCAGGTCCTTCTGCGGGATCACGGCCATCTGGCCGGTGATCTTCTGCAGCGCGCTCATCAGGTACTCCGGCGCGCCGGTGATCACCGCCGAGCCGCGGTCGGCCGCGTACTCGCGGTAGCGGGAGATGGTCCGGATCAGGACCCAGCTCACCACGTACGTCACGAACGCGACCACCACGATGACCAGCCAGACCGGTATGCCGTTGTTGTTGTCGCGGTTGTTGCCGCCGAAGCCGCCGAAGAACCCTGCGTACAGGCCGAAGCGGGTGATCAGCGCCGCCAGCATCGCGAACGTGGAGGCGAGCGTCATCACGAGCACGTCGCGGTTGACGATGTGCGTCAACTCGTGCGCGAGAACGCCCTCGACCTCGTTCTCGTCGAGCCGGTCGAGCAGGCCGCGGTAGACGGCGACGACGGCGTGCTTCTGACTACGGCCCGTCGCGAACGCGTTCGGGATGTCGCTGTCGATGATCGCGACCCGCGGCTTCTGGATGTTCGCCATCGCCGCCAGGCGCTCGACGGTCGCGTGCAGCTTTGGCGCCTCCTCAGGGCTGACGATGCGTGCGCCCGAGGCCTTGAGGGCGAGCTTGTCCGACGTGAAGTACTGGAAGAAGGCCAGCCCGACGACGATCACGACCAGCACCACGAGGGTGGTGTGCAGCGCATAGAAGAGGACGAGCGCGAAGCCGACGTAGAGCAGCCCGAGCAGGAACAGCGTCAGCGACATCCGCGCGGAGAGCCCGAAGTCGCGACCGTAAGCCTTTCGTTTCATCGAAAATCGGCCTCCTTGGAGGCGAGAGAGTGAAACGGATTGTAGCCCTGGGGCTCGTGCTGGCCGCGGCGGGGGCGGCAGCGCCGGCCGCGCTGCCGGCCGAGCGCCAGCGCGTCGCGGTGATCGTCGTCCCTTCCTTCTCCCCGGTCTTTGCCTCGCCGAAGGCCGCGCACGGCCTGCTCGTCGCCGGCGAGGGTGCGACGGTCAGCCGGCGCGGGGCGCTCGCCTCGCTCCTGCACGGGGCGCTGGGCAACGCGATCGTCGATTCCGGTGTCCCGGGCGGGCGGCCGAAGATCTCGCTCTCGACGCGGCCGGCGGAGACGACGTTCTACGTCGCGCTGCCGCCGCCGGGCAAGCACCACAACGTCGTCCGCTACCCGATCGCGGTCATCGGCCCCGGCTATCACGGGCTCCTCACCTCCAGCGCGACGCACCTCACGGGCCTGATCGCGATCTCGGACGTCGCCCCGTCCGTGCTCGCCCTCCGCCGCGGAGACCGGCCGCCGGTCCGCTCGCGAGCCTCGTCCGATCCGCTCGGCTACCTGCGGAGCTTCGACAGCCGGCTCACCCACGCCCACGACTCCCGGACCGGCGGCGTGCTCGTGCTCGTCGGACTGATGGTCGCGCTCGGGCTGCTCGCGCTCGCCACGGGCTCCCGCGCGGTCGGCCGGGCCGCCTTCCTCGCGGCGCCCTCGTGCCTCGTCGTCTCGCTGATCCTGAGCGCCGCCGGCGTGACGAGCGTGACGGAGATCGTCGTCGCCCTCGCCCTCGGGTCGGCCGCCCTCGCCCTTGCGGGCGGCGCGCTGCTGCTCCCGCCGCTGCGGCTGGCGCTCGGGCTCGCGGCCCTGTTTGCGTTCGTCTTCGTCGTGCTCTGGGCCGAGCCGAGCTGGAACAGCCTCGCCGCGCTCGGGGCGCGGCCGGACGGCGGTGGGCGCTTCTACGGCGTCAACAACCAGATCGCGACGCTGCTCTTCTCGCCGGCGCTCGTCCTCGGCGCCCTCGTTCGCGGCCCGTGGCTGGTAGCCGTCGCGCTGATCGTCTCCGCCGGGGTCGGCGTCAGCTCCGTCGGCGCCAACGGCGGCGCGCTCGTCTCCTACCTGGCCGGCTTCGTCGTCCTCGGGCTCCTGGTGCGCGAGACCCGCCCATCCGCAGCTCGCGCAGCCGCCGGGATCGCCGTCGCCGTCGTCGTCGCGTTCGCGCTGGTCGGGATCGATGCGGCGCTCGGAGGCTCGAGCCACGTCACCCACGCGGTCGGCGGCGGGCCCGGCACGCTGGCCGGCGACTTCGCCCACCGCCTCCACCTGACGGCGGCGGCGATCGGCTCGACCTGGAACGCCGCGCTCCTGTTCGCCCTCAGCACCGCCGTGCTGGCCTACCTCGCGTGGCGGCGACCCCGCTTCGCCGTCCTCGACGCGCTCCTCGCTGGGCTCGTCGTGCTCGTGCTCGTCAGCGACACGCCGACCGAGATCACCGGGCTGGGCGTCCTCTCGGCGATCGTCCTCCGCGTCTGGCTCGAACGATGCGGCGAGAGCCTCGCCCCGCTCGATTGAGTGCCTCGTTAGACTCGCGCCGCATGCGTCGCCCAGTGCCCTGTCCAGTGATGCCGCCGAGCTTCTGGGTCGCGAGTCCCAAGCCAGAGTTCGCACTTGCCCGCAGCAAGGCTGGGTTGCCTTGCTAAGGGCAAGGGTGGGCTCTGGTGCCGCGGGATCGCGGGCCAGAAGCCGGCATGTGTTGCTGGGCGGGGCACTAACGCTCTTCCTGGGGCTCGCTTTCCTGCTCGCCGGCTGCGGCGGCAAGGAGGTCGTCTCGCCGACCGCGGAGACGGTGATCGGCACGATCCCGACGACGACGACCGCAGCCGCGCCCGCCGGAAACGCCACGGCCGGCGCAACGCTCTTCAAGTCCCAGGGCTGCGACGGCTGCCACACTTTCCAGCCCGCCGGCTCGACGGCGAAGGTCGGGCCCGATCTGGACAAGCTGGCCCAGTACGCGAAGACCGCGGGAATGCCGCTGACCGACTTCACGCACGAGTCGATCCAGAACCCCGGCGCGTACGTCGAGTCCGGCTACCAGAACATCATGCCGAACTTCGGGCAGACGCTCACTCCGCAGCAGATCTCGGATCTGGTCGCCTACCTGACGGCGGGTTGATCGACCTCAGGGCCGCGCGGGCCGACCCCGACGGCTTTCGGGCCGCCGTGGCGCGCAAGGGCGGAGCCGAGGCCTTCGACGAGCTGCTCGAGGCCGACGCACGCTGGCGTGAGCTCATCCCGCAGGTCGACGAGCT
>DASPRN010000039.1:0-24106 GCA_035624425.1 Gaiellaceae bacterium
ATCGCGAAGCGCCTGCAGCAGGGCCAGCTCGTCATCCTCGAGTCGACCACCTATCCCGGGACGACACGCGAGCGCCTGCAGCCGATCCTCGAGGAGAGCGGCCTGAAGGCGTGCACCGACTTCCACCTCGCCTTCTCGCCGGAGCGCGTCGATCCCGGCCGCGTGGACTGGACGACCAAGAGCACGCCGAAGGTCGTCGGCGGCATCACCGAGGCGTGCACCGAGAAGGCGGCCGAGCTGTACGAGAGCGCGCTCGACACGGTCGTCCGCGTCTCGTCGCCAGAGGCCGCCGAGCTGACGAAGCTGCTCGAGAACATCTTCCGCTCGGTGAACATCGCCCTCGTCAACGAGCTCGCGCAGCTCTGCGACCGGATGAACCTGGACATCTGGGAGGTCGTGGACGCGGCTTCGACGAAGCCGTTCGGCTTCATGCGCTTCGAGCCCGGCCCCGGGCTCGGAGGTCACTGCCTCCCGGTCGACCCGTTCTACCTCTCCTGGAAGGCGCGCCAGTTCGACTTCTACACGGAGTTCATCGAGCTCGCCGGCAAGGTCAACCAGAACATGCCGTACTTCTGCCGCTCCCTGATCTCCCAGGCGCTGAACCACGGACGCGAGCTGTCGCTGAAGGGCTCGAAGGTGCTGATCCTCGGCGTCAGCTACAAGCCCGACGTACGCGATACCCGCGAGTCGCCGGCGCTGAAGCTGATCGAGCTGCTGCGCAACGCCGGCGCCGAGGTCGCCTACCACGACCCGTTCGTGCCGGAGCTGGCCGAGCAGGGCCTGTCGTCGGTCGCACTCGAGCCTGCCGAGCACGACTGCGCCGTGATCGTCACGGCCCATTCGGCGATCGACTACCAGCGCGTGGTCGACGAGGCGCCGCTCGTCGTCGACCTCCGCAACGCGACCGGCAGAAACGGCCGCGTGGACGGAAAGGTCTGGAAGCTATGACGCGGATCGGGCTCGTCGGTCACGGGTACTGGGGACGCAACCTCGCCCGCAGCTTCGCGGAGCTCGCCGAATTGACCTGGATCTGCGACGCCGACCCCGACGCGCTCGAGGCTGCCCGCCGCTATCCGCGGACACGAACCACGAACAGCCTGGACGACCTGCTGTCCGACCCGGAGCTGGACGCGGTCATCGTCGCAACGACGGCCTCCGGCCACTACCAGGTCTCGAAGCGCTCCTTGGAGGCGGGCAAGCACGTGTTCGTCGAGAAGCCGCCCGCGGAGACCGAGGCAGACGTCGAGGATCTCATTGCCACGGCGGAGGCGAACCGCCGCGTGCTCATGCCCGGTTATCTCCTGCTCTACCACCCGGCAGTAAAGACGCTCAAGCAGCTCGTCGACTCCGGAGAGCTCGGAGAGGTGCTCTACCTCTACTCGAACCGTGTGAATCTCGGCAAGATCCGCACCGACGAGAACACCGTCTCCTCCCTCGGGGTCCACGATCTCTCGGTCATCCTCCATCTGCTCGAGGAGGACCCGGTCGAATGCTGGGCGCACGGCAGCTCGTATCTGACGCCGGGGATCGAAGACGTCGCGTTCTGCTACCTCCGCTTCCCGTCGGGCAGGATGGCCCACATGCACCTCTCCTGGCTCGATCCGCACAAGATGCGCCGGATCACCGTGGTCGGCAAGGAGAAGATGGTCGTCTTCGACGACATGGAGCTCGAGCGCAAGATCACCATCTACGAGAAGGCGCCGTGGCAGCCGACCGACACCCCCGGCGAGTGGCAGACACGCACCGGGGACATCTACAGCCCGAAGATCGCGACGGACGAGCCTCTTCGCCTCGAGTGCGAGCACTTCCTCAAGCTGGTCGACGGCGAAGGCGACCCGCTGCAGGCCGCGCGCGACGGCGTGGCCGTCGTGCGTGTGCTGGAGCAGCTGCAGGCTTCGCTGGTCGCCAGCCCGGCGTGACCGAGATCGCCGAGACCGCGATCGTCTACCCGGGCACGGTGGTCGGCGAGGGCTGCCGGATCCTCGACTACGCGGTCGTCGGCAAGCAACCGGCGCTGTCCCCGCGCTCGACCGCCGCGCGCGAGGAGCTGCCGCCGCTCGAGCTCGGCGCCGGCACGATCGTCTCGACGGGCGCCGTGGTCTTCGCGGGGACGACGGTCGGCGAGCGCGCGATCGTCGGCGACCAGGCCTGTGTGCGTGAGCGCTGCGCGATCGGCGACGACGTCGTCATCGGCCGCGGCTCGCTGGTCGAGAACGACACGACCGTCGGCGCACGCACGAAGATCCAGGCCGACGCCTACGTGACCGCCTACTCGACGCTGGAGGAGGACGTGTTCGTAGCGCCCTGCGTCGTGACGACCAACGACAACTTCATGGGACGCACCGAGAAGCGCCACGCGCTGCGGCGCGGGCCCACCATCCGCCGTGGCGCGCGCATCGGCGGGGCGGCGGTGCTGCTTCCCGGGATCGAGATCGGCGAGGAGGCCTTCGTCGGCGCAGGCGCCGTGGTGATCCGCGACGTACCCCCGCGGGCGCTCGTGGTCGGCAACCCCGCGCGCCAGATCCGCGAGGTCGCGGAAGAAGAGCTGCTGCAAGGCGCCGACTAGGCGGCGCCGGCCATAGAGGCCGTGCGGGCTTTGCCCGTGCGGCCGTCTAACCCACCACCTGGGCGAGCAAACAGCGGCCCCTTCGCGCGAACGGCCTCTAGCTCTTGGTGATGCGGATCCGGTAGGAGCCTGAGCCGGACTTCGCGAGCAGGACCTCGAGCGAGTACCAGCCGGGCTCGGTCGCGCGGTAGTGCAGCCGCTCGGTGACGCCCGGCGGGTGCACGGAGCGCTTGGCGCGCAGCGAGTCGTCCGCGTCGGCCAGCGCGCGCAGCTCCGGCTTCCAGAGGACGAGTGAGATGTCGGCGTCGATATGCGGCTTCGCGGCGACTGACACCGACTGGCCGGCGCGCAGGTGGATCCGGTAGACGTCATCGGGGTCGTCCCACCAGTCGATCGTGGCGCGGAAGTTCGCGTGCTTCGAGCGGATGCGAGCGCCGATCCGAATGTCGTCGTTCGGCTCGAAGCGGTCGCGCACCGGCACGTGACCCCCGCGGAGCGCCTTGACGGCCGCGCTGACGTCGAGCTTTCCCCAGCCGCTGAGCGAGTCGTGCGAGGTGGAGCACTCCGGGCAGCCGTTGTCGGGGCTTGCCAGAGTCGCCGTTCGCTCGAGCAGCGTCGAGATCTGGTCGGGCTGGAGCCACGGCCGAAGCCCGAACAGGATCGCGGCGGCGGCGGCCGCCTGTGGCGCCGAGAACGACGTTCCCGAGGCGTGGTGGTACATCTTGGGGCCGCAGCTCGAGTAGCCCTGCTCGTCGCAGTCGGGGCTCTTCGCGGTCAGCTGCCGCGGGAAGAGCGAGAAGATGTCCTCGCCGGGGGCGATCAGGTCGACGTAGACCGGGTCGCGGTTGGAGAAGGACGAGACGTCTCCGTCGCGCCCGTAGGAGCCGACGCCGAGGACGTGCGGCAGTGCGGCGGGATAGCTCGCATACGTCCACGGCTGGACCGGCGCCCACGTGCTGTTTCCGACTGCCGCCACGACCAGCGCGCCGTATCGGGTCGCGAAGTCGATCGCGCGCTGCTCCACCGGCGAGAAGCCGCTGTGCTCCGGGTCGTTCGGGTCGCGGATGCCGCCGATGCTGAGGTTGATCACACGCGCGCCGTGCCGGACCGCCCAGCGGATCGCCTGTGCCTCGGCGCGTGGCGAGACCGAGCCGTCCTCGTCGACGACCTTCCCGATCAGCAGCCTGGCGGAGGGCGCGAGGCCCGCGATCCCGCGGCTGTTGTCGATCGCGGCCGCGATCTCGCCGGCGACGAAGGTGCCGTGGCCCTGCGTGTCGGCGACGGAGCCGCCGACGAAGCTGCGCGTCGCGGCGATCCGGCCGGCCAGCTCGGGGTGGGAGACGTCGATGCCGGTGTCGATCACGGCCACGCGCACCGGCGCGAGCTGCGGCACCACGTTGAATGCGTCGAAGACGTGGTCTTCCGACACGTACCACTGCCGCGGCAGGAGCGGGTCGTTGGGACTGAAGGCCTGCGCCGCGGCCGGCAGCGCGAGGAAGAGCGCTGCCGCGCCGGCAGCGGCGAGCCGTTTCACGGCGAGACCACCGTCAGCGTCTTCGAGATGCCGTTCGCGTAGCCGCGAGCGGCCGCGACCCGCGCCCGGTAGCTGCCGGGCTGCAGGTCCAGAGTGGCCTGGAAGCTCCCGCTCGAGTCGGTCGTCGCGCTCACAACGGTGGTCCAGCCGTCCGGGTCGAGCCGCTGCACGTCCACATTCTGGCCGCTCGCCACCGGTCTGACCACCCCTGAGACGCTGACGCCGTCGCTTCCGGCCAGGAGCGTCACGAGCGGCGCGACCGGGACCCGCACGACCGCACTGCGGAAGCCGCCGCTCTGCAGGCGATAGTCGGTGGTGAGCTTGGGTTTCACCGTCGTCCCGACCGCGCCGTTCTTGACCTTCAGACGGCCGAGCGACTTCCAGCCGCCGCCGTAGGCGCGGGCCTCGAGGTAGACCTTCGGCGCGCCGCGGGCCGCTCCCAGGAGCGTGATCCGGGAGCCGTAGGTCGCGGTCCCCGCCGGCGAGAGCGACAGCAGGCCGAAGCGGAACCAGGTCGAGCGCAGACCGAGCGATGCGCGGATCGTCGAGCCGGCGACGGTCTGCTCGCCGCCCGTCCCGACGAACGTGATCGTCCGGACGCGCCCCGACGGGCTGACGTTGGCGCGGAAGTCCGTGACCTTCCCCGGCACATGGAAGCGCTTGGCGATCGTGGCGCTGCTGAACCGGAGCGGGCCCCAGTTGTGGTACGGCGAGAGCGTGTCGTAGGGGTCCGGGACGGAGATCAGGTAGGGCACGGGCGGCGACGACCAGACGTCCTGCACGTTGGCCGTCCTGCCGCCGGAGCTCGACGAGAAGTAGGTGTCGGCCGGCTCGCCGTCGTAGAGGACGATCTGGTTCGCCGTCTCGCTCACGGCCGCGTTCGAGCTCGCAGCCTCGGCTTTGATCCCGCCGTAGACCTGGCTGCGAGTGTCCGGGTAGAGGTCGAAGTCGCCGCCTTTCTGCAGGTGGGTGAGGGCGTAGGTGCGCGCGACGACCGCCTGCGAGGCGAGCGCCTCCGCCGGCCAGCGGCTCGGCATCTCGGAGGGAACGACACCCAGGAGGTACGACTCGAGCCCGACCACGTTCACCACCTCGAGCGCGGAGCCGGTCGTCTTCACGCGCAGCGAGCCGCGGTAGCCGCGGCCGCCGAGCGAGAGCGGCGCCGTGCCCGGCGAGAAGAGCAGCGGCCCGGGCAGCGCCTTCGCCTTCCCGCTCGAGAGCGCGACCTTCAGCCCCGGGCCGAGCGGCTGAGGCCCGGCCGCGAGCTTGTGGTTCGCGCCGTTGCCGTCGACGACGGTGAACGGCGCCGACGAGGAGATGACCGCGCGCCTGGCGCTCGCGAGCAGGAGCACCCGCACCTTCTTCACCGGCGCCGGCCCGAGCTCCGTGCCCGGGTAGTAGTGCGCGACGATCTTGTCGAACGTCCAGCCGTGCAGCGCGTAGCCGTATGCGCCGTACTGCGCCAGGCCGACGCCGTGGCCCCAGCCGTGGCCGGAGACGAACAGCACCGGCAGCGCAGCCTTCTTCGCGTGCGGCTTCTTCGGGGCCGAGTAGACGACGTGTGGAGCCGGAGCGCTCGCTGTGAGCCCGAGTGCGGCGACGATTGCTGCTGCGAGTTTGCTGACCATAGGCCTGGACCCCGAGCCTGTTTTCGGCGAGACCGGCCCGCGCGACCGGCCACAGCCAGGCCATTG
This sequence comes from Gaiellaceae bacterium, assembly GCA_035624425.1. Lineage (GTDB taxonomy): Bacteria > Actinomycetota > Thermoleophilia > Gaiellales > Gaiellaceae > AC-32. The sequence continues at coordinate 5,795 of DASPRN010000039.1, forward strand.
AGGGTAGCGCACGCGCCGACCGGACTCTCTCGGTCTTTACAGAACCCGCATTTCTCCACGAAATGAGGCCGTAGACTGGCGTCGATGCGGATCCTCGTCACCGGCGCGGCCGGGTTCATCGGCTCGAACTTCGTCCGCCACCGCCTGGAGGCGAATCCAGGCGATCACGTGGTCGCGTACGACCTCCTGACCTACGCGGGCGTGCGCGAGAACGTCCCCGGCGACGTGCCGTTCGTGCACGGTGACATCGGCGACCTCGAGCTGGCCGGACAGACACTCGCCGAGCACGGGATCGAGGCAGTCGTCAACTTCGCGGCCGAGTCGCACAACAGTCTGGCCGTCCAGGATCCGGCGCTGTTCGCGCGCACCAACGTGCTCGGGACGCAGATGCTGCTGGAGGCGTCACGGCGTCACGGCGTCGAGCGCTTCCACCACATCTCGACCTGCGAGGTCTACGGCGACCTGCCGCTGGAGGGCGGCGAGGCGTTCACCGAGGAGTCGCCCTACCGGCCGCGGACGCCGTACAACGCCTCCAAGGCTGCGGCCGACCACTACGTCCGCGCCTACTTCGAGACCTTCGAGCTGCCGGTGACGATCACCAACTGCTCGAACAACTACGGGCCATACCAGTTCCCGGAGAAGGTCATCCCCCTGTTCACGACGCACGCGCTGGACGACAGGCCGCTGCCGCTCTACGCCTCGACGCAGAACCGTCGCGAATGGCTGCACGTGGTCGACCACTGCCGCGCGGTCGACCTCGTGCTCGAGCGGGGCGAGCTCGGCGAGACCTACAACGTCGGCTCAGGGGTCGAGCGCTCGATCGAGGAGATCGCGGACGCCGTCCTCGAGCTGACCGGCAAGGACGCCTCGCTGAAGACGATCGTCCCCGACCGGCCCGGCCACGACCGCCGCTACCTGCTCGACTCGTCGAAGCTGCGGGGGCTCGGCTGGAGCGACGAGATCGGCTGGGAAGAGGGTCTCGCCGAGACGGTGCGCTGGTACGCCGACAACCGCGACTGGTGGGAGCCGCTCCGCGACCGCGCGCCGGTCGACGAAGCGGCTTGGAAGCTAGAGGCGGGCCAGGCAGGCCCGTAGGCCTTCGCGCCAGTGCGGGAGGCGCGGGGCTTCTTCGCGCTCGCTGCGGAGGACCGAGTACGCGGGTCGAGGCGCGGGGCGGCCGAGCTCCTCGGTGGTGATCTCGCGTACACGGCAGGCGAGCCCGGCCTCATCGAAGATCGCGCGGGCGAACTCGGCCCACGTGCACTCGCCGTCCGCCGCGACGTGCCAGACCCCTTGCGGAAGCCCGAGCAGCTCCTTCGTCGCCTCGGCGAGGTGGCCCGCGTAGGTCGGGCAGCCTACCTGGTCGGCGACGACCGCCACCTCGTCCTGGCGCTCGCCGAGCTGGAGCATCGTCCGGACGAAGTTGTGCCCCGTGCAGCCAAAGAGCCAGGAGCTGCGGACGATCCAGCCCTCGCCCACCTCGCGCTCGCCGTCGAGCTTCGTCTGCCCGTAGACCGAGAGCGGCCGCGGCCCGTCGGACTCGACGTACGGCTCGCGCTTGGAGCCGTCGAAGACGTAATCGGTCGAGTAGTAGACGACCGGCGCCCCGAGCGCGACGACGTTGCGCGTGCCTTCGACGTTCACGAGCCGCGCCGCCTCGGGGCTCGCCTCGGCGCCGTCCACGTCCGTCCAGGCCGCCGCGTGCAGAACCAAGTAACACTGTGTTACAAGGTCGGTTGGGCGCGTGACGTCCCAGCCCGCGCGGGTGAGGGCGCTGGCCTCGGGAAAGGCCTCCTGCAGCGCGGCGCCGAGCTGGCCGCCGGCGCCCGTGATCAGGTACCCGCGTCCCGCTGAGAGAGGATCGGCGATTCCGTGCTCCAGAGGTGCACGACCCGCGGGTCGTTCCACGGCACCTCGTGCTCGTCGGGGTCGTCGCGGTCGTACTCCTGCGTGACGTGGTAGAGGAACAGGCAGTCGGTGAGCGCCTCGTAGCCGTGCGCGTGCCGGCCGGGGATGAAGACCGCGGCCGGGTTGTCGTCGCCGATGTCGGCCGTGAACGTCTCGCCGCTCTCGCGGTCGAGCACGACGACGCGCACCATCCCCTGCAGGCAGGCGAACAGGTCGCTCTGCCCGCGCTCGTGGTAGTGGAGCCCGCGGATCACGCCCTTGCGCGAGAACGAGAGGTTCGACTGACGCACCTCCTGCGGCAGCTGCGAGACGCGCATCAGCTCCATGAACCAGCCCCGCCGGTCCTCGAAGCGGCGCAGCGGGATCAGCTCGACGCCGTCGACCATGCCTTGTTGACGCCGTTGGCGCGGACGAAGTCGTTCACCTCGTAGTAGGCGTCGATCGACTCGCCCGCGTCGCCCCAGAAGCCCTCGAGCACGTCGTACTCCATCGCGCCCTCCGCGACGTACCAGTTGTTCACGTCGGTGATCTCGAGCTCGCCGCGGCCGGAGGGCTCGAGCGTCGGAAGCACGTCCCAGACCTGCTCGTCGTAGAAGTAGATCCCGGTGACGGCGTACTCGCTGGGCGGGTCGTCGGGCTTTTCGACGATGCGCGTCACCCGGTCGCCCTCGAGCTCCGCGACGCCGAGGTGCCGCAGGTGCTCCGGCTCCTCGATGCGTGCGAGCAGGATCCGGCCGCCGCGCTCCTGGCGCCGGAAGTTCTCGACCGCCGGCACCAGCGACCGCTCGACCACGTTGTCGGCGAGCATGACGACGGTGCGGCCGCCGCGGCCGAACCGCTCCGCGAGACCGAGCGCCTCCGCGATCCCGCCCGGCTTGTCCTGGTAGGCGTAGAAGAGCCGTTCGATCCCGTGCTCGTGCCCGTTGCCGAGCAGCCGGAAGAACTCGCCAGCGTGCGTTCCGCCGGTGACGAGCATCAGCTCGGTGACGCCCGCGTTGACAAGCGCCTCGATCGTGTAGGCGATCATCGGCCGGTCGTAGATCGGCAGCAGGTGCTTGTTGGTGATCAGCGTCAGCGGATGCAGCCGCGAGCCGGTGCCGCCGGCCAGGATCACGCCTTTGAGCGAATCCTCCATCGGCCGGGATGCTACGAGCTATGGCGGCGGAAGAAGAGCCTGACCCTGCGCCAGAAGGTCAGCGGGCGCTCGGGCTCGGTCGGCGCGAAGGTCTTCGCCTCGAGCTTGCGCAGCTCGGCACCGATCGCCTCGACCGTGCCGCCCTTGTCGTCCGCCTCGATCTCCGCGCTCGTGGCCGGCTCGAGGTACTCGTCGAGTGCATCGACCTGCTCCGGGCCCAGCTTCAGCCGCACGGTGCCCTCGACGATCTCGCCGACCTGCTCGGAGGGGACGTAGCGTGGCTTGCCGAGCGCGCTGGTCGAGATCGCGAGGCCGTCGAAGATGTCCGCGTTTTCGTCGCCGGTCACCTCGTCCACCTTCCCGACCTCGGAGCCGTCGGCTGCGAGCACCCTCCAGCCCGCCTCGATCAGCAGCCAGGAAACCGGGTCGGCCACGGCCGGAGTTTGCCCGATCTGCAGGCGCTCTGTAGGTTAGTTAGCGTTTGCTAACTTATTCCGGCGGCGCGGCGGGGACTGCCCGTCTACCCGTAGCGTTACCACCACAGATGCGAAAACGAGACGACATCGACCGGCTGCACGACGAGATCCGCGAGCTCGTGGGCGACCTCTGGCACGTCCCGCGGTACGTGCGCCCGCGCCACGGCTTCCGGCCGAACGTCGACTGCGTCCGCAGCGACGACCCGCCCGCGCTGCACGTCATCGTCGAGCTTCCAGGCGTCGATCCGGCGTTGCTGAAGGTGATCGCCGCCGACCGGGTGCTCGTCGTCGCCGGCGTGCGCCACCGCCCGCCGATCGAGGGCCGCTACCAGCAGATGGAGCTCGAGTGCGGGCCGTTCGAGCGGCGAATCTCCCTGGCCGAGCCCGTCGACACCAGCAAGGCCTCCGCCAACTACGACCGAGGCCTGCTGACCGTCGTGCTCCCCGTGGCAACCAGAGCGCCGAAGCCGCAGCGGCAGCGCGTCCTGATCGCGATCGGAGGTCCTCGATGAGCGAGCTGAGCTTCGAAGAGCAGCTCGAGCAGGGCGACATCGAGATCCCGTCGGTCCTGCCGGTCCTCCCGCTGAAGGAGACGGTGATCTTCCCGCAGTCCGTCTCGCCGCTCGCGATCGGGCAGGAGCGCTCCGTGAAGCTCGTCGACGACGTGGTCGCCGGGGAGCAGCGCGTGCTCGCGCTCGTCACCTCCAGGAACGCCGAGGTCGAGCAGCCGGGCTGGGACGACCTCTACGAGATCGGGACCGCCGCGGTCGTGCACAAGATGATCCGCGTCCCCGATGGATCGCTGAGAATCCTGGTCCAGGGCATCGGCCGCATCCGGCTCGAGCGTCCGGTCCAGGACGAGCCGTACCTGGTCGGCGAGTTCAGCGAGGTGCCCGACGTCGTTGAGGAGACCCCCGAGCTCGAGGCGCTCGTCCGCAGCGTCCAGAACGAGTTCGGCCGGCTGATCTCGCTCGTTCCCTACCTCCCCGCCGAGCTGGAGCTCGCCGCCGCCAACGTCGACGATCCGAGCGCGCTCTCGCACCTGGTCGCCTCGACGCTGCGCCTCAAGACGGAGGAGAAGCAAGGCCTGCTCGAAGAACCCCACGTCTCGCCCCGCCTGCGCGAGCTGCTCGGCATCCTCGGCCGTGAGCTGGAGGTCGTCGAGCTGGGCACGAAGATCCAGTCGCAGGTCCAGTCCGAGATGGAGAAGGGCCAGCGCGAGTTCTTCCTGCGCCAGCAGCTGAAGGCGATCCAGGACGAGCTCGGCGAGGGCGACGAGCAGCAGGCCGAGATCAACGAGCTGCGCGAGCAGATCGAGGCGAAGAACCTCCCCGAGGACGCGCGCAAAGCCGCGGACCGCGAGCTCGCGCGCCTGGAGAAGCTGCCTCCCGCCGCTGCCGAATTCGGCGTCATCCGCACCTACCTCGACTGGATCCTGTCGCTGCCGTGGACCGAGGCCACCGAGGACAACCTCGACCTCGAGCGCGCGCGCGAGATCCTCGACGAGGACCACTACGACCTCGAGAAGGTGAAGGAGCGGATCCTCGAGTACCTCGCGGTCTCGAAGCTGAAGAACGACCTCTCGGGCCCGATCCTCTGCTTCGTCGGCCCGCCCGGGGTCGGCAAGACCTCGCTCGGGCAGTCGATCGCGCGCACGACCGGGCGCAAGTTCGTCCGCATCTCGGTCGGCGGCGTCCGCGACGAGGCCGAGATCCGCGGCCACCGCCGCACCTACATCGGTGCCATGCCGGGCACGATCATCCGCTCGCTGCGCGACGCCGAGTCCAAGAACCCGGTGCTGCTGATCGACGAGATCGACAAGATGGGCGCCGACTTCCGCGGCGACCCGGCGAGCGCGATGCTCGAGGTGCTCGACCCCGAGCAGAACAAGAACTTCCGCGACCACTACCTCGACCTGCCGTACGACCTCTCGAAGGTGCTCTTCATCTGCACCGCCAACCAGCTCGAGACGATTCCGGGCCCGCTGCTCGACCGCATGGACGTGATCCAGCTGTCCGGATACACCGAGGACGAGAAGCTGGGCATCGCCCGCAAGTACCTGGTGCCCAAGCAGCTCGAGGCGCACGGGCTCAGCGCGGAGCAGCTCGAGATCGGAGACGAGGCGCTGCGCGTCGTCATCCGCCAGTACACGCGCGAGGCCGGCGTCCGCAACCTCGAGCGCCGGATCGCCGACCTCTGCCGCAAGACCGCGCGCGAGATCGCCGAGGGTCGCTCGGAGCAGGTTGTGGTCGACGAGGAGCGCGTGCACGCATGGCTCGGACCGCGCCGCTTCCCGGCCGACCCACGGAAGCGCACGGCCGACCCCGGCGTCGCGACCGGCCTCGCCTACACGCCCGTCGGCGGCGACGTCCTCTTCATCGAGGCGACCGCCTACCCGGGTACGGGGAAGCTGACGATCACCGGCCAGCTCGGCGACGTGATGAAAGAGTCCGCGCAGGCGGCCCTCTCGTGGGTGCGCGCGCACTCGCAGGAGCTCGCTGTCGCCGAGGACTGGTTCGCCGAGCACGACGTCCACATCCACGTTCCGGCCGGCGCGGTCCCGAAGGACGGGCCTTCCGCCGGCATCACGATCGCAACCGCGATCGCCTCGCTCGTCCGCGACGAGCCGGTGGCCGAGGACGTCGGCATGACGGGCGAGATCACGCTCACCGGCCAGGTGCTGCCGATCGGCGGCCTGCGCGAGAAGGTGCTCGCCGCCCAGCGCTACGGCTTGAAGCGAATCGTGATCCCACGCGACAACGAGCCCGACCTCGAGGAGCTGCCCGACGAGACGCGCGAGGAGCTGGAGTTCTTCCCGGTCGACTCGATCTCCGAGGTCTTCGAGATCGCGTTCTCCAAGGCGGGCGGGGCACGGCCGAGGGCGGCCGCCTCCGGCGAGCGCCAGGCCGCGCTACCGTCGGTTTAACACCGAGCACGAGGAAGGTAGAGAATGCCCTTGAACACGAGCGAAAGGACGGCCAAAGCGATGAACAAGGCCAAAGACCGAGTTGCCGACGTGAAGCCGTACGTGCAGCGAGCGATCCAGGACGAGGAGCTGCGCGACAACCTCCGCAGCGCCTTTGCGACCGCCCGCGACGTCTACGACGAGCTGGTCGGCGGTCGCGGCGTCACCGCAGTCGCGGGGAAGGTCGCGAGCGACAAGGACATTCAGGACCAGCTCCGCTCCGCGATCGAGGACCTCCGCTCCGCCGCCGACCGGATCCAGGGCAAGAGCGAGGAGCACACCGGCCGCAATCTCTCGCTGCTCCTCGCGGGGATCGCGATCGGAATCCTGTTCAACCCGTTGACCGGACCCGAGACCCGCCGCTGGCTGAAGGACAAGGTCTTCGGCGAGGACGAGGAGTTCGGGTACGGCGCAGGTTCTTCCAGCGGAAACTCTTCCTAGGGCGAGTCGACCGGTCGGTTCCGACGGGTCGCGGAACTCGAACTAGCCGAAGCTAACCGCGGCCGGGCCGCGCGTCCGGCGCGTGGTAGCCGAGCGCCCTGAGCAGGTTCTGGTCGCCGCCAGGTACGCGCGGCGCGATCGCGCGCTGGAGCGAGCCGGGGTCGAGCCCGCTGGCCTCCGAGATGTCGGAGACCTGGAGCAGGCTCGCCGCCGGCTTCGGAGCCGGATCGGTGACGGACGCAGCCGGGACCCAGCCGGCGACCTGCTCGAAGCGCACGTCCTGGAGGTGCTGCCAGGCCTGGAGGTACTGCGTCGGGTCGACCGCCCCGTCGTAGCCGAGGTAGATCAGCCCGGCCGGGTGGATCTCGAAGTGGAGGTGCGTCGGCGTGCCGGCCGCGTCGCCGGTGTTGCCGACGAAGCCGAGCACCTCGCCCGCCTTGACGCGGCGGCCGTTCTTGGCCAGCGGCGAGAAGGCCGAGAGGTGCGCGTAGTAGAACTCGTTCCCGGCCGAGTCGCGGAGCCAGAGCCGGTTGCCGCCGATCGTGTTCCAGCCGACCGAGAAGACGATTCCATCCGCGCAGGCGAGGATCGGCGCCCCGAGCGGGGCGAAGATGTCGTCGCCGTGGTGCCAGTTCCCCGGTACGTCGCCGCGGAAGGCGCCGTAGGTGTCGACGAACGACACCGGCCCGTAGACCGGGAAGACGTAGCCGGGAGCACCGAGCTTCGGCTGTGCGGTCAGCGGGCTCCCAGGAAGCACCGGTCCCGACCCATGGGCGTGATGGGTCGGCTCGGGCGCCACCGGCCCCCTGCGCTTCCCCTTGGGCTCGCTCGGCGCGACCGGCTTCTGGCGCTTCGAAGCCGGCGCCTGCACGTTGGCCTCCGCGTAGCCGACCTCGATCTCCGAGCCGGCCGGCAGGTTGCCGTGGGGCGCGGTCAGGTGGACGTCGAGCGCGGTGACGAAGCCGTTGAAGGCCTGCGCCCCGCCCGGGCCGGCGCTCGTGTCGGTGCCCTGCTCCAGCGTGGTGAGGTAGCCCCAGTCGGCCAGCGCGATGCGGCCGTTGGGAGTGACCGTCGCCGGCTGGCCGAGCACGACGAGGTTCGAGATCGACGAGCTCCCGAGCCCGCCGCGAGCCGCGCGTCCGAGCGTCGACCCGCTCGCCTTGCCGGTGACGGCGTCCGCGGTGATCTCGCCGCCGAACAGCGAGACCGACTGCGCCTGGCCCGAGGCGGTGGCGACCGCGCGCGAGCCCGTGTCGCTCGTGGCCGAGGTCGCCGTCGCGCCCGTCGTCGCCACCGAGCCGTCGGCCGGGTACGTGAAGCCGTCGCCGAACGAGACGCGATAGGGCGGCGCCGAGACCAGGCCCGCCTGGGCGGCCGCCTGTCCTGGAACGACCACGCGGATCGCGAACGCGCGCGCCGTGGCACCGGCCGTCGAGGCGGGCCCACCCGCGCCCGCCGAACCGGCTGCGAGTAGGAGCACCCCTCCCAGGATCGAGCTGAGGCCGAGCCGCTTGGCCACCGTCACCGCATTATTGACGATTCCCCGGCGGGTTGGCGGGTGCGTCACGTCCGGAAGCTGAGGTATGGCTGCGCCGGCTCGTCGACGCGCTGGACCCGGCCCGGCCGGACGACGAACCGCTTGCCGCGGCGCTCGAGCGAACCGGTGACGACCAGCCAGGTGTCGCGCTTCGGCTGCCGGCCGACGATCGGCACGCCGACGGCCTGCGCGTCGGCGATGCAGCAGGAGATGTAGAAGCGGGCGATCTCGAATGTGCCGGCGGGAACGTCCTTCGAGCCGGTGACGAACCCGAGCAGGCGCACCTGCAGGCCCGACTTGATGCCGGCGTTCCCGGCGAACGTGTGGTCGCCCTCGGCGATGCGGATGTCGAGGAACGACGCATCGGCCGGCTTCGGCGGCACCGGCGGACGCGCGCTGAGGAAGAACGACCCGCTGCCCTTCCGCGCGGCCGCGTACGAGCCGAGCGCCGCGTGCGGGACGAGCGCGACGGCCGCCAGCGGCACGAGCAGGGCGAACAGGCCGCTCGCCTCGCGCAGGGTCAGCCGCGGGCCGCGCCCTCTCGCCCGCAGGTACCCGTATCCGTAGGCGAGCACCGCCAGCGCCAGCACGATCGCGCCGAAGGGGACGATCCACGCGGTGCGCGTCCCGAGGAAGCGGTCGGTCGAGCCGGTCAGCCAGAGCGTGAAGAAGAAGGCCGCCCAGAGCGCGAGCGCCCCGCCGCGGGCGATTCTCGCATCGACTGTCACGGCCGAAGCTCCTGACGATCAACCGCTCGACCGGTCGTTTCAGACGGTCGCACGGGCAGAGCCCGAGCGACCTGGCATCGACATCGCAAGCGACGTCTCATCGCACGAGCGCCTCGAAGATCAGCGAGCCGACGAGGATGATCGGAATCGCGACCAGCAGCAGCCGGCCCACGAACATGCGGCGGAAGGTCGCGCCGTAGAGCACCGTGAGCTTCATGTCGGCCAGCGGGCCGAAGACGAGGAACGCGAGCTGCGCGCCCGGTGTGAAGGACCCGAAGGACGCAGCGATGAAGGCGTCGGCCTCCGAGCAGAGCGAGAGCACGAACGCCACCCCCATCAGGGCCAGCGACGAGAGCACGGGGGCGCCGCCGAGCGCGGAGACGACGGAGCCCGGGAGAACTACCTGCACCAGCGCCGAGAGCCCGGCGCCGAGGACGATGAACTTGCCCATGAACAGGAAGTCGGAGACCAGGTGGGTCGCGAACGCGACGGGCCCGCTATCGCGTATGTCGCCGTGGTCGTGGTCGTGCCCGTGGTCGTGCTCGTAGTCGGCCGGGCGAGGCCGGAGCAGCTCGCCGGGCTTCGTCCGGGAGAAGGCGAACCCCACGGCGGCGGCGGTCACGAGCCCGAGCGAGGCCCGGCCGGCCACCATCTCCGCGCCGCGCATGTGGCCGCCGTAGGCGACCCAGGTCGACGCGAGCACGATCGGGTTCAGCACCGGCGAGGCGAGCATGAAGGCGATCCCCGCGCCGGGCTCGACCCCGCGCGCGATCAGTCGGCGGGCAACCGGCACCGAGCCGCACTCGCAGACCGGGAACGCGAAGCCTCCGAGCGCCGCGCCCGGGATCTGCAACCCCAGCGGCAGCCGCGAGATCCAACCGAACGAGCCCTGCGGCAGGTAGACCGCTATCGCGGCCGAGGCGAGCGCGCCGACGAGGATGAACGGCAGCGCCTCGATCACGATCGAGGTGAAGATCAGCAGGAACGTCTGCGCGGCCGGGCCGCGGCCGGCGCCGAGTGCCGAGGCGACGATCGTCAGGAGGACGAACAGGCCGAGCAGCCGGCCGAACGCGGCCTCCGAGATCGTCGTCGTCGCCCAGGCGCGTGCGAGGCGCTCGCGCGCGGGCGCAAGCGCCAGCCCTGGTGCTGCGAGCCCCGTGCGGTCCATCGAGATCAGCCGCCCGGCGGGATCCAGAGCTTCTCGGCTTGCGTCACGACTCCGAAGGATAGGCCGCCCTGGCCCGCCAGGCGACCTGGGCGGCGACGATCAGCATGAGCGCGCCGAACAGACGGCGCAGCGTCGCCTGGGGGAGCGCCTCGGCGATCTGGACGCCGCCCTCGACGCCGGCGATCGCCGCGATGCCGAGGACGAGCGCGGCCTGCCAGCGGACGTTGCCGTACCGTTGCTGGCGCCAGGCGCCGACGGCCGCGGTCGGCAGAATCGCGAGCAGGCTCGTCGCCTCGGCGTGGATCTGCGTGAGACCGAGTACGAGCGTCAGGGTCGGGACGAACAGGACCCCGCCGCCGACACCGAACAGTCCGGACAGAACGCCGGCGCCGGCGCCGAGCAGCGCGGCGGCGAGGATCGCCCACATCAGACGAGGAGGCGCACCCCGAGCGCCGTCAGCAGGGCGGCGAAGGCGAGCGAGAGCGTCCGGTTGGCCAGCCGCTGCTGCAGCGCGGCCCCCGCGACCGCGCCGGCAATCGCCGGCAGACCGACGATCGCGGCTGCGCCAGGCCTCACCTCGCCGTGGAACGCGTAGGTGGCAGCACCCGCGATCGAGATGACGAAGACCGCCGCCAGCGAGGTCGCCATCGCCGGGCGTTCGGAGAAGTGGGCGACGAGCAGGAGCAGCGGCACGACGACGACGCCGCCCCCGACGCCGAAGAGGGCGCTGAACAGGCCGGCCAGGAGCCCGATGAAAACGAGCCGCAGCACCGTCGTATTCTCTCCGCGATGCAGGATGTGCTGAGGCGGCTTGCCGAGGACCCGGCCCGGGCGGCCATCTTGCTCGACGTGGACGGGACCCTGGCTCCGATCGTCGCACGCCCCGAGCTCGCCTCGGTGCCGGAGGAGACGCGGTCGGAGCTGCGTCGGCTGGTCGCCCGCTACGCGCTCGTCGGGTTCGTCAGCGGGCGCACCGGCGCGGCGGCACGCGAGCTCGTCGGCGTCGAGGGCGCCTCCTACGCCGGCGTTCACGGCCTGGAGCTCGAGCCGGATGCCGACGCCTGGCGGGCGCCGCTCCGGCCGTTCGCCGACTCGGGCTGGCCGTGGCTGGAGGACAAGGGCCTGGCCGTCGCGTTCCACTGGCGCGAGGCGCCCGACGAGGCCGCGGCCCGCGCCGAGCTCGAGGAGATTGCGGAGCGGGCTCGCGCGGTGGGGCTGGACGCGCGCTGGGGCCGGAAAGTGCTGGAGCTCCGCCCGCCAGTGGAAGCCGACAAGGGCACCGCCGTTCGGAGCCTGCTCGCGGAGCGCGGCTTGCGGCGGGCGCTCTACGCGGGCGACGACTCGACCGACCTCGACGCCTTCCGCGGGCTGGACGGGCTCGAGGTCGCGGTCCGGGTTGCGGTCGTCTCCGGCGAGGCGCCCCCGGGGCTGGTGGAGGCCGCCGACCTCGTGCTCGGGTCGCCGGCGGAGCTGCTCGAGCTCCTGCGTAAGCTCTAGGAGAAAGCCAGCAGCGCGACCCCGGCGGCGACGAGGACGGCGCCGGCCGCACGAAGCGGCGTGACGCGCTCGTGCAGGAAGACGGCCGCGAGAACGATGGCGATGACGACGCTCGTCTCGCGGACCGCGGCGACGGCGGGGGCACTCGCCAGCCTGAGCGCGAGCAGCACCAGCAGGTACGCGGCGGCGGCCGCCGCTCCCACCGCGAACGCCGTCTGGCTCACCGCCGCCCGCACACGACCCAGCCCGACGGTGAGCGGATAGGCGAGCGCCGGCCCGAGCATCACCAGCAGCAGGTACGGCGCGGCCGCCGCGTGCCGGATCCCATAGCGGTCGACGACCGTGTAGCCGGCGATCGCGGCCGCGATGACCGCGCCGAGAGCGAGCCCGTGCAGGCTTCCGCGCGCGCCGCGGACGAGCAGCACGCCCGCGGCAACGACCGTGACCCCGGCGACGCCGAGCCTGGACGGCAATGCAGCGCCGACCGCAGCGGCGAACAGCAGCGCCAGCACCGGCGCCAGGCCGCGCGCGACCGGGTAGACGAGGCTCAGCTCGTAGCGCCGGTACGCCGCCGCGAGCAGCGCGACGTACACCAGCTCCAGCGCCGTCGAGCCGACGATGTAGGGGACTGCCGCGCTGTCGACCCGCCAGGTGAGCGCCGCGGGCAGCGCGATCGTCGCGACCAGCGCGAGGAGCCCCACCGCCAGCGCCGCCTCGGTGTCGCGCTCGCGGGCGAGCAGCAGGTTCCAGGCGGCATGCAGCCCGGCGGCGCCGAGCGCCAGCGCCAGCGCGTCGAGCGGCATGCGCGCGACCGTACCATCGGCGCATGCACCTGACCGAGGCCGTCCTCGCACCAGTCCGGAAACGCTACGGCGAGCCGGCACGGCTCGACTGGGAAGGCGAGATCTCCGGGTACGAGCACGCGCTCGCCACCTACAACCCGAGCCGCACGCACGACGTCACGCTGTTCATCCTCAACGGGGAGCGGCTGGCGCTGATCCGCAAGCCGCAGTTCGAGGAGGGCGTCTGGCGGCCGCCGGGCGGCGGGATCAAGCCGGGCGAGGCGTTCGAGGACGGCGTCCGGCGCGAGGCGTTCGAGGAGACCGGCCTCGAGATCGAGCTGCGCCGCTACCTCGTCGCCGCCGACGCGCAGTTTCACCACGCGGCGGGCGAGATCCGCTGGCGGACGCACGTCTTCCTCGCGACCACGCACGGCGCGAAGCTCGACCCACGCGATCTGGACGAGATCGAGGCCGCCCGCTGGGGCACGCTCGAGGAGCTCGGCGGCCCGCTCCGCGCACGCCTGCTCGAGACGGGCCGAGCCTTCTGGCGCTACCGCGTCGCGCTGCACGACGCCGCCACCGACCAGCTCAGCCACGTCTGAGGGACAGTCCCTCGGCCCCGTCCGCTCGGGCCGGTCGCACCGAAGATTCGCCTGCACTTCCGGCGGTTCTTCGCCGAGCGGTGCCTGTCCCAGGGACTGTCCCTGGGGCACGCCTCTTACGGACGAGGGCGCCGCTCGGCGCCCTCGTCCTTCGCTTGTCCGTCGCGGCTAGTGCTTCGTCAGCGCCCAGCTCGCGAGCCTGTTGAGTGTCGGCGCCGGGGCCTGGTCGTGCTTCGCGTCCTTGGCCTCCGCGATCAGCGCCGTCTGCTCGGACGCCGTCAGCGCCCCGCATGGGTCGGCCTGGCCGCCACTCGTCGGCGGCTGCGGCTCGGTCGCCGGCGCGAGCGCCGGGTAGTACGTCGGGAAGAAGTCGATCGGCTCCAGCTGCCGGAACGAGCCGAACTTCTCCGGCGAGTTCCACTGCCCGGCCCCCGCGACGAGCAGCTGGACGTCGCGCCAGGCCGCCTGGGTCGGGAACGTGTGCTGGATGACCGGGTTCGTCGTGACGACCATCGGGCTGCCGTCGCCGAAGTCCCAGTAGTACGTCAGGCCGGAGGTGTCGCCGCTCTTCGTCCGGCTGAAGCCGGCGTCGAACGAGACGGTCGTCTGGGCCGTCGGCTTCTTCGGCGTCGTCTCGAAGTAGGCGATCGGGCGGTTCGGCTTGGACACCGCGCCGCCTTCCTGCGGAGAGGCGATCGCGTACGAGAACCACGTTGCGATGAACTCGACGCCGCGCAGCAGGCCCTCGGACGGCTGGTCGTAGCCGCCGGGCCCGTGAACCGTCCCCGAAGCCCAGAAGTTCAGGTTCGAGAAGTAGTCGCTCGTCGAGTCCTGGCCGAACATGCCGGCAAGCGTGGGCTTGCTCGGATAGGCGGCCGGATACGGGTTCTCGTTGCCGCCGACGAGCGGGTCGGTGTTCGAGTCGTACTGGCCGATGTCGCCGAGCGACGGGATCCCGCGGACGCCGAACGACACCTGGTCGGTGCGGCCGGTGCGGTCGTCGAGCACCGGCGTGTACTGCGCCTGGTCGGCGGGCAGGTAGGCGGGCCGGGTCTGGACGCCCGGATTGTCCGGGACCGAGCCCGTGTTCTTGAGCAGGTCCGGGTTCTCCAGCGGGATGCTGAAGTTGTACTTCTGGCCGAGGTCCTGAAGCGCCTGCGTGACCGCGTTGGCGGAGGAGGTCCGGAACGCCTGCACGGCCGGCAGGTTGTGCTGGAGCCGCTGGATCCCGACCGCGCCGTAGACGCTGTTCGGCGCGGGGGACACCGGCGTCGCGTTGATGTTGTTGAACCACGGGCCGATCCCGCCGTTGATCAGATCGTTTAGGTAGTGGTCGGTGCCCCACTTGGGCGCCGGGTAGTTGAGGCCGTCCTGGTCGTTGTTGAAGACGCCGATGATCTGGCCCTGCGGGCTGTCGGAGAGCAGGCCCGTCGCCGAGCCGTTCACCGTCGAGCCGGCCGGATGCGCCTTCGTCAGCGGTGCCGTCAGCGTGATCCCCGTGCCGAGGCTCGAGGTGTTGACGACCCTCGCGCCGACCGGGTGAGCGGCCGAGAGGGGCGTGCTCAGCGTGACGCCGCTGCCGAGGTCCTGGATCGAGGCGCCGCTCACGTGCGCACTTGCGAGCGGGTTGGCGAGCGTCACGCCCGTGCCGCCCGACCCGGCGGTGCCGACGGCGGTGATCGGATCGAACTCCTGCTGGGAGAAGCCGACGTCGATCGCGAGCCGCTCGCCCACGACCATGTTCGTCACGGAGGTGACCTTGACGTTCGTGTCGCCCGGGTTCGCGGCCGCAGCGAGGGTCGTCGCGGTGCGCGCCCCGGTGCCGACCGATGTGATCGTCGCCGACTCCGGCGAGCTGCTGGTGCCGAGGTCGATCGAGAGCGTGTTGCCGGCGGCGAGGCCGGTCACGCTCCCGACCTCGATCTTCGTCGCGCCCGCGGCAGACGGCCCGGTGAGGGTCGTGTTCGTCGTGGCGGTGCCGACCGAGGCGACGGTCGGGTTCTCGGTGTCGGCCTCGTCGAGGGCGATCGTCGTGCCGACGCCGAGGTTGGTGGTCGACGTGACCTTGATGTTCGTGTCACCCACGCTGGCCGGAGCGGTCACGATCGCCGCCGCCGTGCCGGCCGCGGAGTAGTCGCCCGAGCCGACCAGGCCGCCCTCCTCGTTGTCGTAGAGGGTCGCCTTCATCGTGCGGGCCGGATAGGTGCCGTTCACCTCGTGCCAGCGGAGGACCGACCCGAGCTCCTCCAGGTTCATGTTCTCGCCCATGTTGGCGTCGTAACCGGAGCCGTTGCCCCAGTTGCCGGAGTGCATGCCGCTCATCGGCGTGGCGCTCGAGCCCGGGTTGACAGCGTTCACGGGCGTCGAGTCGTTGTGGCTGGCGAGCATGACCTGCTGGCCGGCGCAGGTGGCGCCGGGGATCGTCAGCTCGGCATCGTTGAGCTGCCAGGTGCGGGTCGGGAACAGGTGGTCGCGCGCGCTGATCCACTTGCCGAGATCGCCGTTCGGCTGGGGCGTGTGCGTGGTGCCGACCCCCTTCCACCAGGAGTAGAACTCCTGCGCGCCGTTGTAGTTCGGGGGCAGGTTGTTGCTCGGATCCGTCTGGGTGCCGGTGCCGCACGTCGTCGCCGACGGCAGGCAGCCGTCGGAGCCGGCGACCTTGTAGATGAAGGCGTTCGACTCGTAGAAGTTGTGCGCGTAGATCCACGGCGTGTCGACGACAGGATGCGCCGGGTTCGAGACGGGTATCTGCGGTGCCGAGCTTGCGCTCGTCGCCGCGAGCAGCGCCGCCGGAACCGTTGCCGCGGCGACCAGGAGCAGCACGAGCCAGCGCGGCCGCAGTGCCTTGCGTCCGATGATCCTCAGCCGGCTCACGGGTGCCTCCTTCCGGTCATCCGTCGCACTCTTCGAGCGGGCTGCTTGCCGTGCGCTTTGAGCGCGGCCTTCGCGGCCGCGACCAGGTCGGCCCGCTCGCTCGCCGAGAACGTCCCGCAGGCGGGAGTCGCCGGCGCGGAGCCCGACGGGCTGTCCACCGCCACGGCCTGCCGGTACATGCCCCACTTGCTCGAGTTGCCCTTGACGACGACGAGCTTGGCGTCGGCCCACTGCGGCGAGGAGTACGTGTGGGTCACGGTCTTGCCGACGGCGTGCGTGCCGTCACCGAAGTCCCAGTAGTACTGCAGGCCGGCCGTTCCGCCGCTCTTGGCGCGCGAGAAGCGCGCGTCGAAGGTGACGGTGAGCGTCGAGGACGGGTTGACCGGGTTGGTCTCGAAGTAGGCGATCGTCCCCGTGGGCTTCGGGACGGCGCCGGCGTAGTCGTTCCCGCTGATCAGGAGCGACGTGTACTCCGCCGGGAGCTCGAGCGCCCGCAATAGCTCCTGGGTCGGAGCGGTGTAGCCGCTGACGCCGTGCGGGGCGCCGGCGGCGAAGAAGTTCAGGTGCTCGAGCGTGTCGCCGGTGAAGCCGACCGGCTGGCCCTGGTTCACGTTGAACGGGACGCCGCTGGCATGGGCCTTCGTCAGCGGCGCCGTCAGGGTGAGGGTGTTGCCGGCGATCGAGGCGAGCTGGCCGACCTCGAGGTTCGAGCCGGTGTCGACGAAGAACGGCTGCCCGGCGGTGAAGTTCGCTCCCGTGGCGACTGTCACCGTGGTGTCGCCGACTGCGGTCGGGGCGCTGAGCGTCGACATCCCGGCCGCCGGGACGCCGCTCGCGAACTCGAAGGCGGTGCCGCCGCCCGAGTAGGACAGGACCGGCGTCGACCTGATCGCGGCGGAGGTGGTCGACGGGTACGGGTTCTCCTCGATGTTCGAGTCCTGGATGCCGCCGACGCTGAAGCCCGGGATGCCCAGGTTCCAGAAGGCGGCCGCGTCGTCCTCGGTCGAGAGGATCTGGGCCTCGGGCGCCGTGCCGGCCGCGTGAACCGGCGAGTAATTCGCCTGGTCGGCCGCGGTGTAGGCCGGCACGTACGGCGTCTGAGGGAGCTCGGGCCCGCCGCCGTTGGAGGCCCCGGGGGCCGAGCCCGTGCGGTTGTAGCGAAGCGGGTTCTCCTGCTGGACGGTGCCGCCGTACTTGGCGCTCTGCTCGGCGAAGCCGGCGGTGACCGCGGCGTTGAGGTCGCTGTTGAACGCGGCGCTCGCGGCGCTGTTGGCCGCGATGGCCCCGCTGAAGTCCGGGTAGAGCGCGTTGGGGGCCGACGGCGTGTCCGTGATGAACGTCCGCCAGGGCGGGACTCCGCCGCCGGCGGTGTTGTTCCAGTAGTACTGCGTCCCGAGGTGGTAGGCGGGGTAGCTCATTCCGTTCGCGTTCATGACCGCGAACATCGCGTACTTGCCCTGCGGGCCCTGCGGGATCAGGTTCTGGGCGTAGTACTTCGAGCCCTCGCGCAGGAAGAGGCCGTTCGCGGCGCGGCCGGCCGAGGCGTCGAGGAGCGCGATCTTGACGGTCTTCGAAGGATAGGTCCCGTTGGCCTCGTACCAGCGCAGCAGCGCCTGGTACTCGCCCATCGTCATCGCGACGCCCGAGGTGTCGTCGTAGGCGCCGCCGTTGGCGAGGTTGCTGGTCGCGATGTCACGGCGGGCGGCGCCGAAGCCGAACACGCCGCTCGTCGAGTTCTGCGGGTTGTTGACCTCGCCGACGATCGCCGGTGAGATCGGGGTTCCGTCCGGGTGCGCGGCGAGCAGCACGCGCCGGCCCGCGCAGGCGTAGCCGGGCAGGGTGACCTCGGCGTCGTCGGAATCCCAGGGGTAGGCACGGTTGAACGAGTAGTTCGGATTCGTCCGCTGCTCGTCCATGCGGCGGAAGTAGTGATCCGAAACCGTCGAGTACTTGGCGAGGTTGCCCATCACGTTCTTGTCCGTGAGCTGCTGCTTCCAGTGCAGGAAGAGCTCCTGCCAGCCGTTGATCGTCGACGGCTCGTTGAACGCATCGGTTCCGCCGGCCTGGACGAGGTGCGGGTCGCCGTCTGCGCCCGACACGCGGTAGACGTCGTTGTAGGCCATGTCGAAGAGCTGGCCGTAGACGTAGTCCGGATCCACGACCGGCGCTGCCTGTGGCCCGTGCGTCTCCCCCGTGGCG
>DASPRN010000040.1:0-10783 GCA_035624425.1 Gaiellaceae bacterium
GAGTGCTCGTGGATCATCGCCACGTTGTCGAACACCGAGAGCTGCTCGATCGCCTGCTCCGTCTGGAACGTGCGGCGCAGCCCCCAGCGGGCACGGCGGTAGTCGACGAGCTTGAGCAGATCCTCCCCGAAGGCCTGGATCGAGCCGGCGGCCGGCTTGACGAACCCCGAGAGCACGTTGAAGAAGGTGGTCTTCCCCGCGCCGTTGGGCCCGATCAGCCCGCAGGCACCGCGGGGGAACGTGACGCTCATGTCGTCGATCGGCGTTATGCCGGCGAAGCGAACCGTGAGCCCTTTGACCTCGATCACGCGTCAGTCCTGGGAGAGGCTCGCGAAGACCGGGGAGAGGATGACGACGACGATCCCGACGATCGGCGTGCTCTTGAGGGTGACGAGCAGGACGATGCCGACGAGCAGCGCGAGGATGCTGGCGATCCCGAAGGCGGCCTGGCGTGTCAGCGGGATCTTGCGGGCGATCAGCCGGCCGAGATTGGCCATGTCCTTCGGGAACTGGTCGATCAGGCCGCCGGGCGCGCTCAGCAGCACCTGGAGCAGCCCGCAGCCGAAGACGACCAGCAGGAAGTTCGGGTTGACGGTCCACTGCGCCTGGAAGAGGAACGGCAGGAGCTGCATGAAGACCCCCGCCACGATCGCGCCCCAGAGCGTGAAGATGCCGCCGATCAGCGCTGTCGCGATCAACGAGAGGGAGTCCTGTGTCGGGAAGTTGTAGGTGTTGGGAGTCCCGACCTGGGCCGCGAGCAAACAGCCGGCGACGCCCGTCATGAACGAGGCCAGGGCGAAGGCCCAGAGCTTGTAGAGGGTGAGGTTCACACCTGCCGCGAGAGCGGCCGGCTCGCTCTCGCGGATCGCGGCCCAGGCGCGCCCGGGCTTGCTCGCAAAGTGGACCACGGCAAGCAGGAACATGAGGCCGCAGACGATCACGGTGTAGCGGTAGTAGGCGTTGTCCCCGGCCGCGGCCGACGGCCTCGGCACGGCTTTGAGCCCCGACAGGCTCGGGTTGTCGGTCCGCGCCGTGAAGCCGCCGCCGCCGTTCGGAAACTGGATCTGCGCCAGGACCACGTTCACCGCCCCCGCAGCCATCAGGGTGATCAGGGCCAGGTAGAGCCCGCTGAGGCGCAATGCGGGGAGCCCGATGAGGACGCCGATCACGCACGTGATCGCGCCCGTGACGAGGAGGAGGACCGGGAACGGAAGATTCGTCTCGAAGCTCAGCCGCGTCGCGATCCAGGTTCCGATCGCGAGAATCGCGATCTGGCCGAGCGAGATCATCCCGACGCGTCCGTAGAGGACGACCAGGCCGGCGGCCACGGTCGAGTAGATCGCGACGCTCGTGAACGTGTTGATCCAGTCGGCGCCGAGCGTGCTCGGGAAGACGAAGAGCGCAACCGCGAGGAGCCCGGCGATCACGAGCACGCGCGCGATCAGCGGCCGGTTGATGGAGCGCAACCGAGACCGGCCCGCCCGGTCCTGGGCGTGTGCGGCGTCCACTAGCGCGTCGCCGGAGCGAAGACGACGACGCGCCGGCGCCCCATCCAGAGCAGAGCGATGATGGAGAGGACGAACGGCGTGGCAGCGCGATACGCCGTCACGGAGGCGTACGGCGTGAGGATCGATTGCACGAACCCGACGAGTAGGCCGCCGAACAGCGTGAGCCACAACGACTCGAGGCGGCCGATCAGCGCGGCGGCCAGCGACGAGATGACGAGGAACGTCAACGCGGTGTAGTCGAGCGACGTGTAGAGATCGGCCAGCAGGAGACCGGCAGCGCCGCAGACGAGCCCGGAGCCGAGCCAGGCCGACGCCTCGACGCGCCGTACCGGCACTCCGAGCGTGGCCGTGATCTCCCGGTCGTTCGCGATCGCGCGGTACGCGGTTCCGAGCGCCGTGTAGCGCAGGAAGAGCGTCGTTACGAGCGTGAGTGCGATCGCGAACGCGAGCGCCAGGATCTGCGTCAGGTTCACGCGCGCCCCGAAGACGGTGTAGTAGTGCGTGGAGCTCGGAAGGGTCAGGACGCGGACGAACGCCCCTCCGGCGGGAGCCCGCCAGGCCATCAGCCCGAGCAGGATCAGCGCGAGAGCGAGCGTTCCCATCATCTTCACGAGCGCGTCCCGCCTCGCGAAGACGGGGCCGAAAACCACGCCGTAGACGAGGTTGACGACCCCGCCGAACGCGACACAGGCGGTGTAGGCCAGCCAGTGCGGCCAGCTCGTGTGGTTGACCATCCAGTAGGCGATCAGGGCGCCCGCGGCGCCGACCGCGCCAAACGCGAGGTTCAGCACGCCGGTCGCCTTGTACAGCACGACGATGCCGGTTCCCGAGAGGGCGTACACCCCGCCCAGCGCGAGGCCGAGCACGATGTACGGCTTCAGGAACTCCCAGTCCACGCCGAGCACCGAAAAGGCGACGACGCTAGACATCGGCAACCGCGGGCATCCTGATCAGTTTTCGCTGTCTGGTCTCTTCTGCTCCTAGTGCGTGTTGAGGTGGTACTTCTTCTCCCACTTGCGCGTCTGCCCGATCGACTTGTCGACTGGGGCAATCGCGAAGCACTTGTCCTTCACGACGACCTTGCCCTTGCTGTAGGTCACGGTGATGTCGTAGTTGTTCGGAATGTGGTACGGCAGATTCCCGACATACCAGGGCTTGCAGAGGATGTCGGTGTGGATGTTCTTCAGGGTCCGGACCGAGTTGTTGTAGCTCTTGGCCGTGATCGGCCCCTTGATCTTCAGCAAGGCGATGGTCGCGAACTTCGCGTCCATGTAGCCCATCTGGCCGAACGCCTGCAGCGCGACCTTGGGGGCGTACTTATGGTTGATCTGCCTCCAGAGGTTGCTGTCAGGTCCTACCTTCGTCAGGTTCGAGAACTCCTGGTTGATGAAGATCTTGTTGTCGAACTGCGGGAACTGCTTCGCCATGAACGCGTTGGCGATCGGCGTCGACGAGCCCCACTTCACCTTGTTGACGAGGCCCTGGGCGATCGCCGCGTTCATGAGCGCCGGGGCCGTGTCGGGCGTGAAGTCGAGGATGATGCCGCCGCCGTTCCCGGCGAGCTGGTACAGGTGCGTGATGATCGAGTTGGCATCGGTCACCGGAAGCACGACCGGAACGGCCTCTCCCTTGATGTGATGCTGCTTGGCGTACGTGACCACGTCTTCGTCCGCGTACTTCGAGAGCGTCGACGGCGATGCCACGATCAGTGACTTGGCACCCCGCTTGACGAGAGCCTGCGCCGCTCCGAGGTCGGAGTAGCGGGGGCCCATGTTCGACTCGACGATGCTCGGCTTGCTGTAGCACTCGGCCTGAACCCCGGCCCCGATGACGGTGAAATGCTTCTGCTGGTAGTACTTCCAGTTGGTTCCGCATTCGGCGAAGCTCGTGTTCCCGACGATCCCGACGACCTTGTCGGTCTGGATCAACTTGTGAGCCAGAGTCGACTCCTGCGCAGGATTGAGCTGCTCCGTGTACTGGATGTACTTGATCGGGCGGCCATGGATGCCACCGTTGTCGTTCACGCACTGGAAGTAGGCGTTCACGATCTTGGCGATCGTGGTGAAGTCGACGCCCGGGATCAGCATGTTGATCGTGCCGATCTTGATCGGCGTCCCGGTCGCCTTCTTCCCGGTGCCCATACCGCACACGGCCTTCGTGGCGGACGCCTTGCCCGAGCCCACGATCCCGGGCGCGGCCTGCGTCCGGCTCCCGCCGGTTGCCCACGCTGCCAGCACCAGGGCAGCGATTCCGACGGCCGCTAGCGTGAGACCTGCGGCCAGCTTCCTTGATTTCATAGTTCCTCCCTTCGTTCTACCCGCATCCCCGAGCGGCCTTCTTGCCGCAAGGTTCGCCGGCTGCTTTCCGTGTGAACGGAGTAGCAACAGACCCCGTTGATCCGCATGAATGTAAGGGACTGTCAATATCGCGTCAACCATGGTGTTTGTTCGCACCTCCTCGACGGATCCCGCCGACCTCGGGGTGACGGACGCCGCATCGGCCCTGCGGGGGCGCGAGCTCTCGTCCCGGGAGCTGGTCGAGGCCTGCCTGACGCGTATCCACGACCGCGACGGCGCGCACAGCCGCGAGGGCGACCTGGAGTCGATCAACGCCTGGGTGCGGGTATACGAGGAGGACGCGCTGGCCGCCGCGGAGCGGGCGGACGAGAGCCTCGCCGGAGGCGAGGCGCCGCCGCTGTGCGGGATCCCGATCGCGCTCAAGGACCTCTACGCCGTCGCGGGTAAGCCGCTGACCGCCTCGAGCCGTCTCCTCGACGAGGTGCCCGCCCGCGACTGCGACGCCTGGGCGCGCCTGGCCGCCGAGGGCATGGTGCTGCTCGGCCACGTGCACACGCACGAGTTCGCTGCCGGCGGGACGACCGACCAGGTCGGCAACCCGTGGGGCCTCGAGCTCTCGCCGGGCGGGTCGAGCGGCGGCTCGGCAGCGGCCCTCGCCTCGTGCACGGTTCCCGCGGCGACGGGGACGGACACCGCGGGATCACTGCGCATTCCGTCCGCAATGTGCGGCACGTCGACGGTGAAGCCCGGCCGCGGAGCCGTCTCGATGCGCGGAATCGTCCCGCTGAGCTGGACCCTCGATCATGCCGGGCCGATGGCGCGCAGCGTGCTCGACTGCGAGCCGCTGCTGGCGGCGATGGCAGGCGTCGTGCCGCCGTCATCGCGCCGCGTAGTGGAGCGCGTGGCGGTCTCCCCGCGAATCGGCGACCTCGACCCGGACGTGGCCGACGGCCTCGACGCCGCGCTCCGGTCGCTCGCCGCGAAGCAGGTCGCCGCCGAGCCGCCGGACGCGCCGCTCGACCTCGGGATGGAGTTCGCCGACGTCCTCTGCCAGGACATGCTCGTCTACCACCGCCGCTTCGACGGCCGCCGCGAGCTCTACCGTCCGTCGATCGTCGGGTTCCTCGAGCACGCGGAGCAGAGAGCCATGACAGGCGAGGAGTACGTCACCGCGCAGGCCCGCCGGCTCGAGGCGGCCGACGCTTGGGCCGACTGGTTCGCGGAGCACCACATCGACGCCGTGATCGAGCCGACGGTGCCGATCGTGGCGCACCCGCGGGGGACGGGCTACGACGAGGCCTTCACCGACTTCGCCGAGATCTCGCTGACGCACTACTGGGACTGGGTCGGCTTCCCGGTCGTGGCGCTGCCCTCGGGCGTCGGCAGACGGAGCGGCCTCCCCACGAGCGTCTCGTTGATCGGACCTCCCGGCGGCGAGTGGGACCTGCTTGCGGCAGGCGCGGCGCTCCAGGACGAGCTCGGGACCGTGAGCCCGTGATCGACGTCGCCGCGATCGAAGCGATCGACGTGCACGTCCACACCGAGCTCTCGCGCGCGGGGGACGACCCGCTACCCCCGGAGCTCCGGGCTGCAGCTGCGCGCTACTTCGGAAGTGACGAGCGGCTCCCGACGGTCGACGACGTCGCCGACTACTACCGGGCCAGGAACATGGCCGCGGTGCTGTTCACGGTCGACTGGGAGCGCCGGAGCGGCCGGCCGCCCATACCCAACGAGGAGATCGCGGAGGCTGCGCGCGCGAACCCGGACGTGATCGTCCCCTTCGCGAGCGTCGACCCCGCACGCCGGGACGCGGTCGAGCGCGCTCGGCGGCTGATCGAGGAGCACGGCGTCAGAGGCTTCAAGTTCCACCCCAACCTGCAGGAGTTCTTCCCGAACGACCGCACCGCCTACCCGCTCTACGAGGTGATCGCCGAGGCGCGGTTGCCGGCGCTCTTCCATACGGGCCACAGCGGCATCGGGACCGGCCTCCCGGGCGGCGGCGGCCTCAGGCTCAGGTACTCCAACCCGATGTGCCTCGACGACGTGGCCGCCGACTTCCCCGACCTCCCCGTCGTTCTCGCGCACCCGTCGTTCCCGTGGCAGGACGAGGCGATCTCGATCTGCCTCCACAAAGCCAACGTCTGGATCGACCTGTCGGGCTGGTCGCCGAGGTACTTTCCGCCCCAGCTCGTGCAGTACGCGAACACCCAGCTACGCGAGAAAGTGCTCTTCGGCTCGGACTTCCCGCTCCTGACGCCCGACCGCTGGCTGGCCGACTTCGAGCAGGCCCCGTTTCGGGACGAGGTGCGGCCGCTGATCCTGAAGGAGAACGCGGCCCGGCTGCTCGGGCTCGCGGCCGCCTAGCCTCGATTACCCGTCATGCAGCTTGGCGCCGCGCCCGAGTCGGCCGGCGGCCGGCGGGCCGGTGTCTTCGATCACGGTGGCATCGTGGCCGTAGAGCCAGGCGACCGCCTTGACCGACCAGTCCGTCGCGCCGCTCGCCATCTGCTCGTCCCGCTCCTGCTGCTCGGGCCCATCCGGGAGGTGGAAGCGGATCTTGTTGGCCGCCGAGAGCCCTTGGATCTTCGAGGCGCGCGGCAGGCGCAGCTTCTCGTAGAGCCGCAGCGCCTCCGGAACCTCGAGGCCGGGCTGTGAGAGACACGCGGTCAGCGTGGCGCCGTCCTCGATCGCCTGGGCGGCGCCCTGCGCCATGAACGGCAGCATCGAGTGACAGGCGTCTCCGAGCAGCGTCACGCGGCCCACCGACCAGCGCTCGAGCGGCGCCCGGTCGAAGAGCGCCCAGATGAAGGTGTCGTCGACCGCGCCCAGGATCCCTCGCACCTGGGGGTGCCAGCCCTCGAACTCCGCCAGCGCGGCTTCGACGTCGCCCTTGTCGGTCCACGACTCCCGCGTCCAGGTGTCCTGCTCGACGACCGCGACGAAGTTCACCAGCCGCTGGGCCTGGACGTAGTAGTGGACGAAGTGCCGGCCGGGCCCCATCCAGACCTGCGCGGTGACCTCCAGCCCGAGGGGGCGCAGGCGCTCGGCCGGGATCAGCCCGCGGTAGGCCACGCAACCGGTGAACCTCGCCTCCTGCGGCCCGAACAGGATCTCGCGCACCGAGGAGTGGATCCCGTCGGCGCCGACCAGGACGTCGGCCTCGACGCCGCTCCCATTCTCGAACTCCGCCTCGACCCGGTCTCCGCGGTCGGTCAGGCCGACGAGCCGGTGCGAGACGTGCACCCTCTCCCCAGGGAGGCCGCGCATCAGCGCCGCCAGAAGGTCGGCCCGGTGCATCTGATACTGGGGAAAGCCGAAGATCTCGACGACGGCGCCGAGCGACGTGCGCAGAAGCGTCCGCCCGTCGTCCCACCGGCGCTGGTGCCAGGCCAGCGGCCTGACGCCCATCTCGGCGAGGTCATCCGCGAGCCCGAGCCCGTGAAGCACCCGCGACGCATTCGGGCCGATCTGTATTCCGGCGCCCACCTCGCTCAGCGCGGCGGCCCGTTCGTAGACGTGTACGTCGAACCCGGCGCGGTAGAGCGACAGCCCCGCGGAGAGCCCGCCGATCCCGCCTCCGACGATCGCGACGGAGAGGTCGTTCGCGGCCACCGAGGCGGCCCCCGCCACGCTCAGGTCACCGCGGCCTCGGTTCTCCATCCTTCCGCGTAGGTGGTGCGCGCGACCTCGGAGTACGGGCAAGGGCTGACCACGGCGCGGATCTCGGCCTGCACGTGCCGCTCGACCACAGGCTTGGCGGAGCCGCCGCCCTCCTCGCCCCACACGAGCGTCACCTCGGCGCCGATCTCGATTTCGGGGTCGACCATCGCCAGCGACAGCATCGAGCGTTCGTTGTAGCTGTAGCCCGAGAAGGTCGAGACGCCGACGACGCCGTCGCCGATCTGCACCTTGTCATAGGGCCACGTCGCGTAGTTCGACAGCGGCAGGTCGATGTACTTGGCCGGAAGCTCCTTGCCGAAGAGCGTGCCCATCGTGCGGGCCACGTCAGCGCCGTTCCAGGCGAGCGTGACCTTCTTGCGCTGGGGGTCATCCACCATCTTCTCCAGCGCATCCCTGCCGACGAAGTCGTGGTCGAACTTGACGAACTGCCCGTAGCCAAGGGCCTGAGGCGTCAGGTAGTAGTCCTCGATGTCGCCCGAGTAGAAGCTCCCGCCAAGCGACCCGGTCGCCTCGTAGCCGTTGGCCGGAAGCCATTCACGGTACGCCTTCAACTTCTCGCCTGTGAAGATCGCGGGAAGCGGGCACGGGATCCACCCGGACTCGAGCGTGTTCGTCGCGTAGACCCTCGAGCCGACCTGGCGGAGCCCGTGCTCCTGGCCGGCTTCCACGATCGCGGCCTTGACCTCCTCGCCCTCGGCCCAGGGCCCGAAGAGCTCCATGCCCGGGGCGCCCGACATGCCGTGATGGAAGGCGCGCACCTTGTGCCCCGCGATCGTGATCTCGCCCATGTTGAAGAACGCGATCTCCGGCAGCGACGCACCGGCGGCGGTCGCCATCACATCGAGGGCGGTCGGTCCCTGCACCTGGTACCGGTAGAGCTCGCGCCGGCCGGTCGGGTTGACCGCGGTTCGCTCGTCCCGCTTCATCTCGACGTCGTAGTCGCCGGTCTCCCCGTGATACTGCACCCAGTTGTGGGCCGAGGGGCGGCCGACGAGCCGGACGCCGTTCGCTTCCAGGAAGAACAGGATCGCGTCGCCTATCACGTAGCCGTCGGGGCTGCAGGCCACGAACTGCTTGGCCTTGTTCACCGCGAACGTGTCGAAGCTGTTGACGCCGAGGTCGGAGAAGAGCCTGGTCACGTCCGGGCCGGACACGTAGAGGTCGGTCATGTGGTGGGACTGGTCGAACAGGGCGCACGTCTCACGCCACGCCACCTGCTCGTCCCTCCAGTTGCTGAACTCCGCGGGAACCGCCGGGTACACGTACGGGCCGATCTGGGAGTTTCGCGCCAGCTCGACGGGGCTCCCGACGGCCGCCAGCAGCTCCTCGAGGTTTCCGTGGGCCGTCTGGTTCATCGCCTCCCTCTCCTCGGGTGCCGGAACGGGGCCTAGTGTAGATCGCGCCCGGCGCGCGAACAGCCGGTTCCATAAGCTCCAGACGAACGCGGCGGCCAAGGAGGACCTGAGGATGAACCGTGAGACCGTCACCGTCGAGCTCGACGACGGCATCGCCTGGGTCACGCTCGACCGGCCCGAGAAGCGCAATGCGATGAACCCGACCCTGAACGCCGAGATGGTCGACGTCCTGCTCGAGCTCGATGCCGACGACTCGTGCGAGGTGCTGGTGCTGACCGGTGCCGGCGACTCCTTCTCGGCCGGGATGGACCTCAAGGAGTACTTCCGCGAGGTCGACGGACAACCCAACCACGTCCAGCGGCGCGTGCGCCGCGACTCCAACTACTGGCAGTGGCGCCTGCTGCGGACGTATCCGAAGCCGACGATCGCGATGGTCAACGGCTGGTGCTTCGGCGGCGCGTTCACGCCGCTCTGCGCCTGCGACCTCGCCGTCGCCGCCGACGAGGCGACCTTCGGCCTCTCCGAGATCAACTGGGGGATCCCGCCGGGAAGCGTCGTCAGCCGCGGCGTCGGAGAGATGGTCGGCGGCCGCGCCGCCCTCCTCTACATCATGACCGGGCGTACCTTCGACGGTCGCAAGGCCGCCGAGCTCGGGCTCGTCAACTGGAGCGTCCCGCGCGAGCGCCTGCACGACGAGGTCGAGCAGCTCGCGCGCGAGCTGCTCGAGAAGAACCCCGTCGTCCTGCGCGCCGCCAAGCTCGGCTTCAAGCACGCGCAGGCGATGAGCTGGGACACGGCCGAGGACTACCTCTATGCGAAGCTCGAGCAGTCGCAGTTGCTCGACGACGAGCGCGGCCGGGAGCAGGGCCTGGCCCAGTTCCTGGACGACAAGTCGATCCGCCCCGGGCTCGAGCCCTACCGGCGCGGAGGCTGACTCGCGCTAGACGGTCTCGGGGTGCAGCCGCTCGGCCAGCACCTTGAGCACGCTCGTCTGGATGGACGGAGCTTCGTCCACCAGCCGCCAGAACTCCCGGTCGCCGAGGACAAGCAGGGTCGAAGGCTCGGTCGAGGTGACCGTGGCAGTGCGGGGAGAACCGGTCACGAGCGCGATCTCGCCGAAGAAGTCGCCCGAGCCGAGCGAGGCGATCGGCTTGCCGTCGCGGTCGACCGCGGCGGCCCCGGAGGCGATCACGACGAGCTCGTTCGTGTGCCGCCCCTGGGTCACGAGCGCCATGCCGGCGGGGACCTCGATCAGGTCGGCCGAGGCGGCGATCGCCCCGATCTCCCGCGGGCCGCAGTGGGCGAACAGCGGCACCGACTCGATCAGCCTGACCTTGTCGTCCTTCCGCGGCATCGGACGATCTTAAGCGGCTGCGGCCCGTTGTTCCAAGAACGCGGCCTCGGTGCATGCCGCAGCGGTCCCGGACGACGGTTCGCCGAGCGGCTCGGCACGACACCGAGGCGACGGGACCGGGGGTCGGGAGGGTGCAGCAGCGCTCCTATACTCGACGTGAGGGCCGGTAGCTCAGCTGGTAGAGCAGGGGACTTTTAATCCCAAGGTCGTAGGTTCGAGTCCTACCCGGCCCATTCCGAGAAGCGCCTGCAAATAGGCAGCAGAGAGCCGAGGAAGTGCGCGCCCGCGACGCTAGCCGTGCACGACGTGTGTGCGAGCCCGCGGCGACTCCAGCTTCTCGTCGATGGCGGCGAGCGCCGAAGCGCGCAGGGCGCGGGCGCGACCGCGGGCACGCGCGAACTCCCCGACTCGGGCGGCACGGAATCTCTCGTCGTGGACCGGACTCAGCTCAAGCTGGGCGCTCAGCGCGGCGCTCTCGAGTGCGGCCGCAGCGAGGAGCGCGGCGGCGCCGGCGTCGGGAGCTGCGTACGGATGGCCACGCTCCGCGACGTCGACCGCGAGCTCCAGGATGCGCAACGACAACTCACA
>DASPRN010000057.1:0-2502 GCA_035624425.1 Gaiellaceae bacterium
CTCCATCCGCAGCTCGTCGATCCGCCGCGTGATCTCCTTGACGCGCTCGAGCTGCTCCTTCTCCTTCGACCAGCGCGCGGCCAGCTCGTTGCGGCGCTCCTGCGCCTCGGCCAGCTCGCGCTCGAGCGGCTCGCGCACCTCGTTCGACTCCTTCGCCATCGCTGCGAGCTCGATCTCGAGCTGGCGCACGCGGCGCTCGGCCTCGTCGAGCTCGAGCGGGCTCGAGTCGATCTCCATGCGCAGGCGCGACGCGGACTCGTCGACGAGGTCGATCGCCTTGTCGGGCAGGAAGCGGTCGGCGATGTAGCGGTCGGAGAGGACAGCGGCAGCGACGAGGGCGGCGTCGCGGATGCGGACGCCGTGGTGCGCCTCGTAGCGCTCCTTGAGGCCGCGCAGGATCGCGATCGTGTCCGCGACCGACGGCTCGCCGACGAAGACCGGCTGGAAGCGGCGCTCGAGCGCTGCGTCCTTCTCGATGTGCTTGCGGTACTCGTCGAGCGTGGTCGCGCCGATCGCGCGCAGCTCGCCGCGGGCCAGCATCGGCTTGAGCATGTTCGCGGCGTCGACCGCGCCCTCGGCCGCGCCCGCGCCGACGATCGTGTGCAGCTCGTCGATGAACAGGATCAGCTCGCCGGCGGCGTTCTGCACCTCGGTGAGGACGGCCTTGAGCCGCTCCTCGAACTCCCCGCGGTACTTCGAGCCCGCGAGCATCGCGCCGATGTCGAGCGCCCAGACGCGCTTGCCCTTCAGGCCCTCGGGGACGTCACCCGCGACGATGCGCTGGGCCAGGCCCTCGACGATCGCCGTCTTGCCGACGCCGGGGTCGCCGATCAGGACCGGGTTGTTCTTGGTGCGCCGGCTGAGGACCTGGATCACGCGCCGGATCTCCTCGTCGCGGCCGATCACCGGGTCGAGCTTCCCGCTCTCGGCGAGCTCGGTGAGATCGCGGCCGAACTTCTCGAGCGCCTGGTAGGTGCCCTCGGGGTCCTGGCTGGTGACGCGCTGGCCGCCGCGAACCTGCGCGATCTTCGCCTCGAGCTCGTCGCGCGGGACGACGTCGAGCGCGAGCAGCAGGTGCTCGGTCGAGACGTACTCGTCCTCCAGGCGGCGCGCCTCGTCGAAGGCCTTGTCGAGCACGCGCGAGACCGCAGCGGAGACCTGCGGCTGCTGCTGTGCGCCCTCGGTCGACGGCTTCGTGCGCAGAGTCGCCTCCGCCTGGGCGCGCAGGCCGGCCGGGTCGGGAACGAGCTGCTGTGGCAGCTCCTGGTCGAGCAGCGCGAGCAGCAGGTGCTCCGGGTAGAGCTCGGGGTTGCCCATGCGGCGCGCCAGCTCCTGGGCGGCGGCGACCGCTTCCTGCGATTTCAAGGTCAGCTTGTTGAAGTCCATCTTCGCTCCGGTAGTTGGGGGTCGTAGAGCACGAGATCGCGGCGGTACTGCTTGTGCACCTGCTGGACCGCCTCGCGCATCTCGCTCTCGAGGCGCTCCATCCGCGCCTGCATCCGCTGCAGCTGCTCCTCGAGGCCGAGCACGGCCTCGACGCCGGCCAGGTTCAGGCCGAGCTCCGTCGTCAGCCGCTGGATCAGCCGCAGCCGCTCGAGGTCGGCCTCCGAGTAGAGGCGCGTGTTCCCGGCGGTGCGCCCCGGGCGGACGAGGCCCTTCTGCTCGTACATGCGCAGCGTCTGCGGGTGCATGCCGACAAGCTCGGCGGCCACGGAGATCATGTAGCGCGGACGGTCGTCCATCAGGCCTCCTCCTCCTTTGGCCTCACGAGGACTCCCGCCGCGAGCGGATGACCAGGTACAGCGTGCCGGCGCCGGCAAGGGCGGCGAGCGCGATCCAGCCGCCGACCCGCCAGAGGTCGATCACGCCGTGCCAGGCGACGATCCAGAGGAAGAACTTGAGGAAGCCGAGCTTGGCCAGGACGGCTCCGCCGGCGGCGGCGCCGCCCGCCACGGTGCCGACGCCGAGCCGCTTGCTGCGCTGCTCGGCGGTCTCCGGCTCGGGCGCCTCGCGCGGCCCCTGCTCGAGGAGCTCGTCGTGCTTCGCCATCAGGCGCCCGCCTTCTGCAGCTCTTCGAGCAGCTCCCGCTGCTTCTTGCTCAGCTTCTTCGGAACGGTCAGCTTCACGCGCGCGAGGAGGTCGCCGCGGCCCGAGCCCTTCAGCCGAGGGGCGCCCTTGCCCTTCACGCGCAGCATCGTCCCGTCGACGGTGCCCGCCTTCACCTTCACGGTGACCGGCCCGTCCGGGGTCGGCACCTCGGCCTTCGCGCCGAGCGCGGCGTCGGAGAAGGGAACCGCGACCTCGACCACGAGGTCGTCGCCGCGCCGCGTGTAGACCTTCGACGGCGCCACCCGCGTGACGACGTAGAGGTCGCCCGCCTCGGCACCGCCGTAGCCGGCCTCGCCCTTGCCCCGGAGGCGGATTCGCGAGCCGTCCTTGACGCCCGCGGGGATCTTCACGGTGTAGCGCTTCGTCCGCCGCTCGCGCCCCGCGCCGTGGCAG
>DASPRN010000062.1:0-13481 GCA_035624425.1 Gaiellaceae bacterium
CTTTCGGTCTGCACGAACGTATGTTCTATACTCGCGCGATGCGCGCCGAGTATCGCGAAGAGCCCTGCAGGGTCGCGCTGAACCGCGTCAAGGGCATGGCGTTCTCGTGGTCGCTGAACCCGTACATGGGCTGCGTCCACCGCTGCACCTTCTGCTACGTCCGCGCCTTCGAGCTGCGGGCCGACCGGCCCTCCGGCGACCGCTACGGCACCTCGATCCGGGTGAAGACGAACGTCGCGGAGGTGCTGCGCCGCGAGCTCGCCCGGCCGCGGTGGGAGCACGAGGCGGTCGCAATCGGCGCCGCCACCGACCCGTACCAGCCGGCCGAGGGGCACTACCGCCTGACCCGCGGCTGCATCGAGGCGCTGAGCGACGCCTCGAACCCGTTCAGCATCATCACGCGCGGGCCGCTGATCGTGCGCGACGCCGACGTGCTCGCCGAGGCCGCTCGCCGCGCGTCCGTCTCCGTGACCTTCTCGATCCCGACCCTCGACGAGGAGATCTGGCGCCGCACCGAGCCCGGCACGGCGCACCCGCGCCAGCGGCTCCGCGCCCTGAGAACGCTCGTCGACGCTGGAATCGAGGCGAGCGTCGGCATGGCGCCGATCCTGCCCGGCATCTCGGACCGGCCGGAGCAGCTCGGAGAGGTCGTCCGCGCCGCGCGCGAGGCTGGCGCCTGCGGGATCTGGTCGAACCTGCTCCACCTCAAGCCCGGCACGCGCGAGCACTTCCTCGAGCACCTCGCCCGCGACTGGCCCGAAGAGCTCGAGCGCTACGAGCGGCTCTACCGGCGGCGCGCCTACCTGGGCGCCGACCGGACGAAGCCGTTGCGGGATCAGGTCCGCGGGCTGGCGCGAGCGCATGGCGTGCGGGACCGGCGCCGCTTCAGGCTCGAGCCCGAGCCGCCGGTGATCGCCGAGCAGCTGGCGCTCGTGGTCTAGACCTCGCTCAGGCGCGCGCCGAGCAACACGCCGGCTACCGCGCCCAGCGCTCCGAACAGGAGCGAGGCGAGGCCGAACGACGAGGCGCCCCAGAGCACCACCGGAACGTAGCTCCCGACGGTTCCGCCCAGGACGCCGCCGAGGCCGATCGCAGAACGTCCCATGGAGAGATGATCGGGCCGAGGCGGCCGGCGCTTGATAGGCGATTTCCGACCTGCGGCATACAATCCGCAGGCCGTGGCAGAGCAGGCCGCCGAAGAACGAACGAACGGACAGATCACCTGCCTGATCGTGGACGACCACGAGGTCGTCCGGGAAGGGCTCAGGCTGTCGCTCTCGCGCGCCCCCCACATCCGCGTGGTCGGCGAGGCGGCCGACGGGGCGACGGCCGTCGCGCTGGCCGAGCGCCGCCGGCCCGACGTCGTGATCATGGACGTGCGCATGCCCGGAATGGACGGGCTCGAGGCGACGAAGATCCTCAGCCAGAAGGCTCCCGACGTCGCCGTCCTGATCTTCACCGCCTACAGCGAGCGCCCGCTCCTGCGCCGCGGCCTCGAGTCCGGCGCGAAGGGCTACATCCTCAAGGAGGCGCCGCACCAGACCCTGCTGAAGGCGATCGACAAGGTCGTCGCCGGGGAGGGCTTCGTCGACCCCGCGCTGATGCCCGCATTCCTCTCGGGCAGCGAGGAGGAGATGCTCACGGCGCGCGAGCGCGAGATCCTCAAACTCCTCGCCGACGGGATGTCGAACGCAGATGTCGCCGCCAAGCTCTTCATCAGCCAGGAGACCGTGAAGAGCCACGTGCGCCACATCCTGACCAAGCTCGAGGCGGACACCCGGACGCATGCCGTGGCGATTGCGCTTCGCGAAGCCATCATCGACTGAGGCGTCGCGCGCGACGCCGTCCTCAGGACGTACGGGTTTTGCCCGTGCGGCCGTCTGAAATGACCGGTCGACACATTGGAACTTCTCTCGGAAGCGCGCGTAGGGCCGCGCTTCTCGTCGGGGCGGTTGTCGCGGCGGCTGTGGTGTCGGTGGTCGGCCTCGCGCTGGGCTCGAACGCGCTCGCCTTCGCGGGGCTCGCAGCGGCGATCGTGGGCGCAGGCGGCTTCGCCCTCCACCTGATCGTCACCGAGCGCCGGAGGCACGAGCACGCCGAGGGCGAGCTCGAAGCGCTCGTGGAGTCGCTGGGAAGGATCGCGGAGGGCCTCGACCCCGAGCAGGTGCTCGAGCGAACGCTCCGCGAGGCGAAGGACCTGTTCGGCGCGAAGGCCTCGCTGCTCGCCCGCGACGACACGCCGCGCAGCGACACGGCGGCCCTGATACCGCTGCACATCCGGCACGAGAAGATCGGCGCGCTCCAGCTCGTCCGCGCGCGGCCACTCGACCGCGAGGAGATCGCGCGGGCGACGCTGCTGGCGGACTTCGCCTCTCGCGCGGTCGAGAACGCGCGCCTGCTCGCCGAGGCGCAGGTGCGCGAGGCCGAGCGTGCGCGGCTGTCGGACCAGCTCGTGATCGCCGAGCAGGAGGAGCGCCGGCGCCTCGCGCTCTTCCTTCACGACGGCCCGGTGCAGTCGCTCTCCGGAATCAGCCTGATGCTGGACGCCGTGGTCGAGTCGCTTGCCGCCGACCGGCTCGACGAAGCCGGCCAGGTGCTCACTTCGGCGCTCGAGCGACACCGTGACACGATCCGCTCTCTGCGTGACCTCTCGTTCAACATCGAGCCGGTCGTGCTCCGCGACCAGGGCTTCGGGCCGGCGGTGCGCGCCTTCGCGGAGCAGGTCGGGCTCTCGAACGGGATCCAGGTCGACCTCGACGTCGAGGCGGGCGAGGCGCTGGCCGAGAACGCTCGCGTCGGCCTCTACCAGATCATCCGCGAGTCGGTGAACCAGGCACTGCGGCGCGGGCCGCCGGAGCGAATCTCGATCAGCGTGACGCTGGCTGACGACGGGAGCGTCGAGGCCGTGATCGTGGACGACGGCGCGGGCGAGCGGCGCCGGGCGAGCTACGACGACATCGAAGAGCGGACCCGGACGCTCAGCGGGCAGCTCGAGGTCGCAGCCGGCCAGGATGGCGGCACCGCCGTCCGCGTGACGTTGCCGTCCTACGCAGCGCATCGCTGAGGCACCGCCTGCGGTGCCGTCGTCAGGGCTGCGGGCTTCGCCCGCGCGCCCGTCTGAAATGACCGATCGACCCAGTTTGCGTTCCTCACGAACACGCGACTAGGATCGTCGACGAGGTGGAGGACGGGCAGCACCAGCAGCGGACGCACCTGCGCTTCGTCTGGACGACGAACGGTTACGAGCTGCGCGAGCGCGAAGGCGATCCGCCGGGCGTCGGCGAGCAGGTCGAGGAGGACGAGACGGCACTGACGGTCGTCAAGGTGGCCCCCTCTCCGCTCCCGGGCGACAGGCGCCGCTGCGCGTACCTGCAGCCGGTCACTTAGCGGCTTCCTCTGCAGCGATCCGGCCGAGCACGAGCGCCGTGGCAAGCCCGGACGAGTAGCCGCCGGTCGAGATGCCGCCCACGTCCACGCCGGCCGCGAACAGGCCTTCGACGCCTTCGACGCGGGCGCGCTCGTCAACGCGGATGCCGCCCTGCGTGTGCGTGACCGCCGCCGCGACGTGGAGGCGGAGCTCACCGCCGCTCTCTTCCAGCGTTCCGCCCGCCTCGCGCAGAGCGACCACCCGAGGATCGTCGCGGTGCTCGGCCGAGACCACGAACCAGGCCGTCCCACCGGGCTGGCGGGCGATCGCCTGCGCGAGATCGCTCTCGTGCCAGGCCGGCGGGCCGGTGAAGAACTCCTCGCCGCGCTCGTTCAGGAACCGCGCCTCGCCGTCCCAGAGCTGAGACAGCTTCACGTAGTCGTCCTCGCCGATCTCGGCCGGCGGAGCGGGCATCGCCCGCCCGTAGAACTCGTCCAGGTCGCCTGCGATCTCCGCGCCGCGCGCATGCGCGAAGTCGAATCCGTCGCCCTCGCTCCACGGGTTGCAGCGCACCAGAAGCCGGTGCTCGCGCGCGTACCGGACTGCGAAGCCGCCGGTGGCAAGCACCAGCGGCGGCTGCGCTTCCGGCGGCAGCCGCTGTTCGAGCCGCACCTCGCCGGCGGCGCGCACGAGCGCGTCCGTCAGACTCTGCGGGTCGAAGCGCTTCCCCGTCGTCAGCGGGTTGGGCGTCTCCTCCAGCACGACCTCCGGCCCGAGCGAGACGAGCCAGTCGAGCGCCTCGTCGAAGCCGTCGTAGACGATCCGCTGCAGGCCCTCGTCGCCGCCCGGGCACTGGAGGCGGAAGTCGTCGAACGAGCGGTAGCGCCAGATCACGCAACTGGAGAGCAGCATCGAGCCGCCCGGCCGGTCGCCTTTCTCCATCAGCAGCGGATGGATGCCGAACTCCCGAGCGCGCGCAGCGGCGCAGAGCCCGGCCATACCCGCCCCGGCGATCAGCACTAGATCACTATGTCAGGGAGAAGCTGGGCTTGTGCTCGACGTACTCGACCTTGACGCGCTCGGGCCCCCAGACGAAGACCGCGTACGTGTTCGGTGCGTCGACGACGTTCGCGATCTCGAGGCCGAGCTCCTTCGCCTCCGAGATGTGCTCGTCGGTGGACTCGACCTTGACGGCGAGATGGTTCAGCAGCGGCCGCTCCGGGTCGCCCGGCTCACCGTCGTGAAACTCGACGAACGCGCCGCCGACCTCCACACGGGGCATCCCCGAAGGCCCGGGCGGCGCGGCCTCGAAGCCGAGCTCCTCGTACGCGCCGGCGCTCTCCTGCGGCGAGCTCGACCAGAGCGCGACGTGGTCGAGGTCGTACTCGACGTCGGTCGGCGCCTCGACCAGGCCCAGCCGAAGCCCCTCACGGACGTCGAAGTAGACCTCTCCCTCGCGGGGGCGGTCGAGTGGGAGGTCCTCATCGAGGAGCTCACGCTCGGCCTCCTTCAGGCTCGAGACCCGCAGCGCGACGTGCTTCAGCGCGCCCCGCTCCCGCGGCCCTTCGGCCGCGAACAACGTCAGCTTGCCGCGACGCGCGTCGGAGCCGACGAGCGTGAACGCGTCGGTGCGATCGACGACGTGCATGCCGACCCGCTCGGTCACGAAGTCCGCGATCAGGTCCCGGTCCGCCACCCAGAGGGCGACGTGGTCGAGCGTCTCCGGCCTCACCACTCCAGGATAACGACCGACCACTTGCCGGCGTCGAGTGTCTCGCCCTACTCCAGCGGCTCGTTCTGGACGTTGTGCTCGGTGGCGTACTCGTCGGTGAGCCTGTTGATGACGTCGGCGTCGCCGTAGGCGTAGTTGATCTTCACGAACGCCTCCCACTTGGCCGGCAGCGCGTCCTCGGGGAAGATCGCCTCGACCGGGCACTCCGGCTCGCACGCCCCGCAGTTGCCCGTGTACACACCGCCGGCCAGGGCGAAGGCATGCTTGCCGGGCACGACGGCGCAGAACGTGTCCTCGGCCTCCTGCTCGGGCTTCTCGACGCTCATCACGCGCCAGAAAACCTCGCGGGTCGCGAGATACAGCCAGCGGAGCGGGCGGCTGCGGACGCCGAAGTTGGTCTCGAGGCTCGACTCCTCGCCGGACCCGACCGCGACGAAGCCTGCATACGGCGCCGCCGCCTCGAGCCACTCCAGCGCCTCGTGGTCGGTCGAACGGAGTCGCCAGGAGCCTGCCTTGACGGGATCACCGTCGGCCGCGAGCCAGCCGTCCGCGAAGCCCGCTACGTACTCGGGATCGGCGGTCTCCGGAAGCGAGCGCTTGAGGTTGACGGGCGCACGCACGACGCCGGTGCCGGCGTACCCGGGATGGACATCGAGGCACGGCGAGAAGTTGACCTGGTCGAAGAAGTCGCGGAAGCGCGCCACCCGCTCGCCGTAGAGCTGGACGTAGTGCAGGTGCTGGCCGGAGCGGATTTCCTGCTTGTTCCAGGAGCCGTCGCCGTAGACGAGCCCGTGCAGAACGCCGAGCCGGTAGGACTCGGAGTCGCGCGGCGGCCGGGCGCGGGCCGACGGGACGAACTGGCCCATGCTCAGCGAGGCGGTGCGCTCGCCGTCCGCCAGAAGCCAGGAGTGGGTCGGCGTCGCCCAGATCGTGCGACGGAAACGAGAGCCGTTGCGGGTCGTGAGCCTCGTGCCGCCGTAGCGGTCGCGCTCCTCGAAGGCGGGCGCCAGCTCGAGCTTCACGAGCGGCTTGCGACGGAACCGCTTGACGGCGGCCGGACGGAAGCCGTCGTCGGTCAGCACCTTCACCGCCTGGTTCTCGAGCTCGGCGAACGTGCGGAGGCCGTAACTCGTGAACAGCTGCTCGTCCGGCGCGAAGCAGTCGATGCACTCCTCGGGGTCGATGATCAGGATCCGCTCGAACTCGTGGATGCAGTCGACGGGGCAGACGTCGACGCAGGAGAGGTCTTTGATGTCGATGCAGGGCTCGGCGATGATGTACGTCACGGCGCGTCAGTCTACTGACGCCAAAAGCTGGTCGATCAGCTCCTTCGCCCGGTCGTCCATGGCCGACTTTGCGATCACCTGGTCGAAGCCCGCGGTGTGGGCGCGGCGAAGGCCGGCCGTGTCCGTGTGGTTCGTGAAGCCGAGGATGGGGACGTCCGGATAGGCGTCCGCGACCTCCTCCGGCTCGATCCGCGAGACGTCGCAGATGACGAGGTCCGGCGGGTCGATGTTGTCCGCGGTGATCAGGTGGTGCCCTGGCAGGAGCCCCTCCAGCTTCCCCCGGAAGAACACGTCGACCCCTGCCAGCAGGATCGTCGCCATCGACGCCAACGCTAACACCTGAGGCACCGCTTGCGGTGCCGATCTCAGGACGCGCGAGCTCGCTCGCGCGTCCGTCTGAAATGACCGGTCGACGCGCCGAGAACCCTTCAGCCACACCGACCTAGGCCCGCTAGGATCGGGTGCAGTGGCCGACTACGAGACCGTCGCGAAGCTGGACGAGATCGAGCCCGGCTCGCTTGCCTGCGTGAAGGCGGGCGAGACAGAACTGGCGCTCGCCCGCGTCGACGGCGAGGTCTATGCGCTCCAGGGTCATTGCGTGCACCTGCAGGGCCCGCTCTGCGAGGGCCGGCTCGAGGGCCACGTGCTCAGCTGCCCGTGGCACGGCTGGCAGTACGACGTTCGCACCGGCGAGAACGAGTTCGACCGCGCGATCGTCCTCGAGACCTACCCGGTGCAGGTCGAGAACGGCGAGATCAAAGTCGCTCTCTCATCGCCGTGAAATCCGGCGGCCTGCGGCCGCCATGACGATTTCACGGCGGGTCCCTACTGCGACAGCCGATCTGAGCGCACGCCGGCAAAGCCGGCATGCGCGGCGAGCGAAGGGCTGACGGTGGTGGAAAGCGAAGCCGGCGACGGTCCTTTCGAGCGTGGCTTGGATGCGATACGTGCGGGCAGCTTCTTCGAAGCACACGAGGAACTCGAGGACGCCTGGCGCGCGGCGCCGGCGGAGGAGCGCGACTTCTACCAGGGGCTCGTCCACGTCGCGGTTGCGTGGTACCAGGCGGGCCGCGGCAACCGCGTCGGCTGTGAGCGGCAGCTCGAGAAGGCCGCCCGCCGACTCGGGCCGTACGCTCCCGAGCACCGCGGCGTGAACGTGACGGCGATCCTGGAGCAGGTCGCTGCGGCGGCAAAGACCGTCCGCGGCGGGTCGCTGGACCTGCCCCAACCACTGTGAAGGTCGCGGTCTTCACCACGTCCTACCCCCGGAACGAGGGGGATCTCGCGGGGCGGTTCGTGTTCGACCTGGTCGAGCGGCTGAGGGCGCGGGGGGTCGAGATCGAGGTCGTCGGGCCGGGGGCCTACCGGGACTTCGGGCTGACCGGAAGCGGCGGCGCCGGGCTCGTGGCGAGCGTGCGGCGGCGGCCGTGGCTGGCCCCGCCGCTGCTGGTCTCGATGACGCGGGCGCTGCGGCGGGCGGCGCGGGACGCGGATCTCGTCCACGCGAACTGGCTCGCAGGAGCGCTGGTCGCGCGCTTCGCGGGGAGGCCGTTCGTGGTGACGCTGCACGGCTCCGGGACGGCGGGGCGGTTCGCCGATCTCGGGCTCGCCGAGCACCGGCCGCGGCTCGTGCGCCGGCTCCTTCGACCGGCACGGGCGGTGATCGCGGTCTCGCAGGTGCTCGCGGAGGCGATGCGCGCGGCCGGCGTGGAAGGCGTGCACGAGATCCCCTACGGCGTCGAGATCCCGGCACAGGTCAGGCCCGAGAACGAGCCGCCGACGGTGCTGTTCGCCGGGCGGCTGTCGCCGGAGAAGCGGATCGACGTCGTCGCGGCGGCGACCGAGGGCCTGCCGCGGATCGTCGCGGGCGACGGGCCGCTGCGATCGCTGCTCCCGGATGCGCTCGGGTTTGTCCCGCAGGCCGAGCTCTTCCCGCTCTACGAGCGGGCCGCTGTCGTGCTGCTCACCTCCGAGCGCGAGGGGCTCCCGAACGTCGTGCTCGAGGCGATGGCGCGCGGGCGGACGGTGGTCTCCACGCCGGTCGGCGGGATCCCGACGGTGGTCGACGACGGCGTGACCGGCTTCCTGGTCCCGGTCGGTGACGTGGCCGCGACGAGAGCGGCGCTCGAGCGGGCCCTCGGCGACCCGGAGCTCCGCCGACGGATCGGCGCCGCCGCCCGCGAGCGGGTGAGCGACTACTGCTCGTGGGACCGCGTCACGGAGAGGACGCTCGAGGTGTACGCGGCAGCCGTCGAAAGCGGCCACGTCCGCGAAGCGTGAAAAGCGGTGTCGGACACCGATTTTCGTCAAGGGCTAAGCGTGCCGAGAGTGTGACGCTTTGTCCCCAGGCGTCAGAACTGGCCGAGGCCGACCGCGTCCAGGGCCCGGTGCAGGGCCACGTTCAGCCACCAGTCGCGGTCGAAGAAGAGGAGCAGCCCGAGTACGACCAGCGTCAGGCCGCTTGCGACGCGGATGTACGCGTAGTGGTCTCGCACCCACCTGAAGGCGGCCATGGCACGGGTGAAGGCGATCCCGATCAGCACAAACGCCGCCGTGATCCCGAGCGAGTAGGCCGCCAGCAGGATCACCCCGCGCACGACGGTCTGCGAGTCGGCGGCCAGCGCCAGGATCGCCGCCAGCGTGATCCCGACGCACGGCGCCGCGCACACCGCGAAGGCGCCGCCGAGGAGCGCTCGTGAGCCGCTCGCGCGAGCCTTCCCCAACGCGCCCGCCGCGAACACGCGCTCCGGCCAGGGCAGCAGCCCGGCGAACGCGAGCCCGAGGACGACGAGCACGAAGCCCGCTACCTCCGTCTGCTGCTGCTTGTCGAGCACGCCGCCGACCGCGGCCGCTGCCGCACCCAGCAGGACGAACACGACCGTGAACCCCAGCGCGAACGGGATGCTCGCCAGCACGATCCGCTTCGCCACCCCCCGCTCTCCGAGCCGCTCGACCTCGACCGCCGAGACCGCCGAGAGGTAGCCCGGCACGAGCGGCAGCACGCACGGGAACGCGATCGAGACGAGGCCCGCGAGGAACGCGACCGGAATCCGCTCAACCATCGAAGCGAGCAAGCTCTTCGTCCAGGCGCCGCTCGAGGTCCGGGTCGAGTGGGCGGCCGTTCAGCGACACCGATCCGGCCGGCGGCTCTTCGCGGACGCGGCTCCAGCGCCAGGCCAGGAGCCCAATCGCCGCTGCTCCGCCGATGATCCCGACCAGCGGCAGGATCCAGGCGAGCCAGTCGAACCCGTGCCTGGGCGGCGCGGCCAGGATCCGCGTGCCGTACTGTGCGACGAGCTCACGCTTGATCTCGCTGCGTGTGGCGCCGGCCGCGATCCGCCCCTGGATGTAGCGCTTCACCTGCGCGGCGGCCGGCGAGTCGGACTGCGCCAGCGTCTCGCCCGCGCAGACCGGGCACATGATCTGGTTCTCGAGCTCGTTCAGCGTCGGGTGCTGCTCGCTCGCCGCCGCCGGTGCCGCCAGCAGGAGCGCTGCCGCGAGCACCGGCAGGAGCCTCATGCCTTCAACGCCTCCTCGATCCCGCTGCGCAGCTGCGACGCAGTCACCTGGCCGGCGACATGAGCCACCACGCGGCCACGGGGATCGACGAAGAACGTCTCCGGCAGGCCGGTCAGCCCGTACTTCGGCGAGGTGTCGTTCTTGTTGTCGTGGACGATCGGGTAGGTGACGCCGTGCTTCCGCATGAACTTGCGCGCGTCGCCGCTCAGGTCGTTCACGTCGACGCCGAGGACGACAACGCGGCCGTCGCCTCCGCGCCAGGCCCGCTCGAGCGCGCCGGCTTCCTTGTTGCACGGGTAGCACCAAGAGGCCCAGAAGTTGAGCACGACCGCCTTCCCGCGCAGCGAGGCGAGCTGGAGCCGGCCCGGCCGGTCGAGGCGCGAGAGCACGAAGTTCGGCGCAGCGACCACGTGGCCCCGGTCGATGCTCCTCGCCACCCCGCCGCCGTTGCCGTGCGTGACCTTCCAGATCAGCAGCGCCAGGAGCCCGGCGACGAGCGCGACCGCAAGGGCCTGCGCGCCGAGCTTGAGGCGAGCGCTCATCTCACGCGCTGACGATGAAGACCGTCGTCCCGATGTGAACGCGGTTGAAGAGCCACTCTGCGTCGGGGATGTGCATGCGGATGCAGCCGTGCGAGGCCGAGTAGCCGATCGAGGCGTCGTCCGGGGTGCCGTGAATGCCGACGCCGGAGGCCGAGAGGCCCATCCAGCGCGTCCCGAGCGGGTTGCCGGGCCCGGGCGGAATGGGCTGCGCACCCGCGGCCCACGGCGATTTCGGCGGGTACCACCAGGGGTTGCGCCACTTGACGACGATCGTCCAGCGGCCGAGCGGCGTCGGGTACTGCGACTGGCCGGTGGCGACGCCGAAGACGCGCCAGGGGCGCATCACCTTGTAGAGGTAGAGCCGGTTCGAGCCCCGGCGGATCACGATCACCGGCCCGATGCTCTTCCGCGTCACCTTCGGCAGAAGGGCCCGCACGCGGAGCTGGACCGGGTCGCGCGTGTCGGCGACGAGCGCCCCGAAGATCGCCGAGAGGGCGCGCATCTGCCTGAGGGCCCATCCGCGTTTCTGGTGCGTCGCGTACGGCTCCAGGTGGCGGAGCGAGAGCTTTGCGTCGACCGGCGCGCGGTCGTAGCGCTTCGCCAGCGAGCGGACGTACGCCTCCGACTTGGGCCGGTTCACCTTCACGTGCAGCTTGAGCGCGGTGCCGGGTGCAGCGGCCAGCGAAGCGGCGACGGCGTCCTTGACGTACGCGCTGGCCCCGAGCCGGGCGGGCGTGACCTGGATCTGGTGGCCCGTGACGAGCAGCGGCAGCGGCATCGCGAACCAGTCGGTGACCGCGGTCGTAGCGTCGTCCGGGCTCAGGCCGCCGACAGCGACGCCGCCGATCGTGACGCCGTCGGGGATCAGCTGCGGGTCGGTGGTGGTCCCAGTCGTGCCTGTCGTCGTCACGGCGCCCGCGGACACGCCCGCGGCGGCGCCGAGGCCGAGGACGAACAGGAGAGCGAAGCCGGCCCCCTTCACGGTCGAGAGTCTAGCCAGGGACGATGTGCGGATCGTCCACGATCACCCCGTCGATGCCGAGCTCGTCCAGCCGGCGGACCTCCTCGCCCGAGACGACCGTCCAGGCGAGCACGGGCACGCCGAGCGCATGGCACCGCTCGACCACCGCCCTGCCGACGACGCTCCAGTGCAGCATCACGGCGGAGGCCCTCGCCCCGGCCTGCATGCGCGCGATCCGCGGCGGGAGCCCGGCGCGCATCAGCCTGAGGCCCGCGGCGACGAGCGGCAGGAGCACGCTTCTCCGGCTGACCCCCAACCGGTCCTCCGGGTAGGCCAGGCCGAGCTCCAATCCGGGCTCGAGCGCCTGCAGAGCGAGCAGGTCGGCCCGGTCGAACGAGCTCACGAGCGTGCGCTCGACCAGCCCGTGGGCGCGGAGCCGCTCCACCAGCGCGGCCTCGACACCGCGCGATTTCAGATCGGCGTGCACGCCGGCAGGGGTCTCGGCGAGGAACGCCAGCGCCTCGTCGAGCGTTGCGGGCTCGGCGGGCAGCTCGGCCGCCGAATGCGCCAGCACCAGGGCGCCGTCGAGCTCGAGCACGTCGAACTCGACCAGGTCGCAGCCGAGCTCGACCGCGACCTCGAGCGCCTCGAGCGTGTTCTCGGGCGCGAGCGCCGCCGCGCCTCGGTGACCGATTCGCAGCAGCCGGCCCTCCCGCCGGTGCAGGTCGATCACGCCGAGGTCGGTTCCCTGGCCACCGTCATGCCCTGTGCCCTGCGGAAGTATGGCCCTTTAGACTCCCGCGCATGGCTCTGCCGGAGCGCAAACAGGTCCAGGAGGAGCTGCTCGACCCGACGGCGGTGCAGCACGCCTACCGGCGCGAGCGGGCCAGGCGCCGGGCCCGTGAGGACCGGAGGCGCGAGCGGATGCTGGCCGGGTTCCGCTTCTGGCTGGCAGTCGCCGCCGTGCTCGCCACCAGCATCACGCTGGCCGTCCTGATCTGGCACGAGATCCACCACCTGTTCGGGCTGTAGAACTCCTCGACGCCTCAGTCGGCCTCCGGGGCCGGGATCGCGGATACTTCCGCGCGTGTCGACGCCTGAGGCCTTCCCACCGCCCGAAGAGGAGGAGATCTTCTTCGAGCCGGAGCCGCAGCCGTATCCCGGTCCCGCCGGCGGCTTCTGGGCGCTCGGCGGCCGCATGACCTGGGTCGCCGCGCTCGTGCTGAGCGTCTCCGCGTTCACCGATTGGTACGCCGAGAGCGGGCTCGCCGGCCCGACGATCGCCGTGATCGGC
Organism: Gaiellaceae bacterium; assembly: GCA_035624425.1. GTDB lineage: Bacteria > Actinomycetota > Thermoleophilia > Gaiellales > Gaiellaceae > AC-32. The sequence continues at coordinate 12,702 of DASPRN010000062.1, forward strand.
TGGCACACCGGCACGCTCGGCAAGCTCGTCTTCTTCATCGGCCTCGTGCTGCTCGCGCTCACGATCCTCAGCGAGCTCGGCTTCGAGCTGCCGCCCTCGGTCCCCGAGAGCCTGGTCGTGATCGCGCTCGGCTCGCTCGCGACGATCTTCGTCCTGATCCGCCTGATCTCGATTCCGGACTCGATCCCGCCTCCCGCCGGCCGCGGCATCGGCATCTGGATCAGCCTGCTGGCCTCGCTCGCCGTGATCGTCGCAGGGCTCTTGCGAGCGTCAGAAGAGCTGTAGCGACCAGGACGCCCAGCACCGCGCCGCCGAGGACGTCGAGCGGCCAGTGCACGCCGACGTAGATGCGCGACCAGGAGATCGCCGCCGCCAGGACGAACGCGGGCACGGCCAGCCGCGGCGCCGTCCAGGCGATGACCGTCGCGCACGCGAACGCGGTGGCCGCGTGGCCCGACGGGAACGAGCCCGAGTGCGGCACGCCGACGAGCGGCCTCGGCTCCGGGTAGACGAGCGGCGGGCGGCGGCGGTCGATCCAGTCGCGCAGGCCGAGGGAGATCACGTCGGCGGCGGCGTCGGCGGCGAGCACGGCGACGAACAGCCACGGCCGCCGCCAGAGCACGGCCAGGATCAGTGCGACCACGAGGAAGACCAGCCCCTCGGTGCCGATCCGGGAGAGGTCGACGAAGAGCCAGTTCAGCCAGCCGACCCGGTGGTGGACGACCCAGCGCTCGAGGTTCCGGTCGGCGCGGAGCAGCTCAGACCGGGAGAAGCATCATC
>DASPRN010000067.1:0-15808 GCA_035624425.1 Gaiellaceae bacterium
CGAGCGGCGCCGCGAGCTCGGCTACCCGCCGTTCCGCCATCTGGTCCGCGTGCTGGCGACCGGGCGCTCGGAGCGCGAGGCGCTCGGCCTGCTGCAGGAGCTGCGCGCCGGGCTCGAAGGAGCCGGTGAGCTGCTCGGCCCGGCACCGCTCTTCCGGCTGCGCGGACGCCACCGGGCCCAGCTCGTCGCGAAGACGGACGAGCCGCGCCGCCTCGCAGCCCGCGCGGCGCAGCTCCTTGCCGCCGCAGCGCCGGCCATGCGCCGAGCCGGCCTGACGGCGGTCGTGGATGTCGATCCGCAGACGCTCTAGCGCCACTACGATTGCGGACAGATGAGCGAGGCCGGACAGGTCAAGACGGAGAAGCTCGACGCCGAGGCGGAAGCCCGGCGCCGGCTTGCGCTCGCGCAGATCCGCCAGTATCCGGACCCGGTCCTGCGGATGAAGGCGAACGAGGTCGAGGAGTTCGACGGGGACCTGGCGAAGCTGATCGAGCGGATGGAGCACCTGCTGCACGACGCCAACGGCGTCGGCCTGGCCGCGACGCAGATCGGCGTCCTGCGACGGGTGTTCATCTTCCTGCCCGATGCCGACGAGGAGCCGCGGGCGCTCGTCAACCCCCGGCTGGCCGGGGGCTCGGACGAGCGGGAGTCCGACGACGAGGGCTGCCTGTCGCTGCAGGGCGTCGTGATCCCGGTCGAGCGGCACGAACGGGTCGCGATCGAGGCCACCGACCCCGAAGGGAACGAGGTGCGCCTCGAGCTGGAGGGGCTCGCGGCGCGGGTCGTCCAGCACGAGCTCGACCACCTCGACGGGATCCTGATCATCGACCGGACGACCCCCGAGGCGCGGCGAGAGGCGCTCGGAATCCTGCGGCCGCAGCCCGTCTAGCTTGTCCCTTGCCGTCGCCGCGACGGCGCCGCTCGGGGCCGACGTGCTCGAGCGGCTGGCGTCTCGCCACGACATCTCGTACCTGCTCACACGGCCCGACCGGCCCCGCGGCCGCGGGCGGCAGGTCGGCCCGCCGCCGGCGAAGGAGACCGCGGAGCGGCTCGGGATCGAGGTGCGCCAGCCCGAGCGGCTCGGGCCCGACTTCGACCCCGAGGTCGGCACGGTCGTGGTCGCCGCCTACGGCCTGCTCGTCCCGGAGCCGGTGCTCGACCGCGCGCTCTGGCTGAACGTCCACCCGTCGCTGCTCCCGCGCTGGCGGGGCGCGGCGCCGATCGAGCGGGCGCTGATGTCCGGCGACGACGAGACCGGCGTGTCGATCATCCGGCTCGAGCCGGAGCTCGACGCTGGGCCGATCGCGGCGCAGCGCGCCTTCGCGGTCTCGACCGAGGACGACTACGGCACGGTTTCGGCGCGGGCCGCGAAGCTCGGCGCCGAGCTGCTGGAGGACGTCCTCCAGGCGCCGTCGTTCACGCCCCAGCGGGCCGACGGCGTCACCTACGCCGAGAAGATCGGGCCGGCCGACCGCGAGCTCGACCTGAGCCGGCCGGAGGAGGCGCTGAACCGGATCCGCGCGCTCTCGCCGCACATCGGCGCGCGCGCCGAGCTGCACGGGCGGCCGGTGACGATCTGGAAAGCGAAGGTGGAGGACGGGAAGCTCGTCCCCGTCGAGGTGCAGGCCGAGGGGCGGCGGCGGATGGGCTACGACGAGTTCCTGCGGGGGGTGCGCTGATGGCGTGGTGGTACGCGGTCGTCGAATCGCATCACGAGCTCCAGAACCCGACGAGCGCAGAGAAGATCCGGCTGCTCGGCTCGCAGCTCGGCCTGAACGACACCTCGCGTGTGCTCGACATCGGCAGCGGGCGCGGCGGGCCGGCGCTGCTGCTGGCGCGCGAGTTCGGCTGCCGGATCACGAGCGTCGAGCTGAGCCCGGAGTTCGCCGCCGAAGCCCGGGAGCGCGCGCAGGAAGCCGGGGTCGCGCATCTGATCGACGTCGTCGAGTCTGACGCGAAGGACTTCACCATTGACGAGGCCGCCTACGACGTCGCCGTCTGCCTCGGCGCGTCATTCGCGTTCGACGGCCTCGTCCCGACCGTGCAGGCGCTCGTGCGGGCGGTTCCTCGGCGAGGGCTGGTCGCTGTCGGCGAGCCGTTCTGGCGCGAGTGGCCGCTTCCCGACGGCTTCGATCCGGCCACGGCCGCGGTCAAGGGCGAGGACTTCCTCCCGCTGCCGCTCACCGTCGAGCGGTTCGAGTCTGCCGGCGTCGAAGTCGTCTCGCTGATCGCCTCGTCGCAGGACGACTGGGACCGCTATGAATCCCTGCACTGGCTCACGCTGGACGAGTGGCTGGCGGCGAACCCTGATGATCCTCAGGCCGAGGAGTTGCGCGCGCGCGGGCGGCGGTCGCGTGACCTCTACCTGCGCTGGAGGCGCGACCTGCTGGAGTGGGCGATCTTCGTCTGCCGGGCGCCGTGATCGCGCCCGCGCGGCGCGCCGCATTCGACACCGTGCTACGCGTCTTCGGGGACGACGCCTACGCCGACCGCGCCTTCCCGGCTGCGGCGGCCGGGCTCGACCCGCGCGACCGCGCCCTTGCTCAGCGTTTGGCGTACGGGACGATCCAGCGCGTCCGGACGCTCGACCACGGGATCGAGGCGCTCGGGCGGCGGCCGGTGGCGAAGCTCGACCCGCCGGTGCGCGCGGCGCTCCGGCTCGGCGCGTACCAGCTCGCTTTCACGGAGGTTGCGGTGCACGCGGCCGTCAACGAGTCGGTCGAGCTTGTCCGCGCGGCCGGCCTCGAGCGCGCGGTGTCGTTCGCGAACGCGGTCCTGCGGCGGCTGGCCCTCGGTCTCCGCGATCTCGTCGACGGGCTGCCCTCGTCGACGGCGGCCCAGGCGGCGCTGCGGCACTCGTATCCGGACTGGGTCGCGGAGCTCTGGTGGCGCGAGCTCGGCCGCGAGGAGGCGCTGGCGCTGATGGCGGCGCAGAACGAGCCGCCTGAGACGGTCGTCCGGCTCAACCCCCGGCGCCCCGGAGCGGTCGAGGGCGCTTCCGACCCGGAGATCCCCGGCGCCCTCCACGTCGAGCGCGTTGACGAAGAGGCGCTGCGCGAGGGGCGGATCTGGCCGCAGAGCCGCGGCTCGCAGCTCGCCGGCCTCTGCGTCGGCAGCCGCGACGGCGAGCGCGTGCTCGACCTCTGCGCGGCTCCCGGCGGCAAGGCGACCCAGCTCGCCGGCGAGGTGGCGGCGGTGGAGAAGCACCCCGGCCGCGCGCGGGAGCTCGAGGAGAACTGTGCCCGGCTCGGCGCGGCCAACGTGCGGGTGATCGGCGCCGACGCGCTCGAGCTTCCCGCGGAGCTGCGTGACTTCGACCACGTGCTCGTCGACGCGCCCTGCTCGGGGCTCGGCGTCCTCGCCTCGCGGCCGGACCTGCGCTGGCGGGCCCAGCCGCTGCCCGACCTCCAGCGCGCGCTCCTGCGGGTCGCCGCCGAGCGCGTGCGCCCCGGTGGCTCGATCCTCTACTCGGTCTGCACGATCGCCGCCGAGGAGAACGAGGCCGTGGTCGACGCGTCCGGCCTCGAGCCCGAGCCGCTCGGCGGGGAGTGGCCGCGTTTCGCGCACCCGCGCCGGCCGGAATTCCTGCTCACGCTGCCGCACCGACATGGCACCTCGGGCTTCTTCATCGCACGTCTGCGACGATCCGCGCCGTGAGCTGGGATGACTGGATCCGAACGGTCGAGGTCGAGCCGTCGCTCTATGCGGCCGACTTCTCGCGGCTCGGCGAGCAGGTCGAGGTGCTGCTGCGCGCCGAGGCGCGCGTCTTCCACTTCGACGTCGGCGACGGTCGCTTCATCCCGCCGATCACGATGGGCCCGGTCGTGCTCGGCTCGATCGCAGCGCAGGTGCACGACGCCGGCGGGGTGCTCGACTGCCACCTGATGGTGGAGGCTCCCGAGCCGCACTTCGAGCAGTTCCGCGAGGCCGGCGCCGACAGCGTCACCGTCCACTTCGAGGTCGTCTCCGACTTGCCGGTGGCGGTTGCCCTCGCGCGGGAGCACGAGCTGCAGATCGGGCTCGCCTTCAACCCCGAGAGCAGCGTCGACGAGGCGGCCGCGGCCGCGGTCGAGGCCGGCGTCGATCTCGTGCTCTGCATGAGCGTCCACCCGGGCTACTCGGGGCAGGCGTTCATTCCCGAGTCGGTTGAGCGCGTGCGGCGGCTGCGGGAGCTGCTGCCGGAGACGATCCGCGTCCAGGTGGACGGCGGTGTCGGCCCGGAGAACATCGCGGACCTGCGTGACGCGGGCGCGACGCTGTTCGTGGCGGCGACCGCGATCTTCGGCCGGGAGGACCTGCCGCGCGCCTACCGGCGGCTGGTGCAGGCGCTCGCATGAGGCGATGCTTGCGGCGCCGTTTTCAGGCCGGTGCCGGTTTCCCGCCCGGCCGTCTGAAATGACCGGTCGACACGGAAGGCACGGCCTGTGAGCCTCGAGCGGGCGCTCGAGCTGGCGGAGCGCGGGCGCGGGAAGGTCGAGCACACGCATCCGCTGGTCGGAGCGGTGGTCGTCTCCGAGGGCGAGGTCGTCGGCGAGGGGTGGTACGCGGGGCACGGGTCGCCACATGCGGAGATTGCGGCGCTCTCGGCGGCCGGCGAGCGAGCGCGCGGCGCGACGTTGTTCGTGACCCTGGAGCCGTGCTCGCATCAGGGCGCAACGCCGCCCTGCGCGGACGCTGTCGGCGCGGCCGGCGTGACGCGGGTCGTGGCCGGCGTGGTCGACCCGAACCCGAAGGTCGACGGGCGCGGGCTCGAGCGGCTCCGGGAAGCGGGTGTCGAGGTCGAGGTCGCCGACTCGTGGGAGGCGCGCGTGCAGAACGAGGCCTGGCGGGTCTGGATCGCGCGGCGCCGGCCGTTCGTCACGTACAAGGTCGCGATGACGCTGGACGGGCGGGTGACCGTGCCGGGCTCGCGCTGGGTCAGCGGCGAGGAGAGCCGACGGCGCGTACACGAGCTGCGCGCCGGGTCGGACGCGGTCGCGGTCGGGATGGGCACCGTGCGCGCAGACGACCCGGCGCTGACCGCGCGCGGTGTGGGCGCGACGAGGCAGCCGCGGCGGTTGGCGTTCGGGCAGGGGCCGCTGCCGGACGGCTCGGAGCTCGAGCTCCGCAGCGGGCCGCTCGAGGAGGAGCTGGCTGCCCTGGCCGGCGACGGGGTGCGGTCGCTCCTGCTCGAGGGCGGGCCGGCGCTGGCCTCGTCGTTCCTCGCCGCGGGGCTCGTCGACAAGCTGCTCGTCTTCGTGGCACCGCGCCTGTCCGGCGAGGGCCGCGGGCCGGTCGCCGCGCTACCCGAGCCGGTCGAGCTGCTGCACCTGGCCGCCGAGCCGGTGGGCGAGGACGTGCTCCTAACCGCCTACCTTCGCGAGCCCTGACCAGTCTCCGATCCCCCTGGCCCCGTAGTACGCAAATGCCCTGGTCCCGTAATACGGTTCGCCCGGCCTCCTCCCCGAGGCGATCGTAACCGGGAAAGACGCGCGTGTCTGTGCCGGGTCTGTGCCGAATCTGTGCCGAGTCCGAGGCTCGCTCGAAGCGCTCGGGGGTAGCCTTCGCGGCGTGTTCACGGGGATCGTGCGGGAGCGCGGGCGAGTTGTCGCGGCGCGCCGGAACGGCGGCGGGCTCGAGCTGCGGGTTGCGGCCCCGGAGACGGCCGAGGGGACGAGCGTCGGCGACTCGGTCGCCGTCGCGGGCTGCTGCCTGACCACCGTCGCGGCCGAGGAAGGGGAGCTTGCCTTCGACGCGGTCCCGGAGACGCTCGCTCGCACGACCCTCGGCGAGCTCGCCGAGGGCGCCGAGGTCAACCTCGAGCCCGCGCTCCGGGCCGGCGAGCCGCTCGGCGGCCACTACGTCCAGGGCCACGTGGACGGCGTCGGCCGAGTCCGCTCGCTCGAGCCGGAGGGAGACGGCGCCCAGCTCGCGCTCGACGTCCCGCAAGGGCTCATGCGCTACTGCGCCGAGAAGGGCTCGCTTGCCGTCGACGGCGTCTCGTTGACGATCGCCGCCCTCGACGATCAGGGCGTCGAGATCGCCCTCGTCCCGCACACCCTCGCCGCGACCACGCTCGGCTCGCTGCGCCCTGGTGCGCCCGTCAACCTCGAGGTCGACGTCCTCGCGAAGTACGTCGAACGGCTGTCGCAACGCTGACGAGTACGATCCGCTCGATGGATACCACTTCCCGTGCCACTGCCTTCGCCACGATCGAGGAGGCGATCGCTGACGTCCGCAGGGGCAAGCTCGTGGTCGTCGTCGACGCCGCCGACCGCGAGAACGAGGGCGACCTCACGATCGCGGCGCAGTTCGCGACGCCGGAGGCGATCACCTTCATGGCGACGCACGGCCGCGGCCTGATCTGCCTCTGCCTGACCGAGGAACGCTGCGAGGAGCTCGATCTCCGCCCCATGACCGACCACAACGAGACTCCCTTCGGGACCGCGTTCACCATCTCGATCGAGGCCCGCGAAGGAATCAGCACCGGCATCTCCGCGCACGACCGCTCGCGCACGATCCAGGTCGCGATCGACCCGAGCAAGGGGCCGCAGGATCTCGTTCAGCCCGGCCACGTCTTCCCGCTGCGCTCGCGTGCCGGCGGCGTGCTGCGGCGCACCGGCCAGACCGAAGCCGCAGTCGATCTCGCCCGCCTCGCCGGCCTCAACCCGGCGGGCGTCGTCTGCGAGGTGATGAACGACGACGGGACGATGGCGCGCGTGCCCGACCTGATCCCGTACTGCGAGCGCCACGGGCTGAAGATGATCACGGTCGCCGACCTGATCGAGTACCGGCGCCGGACCGAGAAGCTCGTCGAGCGCACGACCGCGGTGCGGCTCCCGACCGGCTACGGCGAGTTCACGGCGATCGCGTTCCGCGAGAAGCTGACCGGCAAGCACCACCTCGCGCTCGTGAAGGGCGATGTCGACGGCGTTGCCGACGTGCTCGTCCGCGTCCACTCGGAGTGCCTGACCGGCGACGTCTTCCACTCGCTCCGCTGCGACTGTGGCGAGCAGCTCGAGCAGGCGTTGCAGCAGATCGCGCGCGAGGACCGAGGCGTGCTGCTCTACATGGCGCAGGAGGGCCGCGGGATCGGCTTGCTCAACAAGCTCAAGGCCTACGAGCTGCAGGAAGGCGGGCTCGACACCGTCGAGGCGAACCTCGAGCTCGGCTTCCCGGCCGACGCGCGCGAGTGGGGGATCGGCAACCAGATCCTGGCCGACCTCGGGCTCTCGACGATCCGGATCCTCACGAACAACCCGAAGAAGATCAGCGGGCTCGAAGGTTATGGTCTGACCGTGACCGAGCAGGTTCCGATCGAGACGCCGCCGAACGCCGAGAACCGGCGCTACCTGGCGGCAAAGCGCGACAAGCTCGGCCATCGCCTGCACCACCAGGACCTGCGCTTCGACGCCGAGCAAGAATGAGCGAAGGCGTCGAGGACCGCTGGGAGGACGACGAGGCGCTCGGGGCCGTCACCGAGCCCGAGCTCGAGTCCGAGCCCGAGCCCGAAGCCGAGGCGGAGCCGGTCGAGGACGAGCCGTTCGAGGACGCGCCGGCCGAGGAGGACGAGCTCCCGCGGCTGCGCGGGCCCGAGCACGCGGCCGGCGAGCTGAGCATCCCCGACGGCTACGGAGTGATCGAGGGCGAGCCGATCGGCGCGCGCCGCTCGGTCGGGATCGTCGTCGGCCGCTTCAACGGCGAGCTGACCGGCGAGCTGCTCACGGGTGCCCTCGACGAGCTCGAGCGGGCGGGCGTGGGCCGCGAGGCCGTGACCGTCGTGCCCGTGCCCGGCGCCTTCGAGCTGCCGCTGGCGGCGATGGCGCTCGCCAAGACCCGCCGCTACTCGTGCATCGTCGCGCTCGGCGCCGTCGTCCGCGGCGAGACGCCGCACTTCGACTACGTGGCGAGCGAGGCGGCCAGCGGGCTGCAGCTCGCCGGGCTCGAGACCGGCGTGCCGGTCGCGTTCGGCGTGCTCACGGTCGACAACGAGCAGCAGGCGCGCGAGCGGCTCGGCAAGGGCGCCGAGGCCGTGCGCACTGCCCTCGAGATGGCCGACGTCTTCGCTCAATTGCGGGCAGCGGCCGGCGCCGCCGCGCAATAGGACGGTCGTACCGGCAAAGCCGGCACGACCTCCAGGCCGGCGCCGCAAGCGGCGCCTCGGCGCGCGGCGGCCGGCGGCGCGGCGGGCTAGCTCTGGCTACACTCCGCGGCCGATGTCCAAGGTCTGCGCAATCTGCGGCAAGAAGCCGGGCTTCGGCCACAACCGGAGCCATTCGATGGTGGCGACGAAGCGGCGGTTCAACCCGAACCTGCAGCGGGTCCGGGTTCTCCTGAACGGCAAGCGGACGCGCGCCTACGTCTGCACGCGCTGCCTGAAGAGCGGCAAGGTCGAGAAGGCCGTCTAGCAACTCTCGGCCGCCTGCGGCTCGTCTAACGCGCGTGGCGGAAACCTCTCTCACGATCCGGTCGACGCTCGGCACGATCACCGTCGCGCCCGAGGCGATCGGGCAGATCGTCGGCCGCGTGGCTGCCGAGTGCTACGGCGTCGTCGGCATGTCGCTGCGCGCGCCCGGCGCGCCGCGCGAGCGGGTGACGCGCCTCCTGCCGAAAGGGCGGCCGCTGCGCGGGGTGGTCGTCCGGAACGCCGGCGGCGCCGTCGCGCTCGAGCTCTACGTCGTGGTCGCGTACGGCCTCAACCTCGCGGAGGTCGCCGCCACCGTGCGCTCGCGGGTCGCGTACGAGGTCGAGCGGCTCACCGGCCTGGAGGTCGCCTCGGTCGACGTCCACATCCAGGACGTGAAGCGCACAGCATGAGCGACGTCGCGTGAGCGAGCTCGAGACCGTGCGCTCCCTGGCCCGCGCCGCGCTCGCCTCGCTCCAGGCCAACCGGCAGCGGATCGACGACCTGAACGTCTACCCGGTTCCCGACGGCGACACGGGCACGAACCTGACGCTGACGATGCGGGGCGTCGTGGACGCACTCGACTCGTCGAGCGCGGCCGACCGGGAAACGCTCGCGCACGAGGTGACGCGGGCGGCGCTGATGTCGGCGCGCGGCAACTCGGGCGTCATCCTCTCGCAGATCGTGCGCGGCGCGGCCGAGACGCTGGCCGGCGCGGGCGCGATCGATTCCCCGGCGATCGCGCGCGCCTTCCGCGGTGCCGCGGACGCCGCCTACGCGGCGGTGCGCAAGCCGGTCGAGGGGACGATGCTGACCGCCATTCGCGAGCTGGCCGAGGAGGCGGCGGAGCGCACCGGGGAGAGCGCTTCCGATTTGCTCGAGGCGCTCGTCCGCCGCGGCGAGGACGCGGTCGCGCGCACGCCTGACCAGCTCGACGTCCTGCGCGAGGCAGGCGTGGTCGACGCGGGCGCCGCTGGCCTGCTCGAGCTCGTGCGCGGGATCGCTGCCACGGTGGCGGGCGTGGAGCTGCCGCAACCCGCGCCGCGGGTCGAGCTGCCGGAGGAGGCGCTCCACCAGGAGCCGTCGCGGTACCGCTACTGCACGACCTTCGTGATCGAGGGCGACGACCTGGACGCAGCCTTGCTGGAGCCCGAGCTGGAGCGGCTCGGCGACTCGCTGATGGTCGTGGGCGACCGCTCGGCGCTGAAGGTGCACGTGCACACCGACGACCCGGGGGCGGCGCTCGCGCTCGGCACCGCTGCGGGAACGATCGAGGGCGTCGAGATCGCCGACATGCACCGCCAGACCGAGGAGCGGGAGGAGCGGCTGCTCGAAGCCGTCGACCCTCACGTTCGCTGCGCCGCCGTCGCGGTCGCGGCCGGCGAAGGGAACCGGCGCCTGTTCGAACGGCTCGGCGCAGCACGGGTCATCGAGGGCGGCCAGTCGATGAACCCGTCCACGGCCGATCTGCTCGAGGCGGTCGAGGCGACGGGCGCCGAGGAGGTCGTGCTCCTGCCGGACAACCCCAACGTCGTCCTCGCCGCCGAGCAGGCGGCGCGACTTGCGGGCCGGCCGGTCGCGCTCGTCCCGACGCGCTCGCTGCAGGCGGGGCTCGCCGCACTCGTCGCCTTCAACCCGGAGCGCTCGGCCGAGGAGAACGCGGCCGAGATGAGCGCGGCGCTCGAGGGGCTGGCGACGGGTGAGGTCACCATCGCCTCGCGCGACGCCTCGGTCGACGGGGTGGCGGCGAAGGAGGGCGAGTTTCTCGGCCTGCTGGGCGAGCAGGCGGTCGCGGCCGGCCCGAGCTTCCCGGAGGTCGCACGGGCGGTCGCAGACGGCCTTCTGGCCGAACCGAGGGACCTGCTCACGCTGCTCACCGGGCTCGAAGCGCCACCGCTGAACGGGCTCGTGGAAGAGCTGGCCGAGCGCCACCCGGAGCTCGAGATCGACGTGCAGGAAGGCGGCCAGCCGCACTACCCGTTGCTCCTGTCCGCCGAGTAGAGTCGGATCGTGTCCGAGCCGATCCGGGTCGTCCTCGTCGAGGACAACGACGTCTTCCGCGAGGCGCTCGAGCTACTGCTCGGCCTGCGGCCGGAGATGGAGGTCGCCGCAACCGTCGCCGACGGGCATGCCGCCGCGGCCGTCGTCGCCGAGCTGAGACCCGACGTCGTGGTGATGGACTACCGGCTTCCCGGGCTGGACGGCGTCCAGGCCACGCGCGCGGTGCGCGAGGCGTACCCGGAAGCCGCGGTCGTCTGCCTGACGGCCTCCGCCAACATGCGCGAGCGCGACGCGCTGGTCGAGGCCGGCGCCGTCGACTGCCTGCGCAAGGACGCCGGGCTCGACGCGATCGTGGCGGCGATCCGCAACGCGGCCCACCGCGAAGCCGCCTAGTGCCCCGTCCAGCAACGCATGCCGGCCTCTGGCCCGCGATCACGCGGCGCCAGAGCCCACCCTTTACCTTGGCAAGGCAACTCAGCCTTGCCGCGGCCAAGTGCGACCTCTGGCTTGGTGCTCGCGACCCAGAAACTCGGCGGCGTCACTGGACAGGGCACTGAACCTCACCGCGGCCAACACCGCGATCGTCGTCGACTCGACCGCCGACTTCCCCGAGGGGCCGGAGCGCTTTCCGAACTGGCGCGTCGTCCCGCTCTACGTCCGCTTCGGCGACGAGTCGTACCGCGACTACGTCGAGCTCGCGCCGGCCGCGTTCTACGATCGGCTGCGCGCCGCCTCCGAGACGCCGGCGACCTCGCAGCCGACGCCGGGCGACTTCCTTGCGGCCTACGAGCAGCTCGACGGCTACGAGCGGATCCTCTCGGTGCACATCGCCGGCAAGCTCTCGGGGACGATCGAGAGCGCCTGCGCCGCGGCCGCGACGCTCGACCAGCCGGAGCGGGTGCGCGCGATCGATTCCGGCAGCGCCTCGGCGGCGATCGCGATGCTCGGGCTCGCGATCCAGCGGCGGCTCGAGCGCGGCACGACCGACGAGGAGATCGACGCGCTGGTCGATCGCTATCGCGCCGAAGCCGGCCTGCTGTTCAGCGTCGAGACCTTCGAGTACCTGGTGCGCGGCGGGCGGGTCGGCCGGGCGCGCGGCTGGGCGGGAGAGCTCCTGCACATCAAGCCGATCCTGACGATCAAGGACGGCGAGGTGATCCCGGTCAAGCGCGTGCGCGGGAACCGGAAGGCGTTCCTCGAGTTCGCGTCGGCCTTCGAGGCCGACACGCAAGACTCGCCGTTGCTCCACGTCGGGATCGCCCACGCGGACGCACCGGAGCGGGCGGAGGCGCTGGTCGAGCTGGCGCGGCGCACGCGGCCCGCAGCCGAGATCGAGCTGGTAACGGTGCTCGGCCCGGTCGTCGGCGCGCACGCCGGCCCGGGAACGGTCGGCTTCTTCTGGTTCCAGGACTAGTCGTCTTCGCGGTCGGCCGGCGAGGCCGGCGTTGGGGGCCGTTGCACGGCGGAGCGCAGGTGCGGCAGCGAGATGCGTGGGCTGACGTTGCCGACAGGGTCGGAGCTCGAGGTCGCGTAGCCGAGCAGCGCGATGTTCGCCGCGATCACGGCGGCCGCCACGAGCGCGACCAAGCCGATCCCGAGCAGGAGCCGTTTCATGCGGCCAGCCTACGTGCCCGGTGCTCGGCCGCAGCCGCCAGCTCCGTGCGCAGCCGTCCGACCTCGCCCGGGCGGTTGACGGACAGCGCCGCCTCGGGCTCGCCGCGCGCGTCGAGGTAGCGGGCGACGAACGACCCCGGCTCGCCTGCGAGCTCGACGGTGCTCCACGACTCGGCGTGCCCGACGTACTGGAGCCGGAGCCCGAACTGATCCGACCAGAAGTACGGGAGCGCGGCGAACGGCTTCTCCTCGCCGAGCAGCGCGTGCGCGACGGCGGCTCCCTGCCCGGCGGCGCTCGTCCAGTGCTCGACCCGCAGCCTGCGGCCGAGGAGCGGGTGCCAGGTGCCCGCCACGTCGCCGGCGGCGTAGACGCCGGGAACCTCCGTGCGGCCGCAGGCATCCGTCGCGATGCTCCCGTCGCGCGCTCCGGGGAGCCCGTCGACCTCGGGGCTGACGCCTACGGCCACGAGGACGGCGTCGGCCGGCACCTCGGAACCGTCGGCGAGGACGAGGCGGGACGGGCGGCCGTCGGCACCGCGCTCGAGGCGCTCGACGCCGGCGCCGAGGCGAAGGTGAACGCCCTCGTCGCGGTAACGGGAGGCGAGCGCCGCGCCCACCTCGGCGCCGAGGATGCGCTCGAGCGGGACAGCCGCCAGGTCGACGAGGGTCACCTCGGCTCCGAGTGAGTGCGCGGTCGAGGCCACCTCCGTCCCGACGAAGCCGGCGCCGACGACCGCCAGGCGGCTCCCGGGCCGGAGCTCGCGGCCAAGCTCGGCCGCGTCGGCGAGCGTTCGCAGAACGTGCACGCCGGGCCCGTCCCAGCCCGGAAGCCGCCGCGGCGCCGAGCCGGTGGCGAGGACAAGCGCGTCCCAGCGCAGCTGCGCGCCGCGCTCGGTGGTGCCCGTGCGGGCCCCGAGGTCGAATCCGACGACGCGGGAGCCGAGCAGGAGCTCGATGCCGGCGTCATCCCAGAAGCTGCGCGGCCGCAGCTCCAGCGCTTCGGCGTCGCGATCGCCGGCGAGGTGCTCCTTCGAGAGCGCCGGGCGCTCGTATGGAGGCACGGGCTCGGCGCCCGCGATCACGACCTCGCCGTCGAAGCCGCCGGCGCGAAGGGTCTCCGCGCAGCGTGCTCCGGCGAGCCCCGCGCCAACGATCAGCACACGGCGCGGCCGGGTCACGCTGCCTCCTGCTTGCCGACCTCTTCGACGGTGATCGCCGCCATCGGGCAGGACGCGGCGGCGTCGAGGACCGCGGGGTCGTCGGTCTCGACGACGAGGGCGGTGGCGATCCCGTCGGCGCCGACGGCGAACGCCTGCGGCGCGAGGTCGGCGCAGGAGCCGAAGCCGCTGCAGACGGAACGGTCGATGGTGATGCGGTAGGTGCTCATCAGGAGCCTCCAGTGTTTGCGGTTTGGGTTGCGGGTCGGGGTGAAGGCTGAGGAAGGCGGGCCGTCCGGGCCGCCGGCGCGGACAGCGCGCGCCAAGCGGTCGCGGTGACCACGGCGCCGAGCGCGCCCACGTAGAGCCAACCGGCCCAGGCCTGGCGCGAGTCGGTCCCGCTGAGCAGGCCGTGCGCGGTGGCCAGCGCGAAGATCGCGTAGGTCGCCCAGTGCAGCCGGCGCCAGTTGCGGCCGCCGATTCTCCGGCGCAGGGCGAACGAGACGTACACGAGCACCATCAGCTCCGCGGCCAGGACGCCGAGCGCCGTCCAGAGCGGGCGGTAGGGCGAAAGGCCGGGCACGACCAGCGCGGCGGGCGAGATCTTGACGGTCGAGTCGAGCACGAGCGCCGTCCCGTGCAGGGCGATCGCCCCCAGGCCGAGAAGTGCGAGGAACCGGTGCAGGTCTGTGGCGGCGGCCTGTTTCACCGCCGGGCCGAACGGCTTCGACTTGACGACCAGCCCGGCCAGTACCGAGAGCGTCAGGAGCGCGTAGGCGGTCAACCCCGACGCGCGCGCCAGGATCCAGAAGGTCGGGTCTCTCACGTGAGGCCTCCCGAGAGGATCGTGCGGCCGTCGCCCGTGACGAGCACGCAGGCGACGCCGAGCGCCTCGGCCTCCGCGGCTGCAGCGTCCTCGCCGGCGAGGAAGAGCGCCTTGGCGAGGACCTCGGCCTCGACGGCCGTGGCGGCGACGACCGTCACGCGGAGCAGGTCGGTCGCCGCGGGACGGCCGGTCGCCGGGTCGATCAGGTGGTGCAGCTCCTCACCGCCTCGCTTCCAGTGGCGTCGGTCGCGGCCGGAGGTGGCAACCGCGCCGTCGCCGAGCGCGATGGTCAGCGTGCCGTCCGCGGTCTCGACGCCGACGCGCCAGCCGAGCGAGTCAGGGCGGCCGCGGACGGCGATGTCGCCGCCGGCGTCGACGAGGGCGGGGCCGGCCGGGGCGAGGATCGCCGCGGCGCGGTCGGCTGCATACCCCTTGCCGATCCCGCCCAGGTCGAGACGTGCGCCGGGCTCGAGCTCGATCGTGCCTGCGGCCCGGTCGACGGTGACGCGGCCGCCGCAGCCGCCCTGGTGTCCCGTGGCGGCCGGGCCCTCCGGCGCCACGTCGTCGAAGGTGCGGTCGTAGCCGGCGGCCACGAGCGCGTCGTGCACGGTCGGGTCGAAGCGGCCGCCGGTCCGCTCGCGCGCGTCGAGCGCGAGCTCGACGACGGTCAGCAGGTCGTCGCCGACGGCGAGCCGGCCCTCGCGGTTCAGCGCCGAGAGCTCGGACTCCGGCCGGAAGCGGGAGAGCAGGTCCTCCAGCCGCTCGAACTCGTTCTCGGCAGCCGTCAGCGCGGCGTCGCTCCCGGGGCCGGGGTCGGCGGCGAGGAAGAGCTCCATGTCCGTGCCCATCGCGTGGAAGGCGCGGCGCTCCATCACGAGGTCCTCGTGATCGTGACCGGAGGCAGGACGACCGTCCGCACCGCCGGGGCGCCGTACGAGCCTCCGCCGGAATAGGACGGCGCCGAGTAGGTCGAAGCGGCAAGCTGCGCCGCTGCGAGCGCCTGCTGGTGCTTCTTCACGGCTGCCGCGATCGCGACCCGGCGCACATGGAGCCGCACGCGATAGCGCTGCCAGCGGAGCGCGACGAGCCGGCGGACGACCACCGTCTCGCGGCGGAGCCGCTGCTGGCGGACGATCAGCGCCTTCACCCGCGGGTCGGCGGCCGCCTTCGTGCGTGCCCAGGGCTTGGCGGCGACGATCGCCCAGGTCAGGAAGAGGACGACGAGCGCGACCGCGAAGGCATACAGGCGGGCGGTGTGGTTAGTCATCGCCGCCTCCTTCGTGATCCCCGCTGTCGTCGCCGTGATGGCGATGCTTGACCACCACGATCGGCGCCGGTCTGACGTAGCGGACCGCGGGCGCGGCCGCCGGCGCGGACGCGTAGCCGACCGACGGAGCCGGGGGAGGGGCGGAGACGGCCTTGAAGTGGGGGAGCTTCGGCAGCTTCGGGGGCGCCTTGCGCAGGGCCTTGCGCAAGGCGATCTCCGCCTGGTCGAGCGCCCGGTTGCGCTTCGCGACCCAGGCCGAGGTCGCGGCGGCCTTCGACGACGCCTGCGCCGAAGCGGCCTGCCCGAGCTGGACGGAGCGGACGAGTGCAACCGCCCCGGCGGCCGTCGCCAGGCCGAGGAGCATGGAGATCAGGAACACGTGGGTCTTGGCCATCTGAGTCCTCCTGGAAGGTCGCGCCCACCGTAGGCGGGGCACGGCAAGGCCCGGGCCAGCGGCAGGTAAAGGTTTGGAAGGTCGCTCACGGGGCGTTTCCGGGCTGGAGTGGCTCCGGCGCGAAAACTTGCGCCGCGATGGGCGATTCCCCCGTTCGGGGCAGCTG
>DASPRN010000078.1:0-45646 GCA_035624425.1 Gaiellaceae bacterium
CGATGCCCATCACGCGCGGGTCGACCCCCGCGACCGCTGAGCCGGCGAACGCGCCGAGTGGCTCCACCCCCAGCGATCGCGCCTTCTCCTCGGACGCCACAACCAGCGCCGCGGCCCCGTCGTTGATCCCGCTCGAGTTCCCGGCCGTGACCGTGCCTCCCTCGCGGAACACGGGCGGCAGCGCCGCCAGCTTCTCCGAGCTCGTGTCCGGCCGAGGGTGCTCGTCGCGCTCCACCTCGCCGACGGCCACCAGCTCGTCGTCGAACCGCCCCGCCTCGTACGCCTCCGCCCAGCGCCGGTGCGAACGCAGCGCGAACGCATCCTGTTCCTCGCGCGACACCGCGTAGCGCTCGGCCACGTTCTCGCCGGTCTCGCCCATCGACTCGAGCGGGAACATCGCCTCCATGCGCGGGTTCGGGAAGCGCCAGCCGAGGGTCGTGTCCCAGAGCGTCCGGTTCCCGCGCCCGAACGGCGTCTCGGACTTCGGCATCACGAGCGGCGCCCGCGACATCGACTCGACCCCGCCGGCGATGAAGAGGTCGCCGTCCCCCGCCGCCACCGCGTGGCACGCACCGACAATCGCCGACAGCCCCGAGGCGCAGAGCCGGTTGACCGTGACCCCCGCCACCGATTCCGGCAGGCCCGCCAGCAAGGCCGCCATCCGCGCCACGTTGCGGTTGTCCTCGCCGGCCTGGTTGGCCGCGCCGAACCAGACGTCCTCGATCTCCTCTCTGGGAACGCCCGCGCGCGCGACCGCCTCGGCGATCACGAGCGCCGCGAGATCGTCCGGCCGCTCCTCCGCGAGCGCGCCGCCGTAGCGCCCGACCGGCGTGCGTACAGCGGACAGGATCACCGCGCGGCTCATGCCGCGGACGCTACCCGACGAACTCGACCCGAACCGGCTGCTCGTAGGTTCCGAGTGCCTCGGCGCGGCCGAGCAGCTCGCGCACCGCCTGGCGGCCCTCGTCGCCGTAGTCGCAGGTCAGCTCGTTGACGTACATCCCGACGAAGCGGTCGGCCAGCTCGGTGTCGAGGCCGCGCCCGTACTGGAGCGCGTGCTCCATCGCCTCTTCGCGGTTGTCGAGCCCGGCCTGGATCGACTCCCGCAGCACGTCCGAGAGCTCGAACAGCGTGTCGGCCCCGACGTCGCGTCGCGCCACGTTCGCGCCCAACGGCAGTGGCAACCCGGTCTCGAGCAGCCACCACTCGCCGAGGTCGACGACTTTCTTCAGGCCCTCGTCCTGGTACGTGAGCTGCCCCTCGTGGATCAGCAGCCCCGCTTCGGCGCGGCCCGAGGTGACCTCGTCGATGATCTGGTCGAACGGCACCTCGCGATAGCGGAAGCCGCCGATGCACATCCGCAGGACGAGGAACGCCGTCGTCAGCTCGCCGGGCACCGCGATCTCGACGTCGCGGAGGTC
Source organism: Gaiellaceae bacterium (assembly GCA_035624425.1). Classification (GTDB taxonomy): domain Bacteria; phylum Actinomycetota; class Thermoleophilia; order Gaiellales; family Gaiellaceae; genus AC-32. Next base: position 1,422 of record DASPRN010000078.1, read on the forward strand.
TCCCTGGCTCAACTCCTCGCGCGCGACCACGACCGGCCCGTAGCCCGAGCCCATCGAGGCGCCGTGCGGCAGCAGGACATAGCGCTCCTGGACGAGCGGGTAGGCCGCGAGCGAGATCGCGGTCACCTCGAGCTTCCCCTCGAGTGCCCATTCGTTCAACGTCTGGATGTCGCGCAGGACGTGCTCGAACTCGAACCGGCGCGGGTCGACCTCGCCCGAGGCAAGGCCCCAGAACATGAACGCGTCGTCGGGATCGGGGCTGTGTCCGAGGCGGATCAGCAACAGGCGCGGGAGGCTAACACGGCCGCGCGGCGCGGGGGCCGTAGACTGGACCGGTGCCGAAGGCCGCCCTCTCGGATGCGATCCAGGACTACCTGAAGAGGCTCTACCACCTCCAGTCCGACGGCGAGCGCGTCTCCGTGACCGCGCTCGCGCGCGAGCAGAAGGTCTCGCCCGCCTCCGCCAGCGAGATGGTCAAGAAGCTCGCGGCCCTCGGGCTCGTCGAGCACCTGCCCTACCGCGGCGTCCGGCTCACGCCGGCCGGCGAGAAGGTCGCGGTCGAGGTGATCCGCCACCACCGGCTGCTCGAGCTCTACCTCGCACGCACGCTCGGGCTGGCCGTCGACGACGTCCACGACGAGGCCGACCGGCTCGAGCACGTGCTCTCGGAGGAGCTGGAGGCGAAGATCGACAGCGCGCTCGGGTACCCGACGCACGACCCGCACGGCGACCCGATCCCGAACGCCGACCTGAAGTGGCCCGATGATTCCTGAGGCCCCACTCGAGCGGACCGAGCACGGGCTCGCCGCCACGGGGAGCGGCTGGTTCGTCGTGAACGCGCGCGAGGCCGCCTGGTGGGAGCGGCCCGGCCGCGGCTTCTACTGCGAGCTCGAGGGCAAGCAGGACTTCTCGCAGCTCGGGATCAACGTCCAGGTCCTCGGCCCGGGACAGCCGATGTCCATGTACCACTACGAGAACGACCAGGAGGACTTCCTCGTCGTCGCCGGCGAGGCGCTCCTGATCGCCGAGGGCGAGGAGCGGCCGCTCAGGGCCTGGGATTTCGTGCACACGCCGGCCGGGGCGAAGCACACGATCGTCGGCGCCGGCCCGGGCTGCGTCGTCATCGCCGTCGGCGCCCGCGACCGCTCCGTCGGGCCCGACTGGGGCGGCTACCCCGTGGACGAGACGGCGCTTCGCCACGGCGCCGGGGTCGAGCAGGAGACCACGGAGCCGCCCGAGGCCTACGCGCACCTCGGCGAGGGTGTGCGGACGCGCTACCGCGAGGGCCTGCTCCCGGACCTCTCCGGGTAGCTCCACGCCTCCTCTTCGAGCTCGATCGCGCGCGCGAGCGCGGCCGCCAGGTCGCGGCCGACGCTGACCGGACCGTGGGCGCGGATCACGACGGCGTCGCCTCCGCCGAGCGCGGCCACGACCGCCGAGCCCAGCTCGACCGTTCCCGAGCGCCCCTCCGCGACCGGCACCGTGGGCCGGGCCGTCGCGTGCCGCGAATGGGTGTGCACGACTGCGCCGACGTCGGGCCGTGCGGCTAGCACGGCCAGGTGCATCGGCAGCTCGACGCTCGGCGCGGAGCCCTCGACGAACGTTCCGTCCGGCCCGACCAGCGCCACGTCCTCGGGACGGAGGGATTCGTACGCCAGCCCGGTGGGCGAGATCGCGACCAGCTCGCCCGCGCGGGCGCTCGCGTTTCCCTCGGTGCCTTGCACCAGCCCGGCCGCCGCCATCGCCCGCAACGCGCGAACGAGCTCCTCGCGGATGCTCAGCGCCCGAAGAACCACCGCTCCAGCGGCCGGAGCAGCTCCTCGCGCACGAAGGGCCTCACCTTGGCGTCGGTGCCGTCCTGCTCGGAGACGCGCACGTCGTCCTCGAGGTGCGAGTTGGCCGCTTCGAGCGCGTCGGCCAGCTCGTAGCCCTCGAAGACGTAGTCGTCGCGGCGCGCCTCGTCGCTGCGGCGGTACTGCGGGTTGACCGCGCGGCCCACCGCCCACAGCGCCCCGGGCAGCCGCTCGATCCAGATCACGACCCGCTCGGCCTCGCCCCGGTCGTCGACGCCGTGCACCTCGCGTTCCGCAAACCGGGCGGCGGATTTCTTCCTCACGCTCCGATGATAAGGCGCCGTCTTGCGACGCCGACCTGGAAGCCGGGCCCGATCGCCTAGGATCCGCCCCGTGTTCAAGCTCTCGAACTTCTGGTGGAGGCCGTTCGCCTTCCTGTTCGCGCGGCCGAGCGTGGAGGACCGCCTCGCGGCCTACGTGATCCGCGAGCACGAGCGCGGCCGGCCGCTCACCGAGATCCTCGAGGACCCGTATGTCCAGAACCGGACGACGCCGCAGCAGCGAGCGCGCCTGCTCGACCGCCCGGAGATCGTCCACGCACTCGGCGAGACGGCGATCACCGAAGCACGAACTCTGCAGGACTAGACCTCCCGGCCCACGCCCTCCGCACGCGCCCGCTCGAGCGCGACCGAGCCGATCGCGACGTCCCAGGCGGCGAGCCCGTTCGACTTGAACACGACGATGTCCTCGTCGGCCTGCCGCCCCGGCAGCTCGCCGGCCACGACCTCCTGGAGCTCGTGTACCTCCAGCCAGTCGAGGACGCCGGCATCGACCGGCTCGATCAGGTCGCCCGACTCCCGCTTCGCGTTCTCGACCGAGTCACAGCACACGAAGGCCGCGCGCTCGAGCACGACGTTGTCCAGCTCGCGCCGCCGCGGGTCGTTCGCGCCCACCGCGCAGACGAGCGCGCCGGGCCGCAGCCACTCGCCGCGCAGCACCGGGTCGCGCGAGGTCGTTACGGTGACGACCACGTCCTGCGCCGCCGGGTCGCTGTGGCTCTCGCCGGCCTCCGCCCCCGTCTCTCCGCAGAACTCGCGCAGCCGCTCCTCGGTGCGGCAGTAGGCGACGACCCGCTCGATGCCGGGCAGCGCAGCGCGGATGCACGCGACCTGGCTGCGCGCCTGCCAGCCGCAACCGATCACGCCCAGCGACGAGGCACCGTCGCGCGCGAGGTGGCGGGCCGCGACGCCGCTCGCGGCGCCGGTGCGGAGCTGGCCGAGCTTGTCGGCCTCGATCACGGCGACAGGCTTCGTCGTCTCGAGGTCGAAGAGCAGCACGACGAACGACACGCCTTCCTGACCGGCCGCGTACGACTTGAGCCCGGCGAGCCCGAGCTCCTGGTCGACCGCCCACATCACGGCCAGGAAGCCGCCCTCCCAGCGCGTCCGCCGGCGCGGCACGTTCTCGACCTCGCCCGCGGCCAGCCGCCGGAAGCTGCCCTCGACCGCCTCCAGCGCGTCCGCAGGCGTGAGCAGGCCCGCGACCTCGTCCTCGGTCAGGTAGAGCGGCATCAGCTGTGCGCCCAGAGGACGAGCCCGCCGCCGGCCAGCGCGACCGACCCGAGGGCAATCGCGACCACGAGCAGCGCGGAGCTCCCGCCACCGCCGTCGCTCGACGCGGGCGCGACCCGTGGCGGCGGGCTCGCCGCCACGGTCTCGTACTCGTAGACCGAGCGGCTGCGGCCGTCGGCGTCGGGGTCGGAGAGGAACGACTGGTACTGGTCGGCGCGGACGAGCCGCATGCGCGTCTCCAGCAGGCGGCGAAGCAGGAACGCGGCCGGAAGCGGCCGGCGCCGGACCGCGTCCACCCACGTCGCGGCGCCCGGCGGGCGGAGCAGCCGGACGACCGGCACCGGCCGGGCGAGGAGCTGCACGTGCGGCGTGCCATTTCCGTGCGCTTCGACCCGGAAGCCGAGCGGCTGCCCGTCACCGAGCGTGCGCGAGAACGAGACCGGCGCCTGGCCCGGGAGCCGCAGCTCGCCCTCGACCCGGAGCGGCGCTTCGATCAAGGCCTTTCGCTTCGGAATCCGCACGGGCCCGAAGAAGGTCGCGTAGGCACCGGTCAGCCGCTGGCCGGCGAGCGAGGCGCGGCGCGTCGCGTCGAGGAGGCCCGCGAGCTCCGCCCGGTGCGTCGTGCCCGCGTAGAGCGACTCACCGGTCGGGGTCGTGTTGATCACGGTCAGGGTCACCCGGTCACCTTCCCGCCGCAGGCGCAGGTGGACCGGCAGGTACTTCCCGGCCGCCCGCGGCCGCAGCGTCACCTTCGCTGCGAGCACCTTTCGGCCCGGCGAAAAGCCCGCCCAGAGCACCTGGTCGGTCCGCAACCCCGGCTCCGAGTCCGAGCCCGCGGCGGCCCGCACGTCCTCGACGGGCACGCTGATCGCGAGCTGGTAGTCGCCCTTGCCGCGGACGAGCAGGCGCTGGTGCGCCACCACCCTCACGGGGCGCCCGTCAGGGTCGACGCCGACGACCACGCGATCCGTGCTCGAGATGTGCAGCAGCGGCCCGAGATAGACCGTCGGCAGCGGCGTCCGCCCGAGCAGGGGCGGGTTGTCGGTCGGGTAGGGGACGGGGCCGGGCAGGACGACTTGCTGGCCCACAGGCTGCGCCGCGCCGCCGGCCGTCACGGCGAGTGCGAAGACGCTCAGCGCGACGGCGCTGCCGAGAACCCCGTGGCCCCGCAATGCACCTCCTCAGCGAGTCTGCGGAATGGCGGGGAGGGTACTGGACAGCGGATCGTCCTTCACCGGGGCGTACGTCATGTCGTGGAAGCGCGCGAAGTAGACGTCGTCGTCCACGACCCCCTCGTGGTTGTGCTGGTTGAAGCCACGCTCGTCGCCGTTGGCGCCCACCACCGTCACCTGGTTCAGCGCCGCCTGGACCTTGCGCGGGTCGGTCGAGCCGGCCCGCGTGAGGGCCGCCACGATCAGGTTCACGCAGTCGTAGGAGTACATCGCGAACTCCGGCGGCTGGACGACCGGCTTGCCGCCCGCGGTCTTGACGCCGACCTTGTCGACGCCATAGGCCGACTCGTACTGAGACTGGAAGTTCTCGAACGGCGTCGTGCCGACCTCGGCGGTCAGGCGGCTCGAGGCGAAGGTGAGGCCGTCGACCCAGGACGGGTGGTCGGCGAGCCGCTGGCGGATGTACGGGTCCGAGCCGGTCGGCGGGGCGTAGACCGGGACGTTCCAGCCGATGCTCCGCGCGGCCGTCAGCACGGCGGCGATCGTCGACGGCTGCCCCCAGACCAGCAGCGCCGTCGCGCCCGACCGGCGGGCGCGCAGAATCTGGGCGGAGAGATCGGCTGTGCCGGCGGGGAGCGTCATCCGGAGCGCGACCGAGTGCGGGTTCTCCGAGAAGGCGCGGTCGAGGTCGGAGGCGCCCTCCTGCCCGTAGGCGCTGTCGTCGTGGAGCAGCCCGATCTTCAGCCCCTTGGGGATCAGGTACTCCGCGTAGCGGAAGGCGATGCCGTGGTTGGTCGGCGCGATCCGGAAGACGTTCGGCCGCCCGGCCGGGTCGACGAGCCCGCTTGCGCCGTCGTAGGTGATGCAGATCGGGACGCCTTTCTGCTCCGCGAGCTGCGAGGTCGCCTGGACGCCGGTGCCGTCCGTGACGATCGCGACCGCGCCCGCGTCGAGCGCGCTGCGCGTGTCCTCGACCGCCTGGCGCGCGGAGGCGTGGTTGTCGTAGACCTTGACCTCGAGGCCGTAGTTCTTCCCCCCGACGAGGACGCCCCCCGTGCCGCTGCTCGTGCTCGAGGCCGCGAGCTGGACGCCGTGCTTGATCGTCTCGGCGATGTAGGGGCTGCCGGTCACCGGCACGTCGACGGCGACGACGACCTTCCCTCCCGGTGCGGCCGACTTCTTGCCACAGCCGCCGGCCAGCACAGCGATCAGCGCGAAGCCGGCGAGCAAGGCGACTGACCGGCGCACGCGCGGCAGGTTACAGGCGGTGCGCGCCGAGGTACGCCTGGCGAACGAGCTCGCTCTCGCCGGTCTCGGCCACCGAGCCCTCTGCGACGACCTCGCCCGCAGCGAGCACGATCATCCGCTCGGCGGCCAGTCTCACGAGTCGGAGGTTGTGCTCGACGAGCAGCACGGCGACGCCCTGCCGGCCGATCTCGGCGAGCACCCGCGCAAGCGGCTCGAGCTCATCGGCACCGACCCCCGCGGCCGGCTCGTCGACGAGGAGGACGTGCGGCTCGGTTGCGAGCGCGGCAGCGAGGCCGACCAGGCGCCGCTGCGAGCTCGTCAGCTCGGGGATGGGCACGTCCGCCTGCCGGTCGAGCCCGACCACGGCGAGCGCGTGCAGCGCGGCGGCGCGGGCAGCCGGTTCCTCGGCGCGCGCCCGCGGGGTCGCGAGCGCGGTCCGGATCCCGCCGGCGTAATGGCGCCGGACGCTGCGGCCGACGAGCACGTTCTCCAGGGCGGTCAGCTCGGCGAAGGCGGAGGTCGTCTGGAGGGTGCGCGCGATCCCGAGCCGGACGCGTTCCCGCGTCGGTGCCTCGGTCAGGTCGCGCCCGCCGAACAGGACGCGGCCGCCGTCGGGCTGCATCGCGCCCGAGATCAGACGGAGCGCGGTCGTCTTGCCCGAGCCGTTCGGCCCGACGAGCGCCGCCGTCTCGCCGGGGGCAAGCTCGAGCGAAAGCCCGTCCAGCGCCACCACGCCGCCGAAGGCCTTCGTCAGCCCTTCCACCTTCAGCACCGATTTCGTCCCGGCAGGCTCACCGGCCTTGTAACACAGTGTTACTTGAGGCTTTCGGCGCCGGAAGCGGGGGAGCCAGGGGGAGAGCCACGGGATGATCCCGTCGCCGCCCAGAGCAAGCACGAAGACCAGGAGCACGGCGGCGACCGCGGTGTCGAAACGCTCGAGCGGAAGCTGCAGCAGGCGCGCGAGCGGGTCGGAGACGAGGCCGATCAGCCCGAGGGCGGCGATGCCGACCGCCGGCCCGAGCGTCGCGGCCGCGCCGCCGAGGAGCACGGCCACCAGCAGCTTGAACGACAGGAACGGGTCGTAGGCGGCCGGGTCGGCGACCGCGGCGAGCTGCACCGAGAGCCCTCCGGCGAGCCCGGCGATGGCCGCCGAGGCCGCGAAGGCTCCGAGGCGCCGCCGCGCGAGCGGGACACCGAGCGAGGTTGCGAGCGGCGGGTGCTGCCGAAGGCCGGAGAGCTCGAGCCCGAACGCACCGTGTCTCACCGCCGCTATCGCGAGCAGCGACAGGGCCAGCAGGACGAGCGCCGCCTCGTAGTGGACCGTCGGGGTCGCCGACAGCCCGAGCAGGGTCCGCTCCGGGACGATCAGGCCCTGCGAGCCGCCGGAGACCGAGGGGAACGCGAACAGGAAGAGCCAGACGAGCCAGGCGAGCAACCAGGTGCTGACCGCGACGAAGGCGGGCCGGAGCCGGACCACGCCGCCGGAGACGAGGCCCGCGGCGAGAGCGGCCAGCGCGCCGCAGAGGGCAGCCGGCTCGAGCGGCCAGCCGGCGCGCGCCATCAGCAGCGCCGAGGTGAAGGCCCCGATCGCGACGAAGGCGCCGGCGCCGAGGGACGGCAGGCCGGCCGCGCCCACCGTCAGTCCGAGCCCGGTCGCGGCTACCGCCAGGTAGACCGTGCTCGCCAGCGCGTCCATCCGCAGCCCGGGGAGCCCGAGGAACGGGACGAGCAACCCGAGCGCGAGCGCCGCCACGGCGACCCAGGCGGCCGGGCTCCACGCGCCGCGGGCCTCTCCGGCCGCACGGCGCAGCTCCGCGCCGGTTGTGCGCGCGAGCGCCGCCGCCGTCACTCCCGTTCCTCGAGCGCCTCGCGCGAGGGCCAGATCGAGATGAGCAGCAGCACGAAGAGCACCGGCAGCACCTCGCGGTAGGCCGGCCCGAGCTGCCAGCCGCCGAGGTGCACATTCGCAATCGCCGCCTCGATGACGCCGAGCACCAGGCCCGCGGCGAACGCGTACAGCGGCGGCCCGAAGCGGACGGCGAGCGCTGCCACCAGGCCCTTGAGCCCGAGCAGCGTGCCGGTGTTCGCGCTGGCAGCCCCTCCCGGCGCTGCCGCAATCGCCGCCAGCATCGCGATCGCGCCGACGAGCCCGAACGCGAGCCCGACGAAGAGGTCGACCGGGACGCCGACGATCCGCGCGCCTTCGCCGTCGTCCGCGACCGCGCGCAGGGCCCGGCCGAAGTGCGTCCGCTCCAGCAGCCACGCCGACCCGAGCGCGAGCGCCAGCGCGAGCGCGATCACGAAGAACGCCCGCGCCTGGACCTGCGCGCCGCCGATCCCGACGAAACCCGCCCGGCCAACCCGGTGGAAGGGCAGCGGGTCGGGGAAGACGTAGCTCGAGCGCTGGAAGATCGCGCCGATCGTCGCCCGGATTGCGAAGGCGACCGCCACCGTCCCGGCGACCCAGCCGATCGTCGAACCGCGCCCGAGGTAGGGCTGCACCAGCCCGAAGTAGGTCGCGGCGCTCGCACCGACGCAGCAGGCGAGCCCAACGGCGAGGGCGAGCAGGAAGCGCGGCTCGTGTGCGCCGGCCTGGGTGACCGGGCTCGTGCCCGCCAGCACGAGCAGCGTCGCGAAGATGCCGAGCCCGACCAGGTCGCCGAACGCGAAGTTCACGATTCCCGTCAGGCGGTAGATGAGCGAGTGCCCCGCGGCGAAGAGCCCGTAGACCCCGCCGGCGGCGAGCCCGCTGATCAGCACCTGGAGCGCGATCGTCATTCAGTGCGAACTGTTGCGCATCCTCCTTGCTCGCCGCCGGTACTCCTTGCGCGCCTCGGAGCGGAGGCGTGCGTCCTTGCGGATCTCGAGCGCCCGGATCTCGCGCTGCAGCTTGCGATAGCTCGCGAATCGCTCCCTGGGAAGCGACCCGTCCGCGAGCGCCCGCTTGATGGCGCAGGCGGGCTCGTGCTCGTGCGAGCAGTCCGAGAAGCGGCACTCGGCAGCGAGCTCCACGATCTCCGCGAACGTGCTGTCGAGCACGGTCTCGTCCGCCCAGAGCTGGAGCTCCCGCATCCCGGGCGTGTCGATCAGCAGCGCGCCGGTCGGAAGCGGGACGAGCTCACGGTGCGTGGTCGTGTGACGCCCGCGCCCGTTCACGCTGATCTCGGCGGTGACGAGCAACTCGCGGCCCGCGAGCCGGTTGACGAGCGTCGACTTGCCGACGCCCGACGAGCCGAGCAGCGCGATCGTCCGTCCAGGGGCGAGGTGCGCCTCGAGCTCGTCCAGGCCATCCCCGGTCGACGCGCTCACCGCCAGCACCGGCACGCCGAGGGCGACCGCCTCGACCGCGGCGAGCTCGGCGAACGGGTCGACAGCGAGGTCGAGCTTGTTCGCGACGATGACCGGGCTCGAGCCGCTGTCCCACGCCGAGGTCAGGTACCGCTCCAGCCGGCGCGGGTTGAGGTCGCCGCCGAAGGCGGTCACGAGGAACACCGTGTCGACGTTCGCGGCGACGACCTGCGCCACGGTCCGGCTCATCGCCTCCTTGCGCATGAACGCCGAGCGGCGCGGCAGGACGGCCTCGATCACCGCCTTGCGCTCACCGTCGAGCGGTCGCGCCGCGACCCAGTCGCCGACCGCAGGCAGCTCGTCGTCGCCGAGGCGCCCCGCGGGCACGCCGCCAAGCCGTCCGAGCTCGGTCAGCAGCTCGCACGGCCCGTGGTGGCGCGCCGCGACGCGCGCCGGGATCAGGTTGTCGTCTTCGTAAGGCCGGAACGCATCCGCGAAGAACGCGTCCCAGCCGAGGTCTTGCAGGTCCAACGCAGTCTCCTTTGTTAGAGGCTCTTCTCCGATTGAGGTCAATTCGTGCTGCCTCCCAGTTGGTGTGTTGGCCGGCCGCGCCGGTCAAGCCGGCACGGCCTCTTAAGCGGCATCGCAAGCGACGCCTTCGGGAACGAAAAAGCGCCCTGGCGGGCGCGGGTCGAGCCTCAGGAACGCAGCGCTGCTAGCGAGCGCACACGGAGGCTCGGCGGCGGAAGGACTCGGTCATCGTCGAACCTCCTTTCATCGCGGGACACGTGAAGAATAGGGCACGATGCCGACGATGGCCAGAGCTCTTGTCATCCCGCTGGCTCTGGTGGCCGTCTCGCTGGTGGGCTGCGGGAGTGGCCACAAGCCCGCGGCATCCGTCGCCCCGGCGGGCTCGACCGCGTCGGGGACGACCACGGCAACGGTGCCGAGCACGCCGGGCTCGACGACGGCCCGCTGTGCGACCTCGGCGCTCGCGGTCTGGATCGGCGTGGGCGAGGGCGGCGCCACCGCGGGCTCGACCTTCTATCCGCTCGAGCTGACCAACGTCTCGAGCCACACCTGCCACCTGTTCGGCTTCCCCGGCGTCTCGGCCTGGCGCGGCCACCAGCTCGGCTCGGCCGCGAGCCGGAACCACGCGGTCGCGAAGCACACGGTCACGCTGCTCCCGCACGAGACGGCACACACCGTCCTGCAGATCTCCGACGTGAGCAACTTCCCCCGCTCGCAGTGCAAGCCGGTGACCGCGTTCGGCCTGAAGGTGATCCCGCCGGACGAGCGCTCGGCCGCCGGTGTTCCCTTCAGCTTCCGTGCCTGCTCGAAGACCGGTCCGATCTTCCTGACCGTCCAACCGGTCCAGCCCGGCGTCGGAGTCCCCGGCTACCCGAACCTCTGACGCCGCCGGTGCGGGTCACGACGCTCCAATCCACGCACCTCGACGAGTTGCTCGAGCACATCAACGTGCCGAGCTACGTCATCGACCCCGGCGGGATCATCCGCTGGATCAACCCGGCCGCACGGCGGCTCGTCGGCGACGTCGAGGGCCTCCAGTTCACCTCCGTCGTCGCGCCCGAGGACACGCGGCGGGCGCGGGAGCAGTTCGCGCGGAAGGTCGTCGGGGGCGCAACGGCCACCGACGGCGGCTTCGTGCTCATCGACTCCGACGGCGATCGCGTGGGAGTCGAGATCACCTCGGTGCCGCTGCGCCGCGGCGAGCACGTCATCGGCGTGTTCGGGCAGGTCAAGGACCTCGTCGAGGCGCCTCACCCGCACCCCGACCTTCCGTTGACGCCCCGCCAGGCGGAGGTGCTCGACCTGCTGGAGCGTGGACGGACGACGCAACAGATCGCCTCCGAGCTGCACCTGAGCAAAGAGACCGTGCGCAACCACGTGCGCCACATCCTGCGCGCGGTCGGCGCGCACTCGCGGCTCGAGGCCGTAGCCATCGCCCACGGTGCGCGTTAGCGGCATGAGGGCTGCGGTCCTCATCGGGCTCGCCGCGGCTGCGCTCGCCCTCGTCCCTGCCGCGGCCGCCGGGGTGGACGCGGAGAGGTCGCTCGCCGAGCGCTACGCCCCGGTCGTGCGGCTCGTCGAGCACAACGGCGACTGCGGCCCGGGCAAGCCGTACGTGCCGATCGACGTCGACGCGCTGTTCGGCCAGCCGACCGTGGCGCTCCGAGGGCCTTGGGGGAGCGGCGATCTCGTGAAGATCGGCCCGGCCGCGAACGATCTTACTGAGGGCCTCTTCCAGTACCACCTCGACTTCCCCGGCGACGCGCTTCATCCCGGCTGCGACTACCTGCACTGGGAGCGTCGCATCACGGAGGGACACACGCCGACGGCCTACGCGCACGTCGTGAGCGACCCCGACCACCCGGGGAAGCTCGCGCTGCAGTACTGGTTCTTCTACGTCTTCAACGACTGGAACAACCTGCACGAGGGCGACTGGGAGATGGTCCAGCTCGTCTTCGACGCGTCCACGCCCGAGGAGGCGCTCGGGCAGAAGCCTGTCGAGATCGGCTACAGCCAGCACGAAGGCGCGGAGCGGGCGAAGTGGGGCGACGCGAAGCTGCAGCTCGCCGGCGGCACCCATCCCGTCGTGCACCCGGCCGACGGCTCGCACGCCAACTTCTTCGGCGAGGCCCTCTATCTGGGCAGCTCGGCGAAGGAAGGCGTCGGCTGCGACGACACGCGCGGGCCGACCGTCGACGTCCGACCGGCGGTGCAGACGATCCCGAGCGACCCGAACGCGGCTCGTGCGGACTTCCCGTGGATCACCTTCGCGGGCCGATGGGGCGAGCTGCAGCCGGCGTTCTTCAACGGGCCCGAGGGGCCGAACCTGAAGACGCAGTGGACCCATCCGATCAGCTGGGCGCAGGACTGGCGCGCCCGCAGCTACACCGTTCCCGGAAGCGGGCTCTTCGGCCCGGGCGCCACTGGCTTCTTCTGCGGCGCCGTGGCGCACGGCTCGAGGTCGCTGGTCCAGCTCGTGGCGAACCCGGTCGAGTTCAGCCTCGTGCTCGGAGGGCTCGTCCTCCTCGTCCTCTACCTCCTCTCGCGGACGACCTGGCGCCCGGCCGCGCCGCTCCGCCTCGCCCGCCGGCGCTCGTGGGGCCAGATTCTGTCGGCGTCCGCGCGGATGTACACGGCGCGGTTCGGGCTGTTCGTCGGGCTCGGCGTGCTCTTCGTGCCGATCTCGTTCCTCGTGACGCTGCTCCAGGCGTTCGTCCTGCACGCGACGAGTGTCCTCGGTGTCCAGGCGGGCGGGGGCAGCGGCAGCTTCCTCTCCTTCATCGTCCTTGCGATCGGAACTGCGCTGACCTTGCTCGCGCTCGGGCTCGTGATCGCGGCGACGGCGAGGGCCCTCACCGAGATCGACGAGGAGCGCGACGTCGGGCCGCTCGGGGCCTACCGTCTGACCCTCGACAGCGTGACGCAGTTGTTCATCGGACTGCTCATCGCGGTCCTCGTCGTGTCGCTCTTGGCGACGTCGATCTTCCTCCTGCCGATCGCGATCTGGCTCGCCGGTCGCTGGGCGCTGATCGTTCCCGCGCTCGAGCTCGAGAGCGTCTCCGGCTACGGCGCGTTGCGCCGGAGCGGCCGGCTGGTTCGCGGACGGTGGCTCAAGGTCACGTCGCTGATCGTCGCCGGCGGGGCCTTCGTGCTCGTGCTCGGGCCTCTGGTCGGCGCGCTGCTCATCCTCGGGACGACCGCGCCGCTCTGGCTCGTGAACATCGTGGCGGGGGCCATCTACGCGGTGACGATGCCGTTCGTCGCCCTCACGACGGCATACGTGTACTTCGACGCCCGTGTCCGCAGCGAGCTCGCCGACCAGGGCTCGCCGGCCCGGCTGCCCGCGGAGATCAGCCTCTCGAGCTGAGCCGCATGAGCGACCCGGACACGCCCGATCCGCCCCCGAAGGGACCGATGGAGATCGAGATCGAGCCGACGGTCGCCGGCCGGATCGCGCGCTGGACTCAGCGCGCACGCATCTTCCGGGCGAACGTCGAGGCGGCGCGTGCCGACCACGCATCCGTCGATCTCGGCTTCACGCTCGTCGAGCGGGACTCCGCGGTCGGCGGCGGCCTGCTCGCCGGCGCGCTCGCCTACCGGCTGTTCGTCCTCCTGCTCCCGACCGCCCTGTTGTGCGTTTCCGGCCTCGGCCTCTACGCCGGCACCGTCGACCAGAGCCCCGCCAAGGTCGCGAAGGATGCGGGCCTCCACGGGTTGATCGCGTCCCAGGTCGCGTCGACCGCCTCGAGCAACGCGCGCTGGCTGGTCTTCATCCTGATGATCCCCGCCGTCCTCTACGCGCTGGCCAAGCTCTACCGCGCGATCGCGATCGTGCACGGGCTCGCCTGGGAAGGGTCCGGGCGCGGGCTCCGCACCACACCGAAGGGGGTCGGCATCCTCGGCGCCGCGCTCGTGGTCGTTCTCGCGTCCGCAGAGCTCACCGGGTGGATCCGGCGGCATGACCAGCTCGGCGGCCTCACCGCGCTCGCCGTGTACCTCGTGGTCGTCGGGGGCGCATGGCTCGTCGTGTCCTTGCAGCTTCCGCGCCGCAACGTTCGCTGGACGGCGCTCGTCCCGGGAGCGCTGCTCGTGGGCGTGGGCCTCCTGTTCGTCAACGTCTTCAACGTCTACGTGACGACGCGACTCGTCGAGGATCGAGCAAACACCTACGGTGCCCTGGGAATCGCCGCCGCGCTGCTGCTCTCACTCGTCCTCGTCGGCAGGGTGATCGTCGTCTCCGCCGAGCTGAACGCGGCACTCGACGACCGTCGAGACAGCCGGAGCCAGAATCGACTCCCGCCAGGCCGGCGTTCCGGCCATCCGGGCTGAGTCAGCGCTCGGCCCCGGTCGGCTCCAGTGTGTCGTGGACGTGCTCCCCGACCTTGCGGTCGGGCCGTGCGATCAGGAAGTACACAGCGCCGACGACCGCGATCACGACCATGACGACCAGGGTGATCCAGTCGAGGTTGAACAACCCACGGCCGCTCGTCAGCCCGGTCGGCACGACGACGTTCAGCAGCATCAGCCCGAGGTAGAGCGCGGCGATGATGCACACGGTCCAGCCCCAGCGGCCGAGCTTGAAAGCGCCTTCGGGAACCCACCCGCGCGCCCGCGCGATCATTGCCGCCAGCACGGTGAGAAGGAACGAGAGATAGATACCGCTCACGCCGAATGAGACGAGCGAGTAGAGCGCCGTCGTCTTCGCCGGGTAGGTGACGAACCAGACGTGGACGTCCTTCGACGGCTGGTAGTAGACGAGCATCACGAACAGCACGGAAACCAGCGCGCCCGTGATCAGCGCGTTGACCGGCGTACGGAACTTCGCGTGCACCCGTGAGATCCAGCCGGAGCCCGGAAGCGCGCCGTCGCGTCCGAACGAGAACGCGAGCCGGCTACCCGCCCCCTGGACCGCGCTCCCGCACGAGAAGAACGCGAAGATGATCAACACGAGCAGGAAGTCCTGCATCCCGCTCGAGAGCTGGCCGAGAATCCCGGGGACGCCGCCGGCGACGGTCGACTTGATCGGGTCGTGCTTCGGCATCGCGAGCAGCAGCGCCGCGGTGAGGATGAACGACCCAACGCCTCCCCAGATCAGCGCCCAGCGCATCGCCTTCGGGATCTTCGTGCCGGCGTCTTTCGTCTCCTCGGCGATGTCGCCGCACGACTCGAATCCGTAGAAGATGTAGACCGGCGCGAGCACCGCGATCAGTGCCGCAGACAGCCAGCTGCCGCCGAAGCCGACGCCGTAGACGTTGGTCGAGGCGTGCGTGACGCCCTGCGTCGAGAACAGGAAGCCGAGGCTGTGGTGGAAGCCGTGGATCGCGAGGATGAGCGCAATGCCCAACGTCCCGAGGATCTCCACGCCGACCCCGAACTGCGCGACCCGGCCCATCACCTTGGCCCCGGCGATGTTGAGACTGGTCTGGATTCCGAGCAGGACGAGGGTGATGATCAGGATGGTTGTGTGGCTGGCCGGGTTCCAGTTCGTCCCGAACCAGTTGTGGGCGAGCGTCGTGATGTACGGGATCGAGCCCGTGTCCACGGCGGCGACGGTGACGAGGAGCGCGATGCCGTAAAACCAGCCGACGAACCACCCGTAGGCCGGCCCGGCCGAGAACTTGCTGTACTGGTAGAGCGCGCCAGCGACCGGGTAGTGGCTCGCGAGCTCGCCGAAGACGAGTGCGACGAACAGCATCCCGATCAGGGGAACGAACGTCAGCCAGATGTAGGCGGGTCCCCCGAGGGCGACGCCGAGGATGAACAGCGAATAGATGCCGACCATCGGCGACAGGTACGTGAAGCCGACGGCGAAGTTCTCGAAGAACCCGAGCACCCGGTTGAGCTGGGGCCTGTAACCGAGATCCGCGAGCCGTGCGTCCTCGTTCACCGGTGCGGCCGGGATGTCTCCGGGGTGCGCGATGTCCGACATCGTTCCTCCTTGCCGTTGCCTGGGGAGGCGATTTAACGCCTCCGGCGGGATCGCTGTCAAGGAGCCGATCGGCCAGCCAAGAGAGCCGCGATGCGCCCGGCATGATTCGAACATGCGACCTCTGCCTCCGCAGGGCAGCGCTCTATCCCCTGAGCTACGGGCGCTTCAGGGTCAGTGTAGCCGTGCGCTCTGGCCGCCGATCCGCAGCGCGGCGTCCTCCGGCACCTCGCGGCGGACGTAGCCGAGGGCCTTTCCGGGCACCGCGCTCGTGACGCGGCCGACGGCCTTCTCCCCGAGCAGGATCTCGTCGCCGGGCTTCGCGTCCGCGACCTCGAGCCGGCGCAGGTGCCGGTTCGGGTGGCCGCGGTGGTGGAGCCGCGCGACCGGCTCTTGCCCCGGGTAGCAGCCCTTCGTAAATGAGATGTGCGTCGCGTCCAGACCGGCCTCGGCCGGGAGCACGGTTTCGTCGAGCTCCTTGTCCCAGGCCGGCGTGCCGGCCGCGATCCGCAGCGCCTCGAGCTCGTCCGGCACCACGCCCACCACGTCGTCCTCGCTCCAGCCCTCCCACGCCTCGATGCCGTAATCCTCCACGCGGATCCCCTCGCCCGGCGTGAGACGGACGTAGCCGCGGTACGGCTTCACCTCGATCTCGCACTTCGCCGCGAAGCGGGCCCTGAGCAGCGCGCCGGCGGCCGGCTCGGCCAGCTCGGCCTCGGTGATCACGAGGAACCGGTCGGCCGATTCGCGCACCACCCGCAGCGGCGCGACGATCCGGCCCTTCGGCGTCAGCAGCAGCGCCTGCCGCGCTTCGCCGACCTCGAGCGAGGCGACCTCGTTCGAGAGCATCCGCTCGAGGAAGTCCGCAGCCTCGGGCCCCTGCACGCCGACGTACCCGCGGTCGAGCCGATAGAGCGTGGATGCGACCATGGCCATGCGCTCAGTGTAGGCACGCGGGTTCACTCGAAAGGGGGACTGAGACCCCACCGCACAGGCCGATACCTAGGGCGACCCACCTCCCCATCCCCCTCGTACGAAACGGCCCTTGGGCCGTTTCGTCGTTCAGGGTCAATGAAAGGGCCGGCGCCGAGCCGGCCCTTTTCTAGCACGGGGGAACCCCTGGTTCCCCCGTGAACCCCCTTCTCGCAGGCGGCCTCAGTCGTACGAACGTCGGCGGAGCCGGCGAATGCAGAACGCTCGCTCTCCAATGAGTGTCGTGAGCCTCCCGCCGAGCAAAGCTCGGCTCCGGCGGCGGGTGAATCGACGAGGCGCTGTCGAGCATCCAGCCGCGCCTGTAAAGGAGTCCTCCTAGATCGCGAAGTCGCAGATGTGGCCGGCGCCCAGGCTGTCGAAGTCCTTACGCGTGGCCACGATCGAGAGGATCATGCGGATGTTCGCCCGGTTGTAGGCGTCGCGGTCGTTGCGCGCTGCCGGCGGAATCACACCTCGGATCGCCGTGAGCATTTCTTCGTAGACCTTCACCGCGCGGCCCTGTGCGCCGGTCCGCGCCGGGACCGCCTCGCGGAGCTGCCGCAGTCCGTCCTCGTGGATCTCGAGCCAAGTGCGGCGAGCGGCCGCGACTTTCGGAAGCGGCCCGTCGTTGTTGATCGGCCCGAAGAACTCCGGGCCTTGCCGGCTCATCCGGTCCTGCATCGACGTGCAGGCGTCCGTCGCCGCACGCGCCCACACACTCGGCCCGCGCGCCGGGTAGGACCGACTTGGCGGGCTGTCGGCCTTGCCGCCGCTCTCGAGGATTCCGCAGAGCACGGCGACCAAGACCAGCGGCACGAGTGCAAGCGCCTTTGGCATCGGGTCTTAATCGGCAGGCGCCGACGGCGGCTCAACTCGGTCTGGGCGCGGGGGTCGGCTTGCCCTTCACTCGGGCTGCAAGCCCGCAACGCGTCCAAGTGGGCTAGATACGAGTCGCCGCCGGAGCCGGGCTTTGCCCGGCGGGAGGCACACGACGCTCGCCTGAAGTGCGAAGGCCCCGGCCGGCTCCTGAAACGCTGAACCGACCGGGGCCGCCCCGCAGGGCTCGTGGGGGAACCAGGGGTTCCCCCACGCCGCTTACATCATCCCGCCCATGTCCGGCATGCCGGCGCCGGCACCGATCGGGGTCTTCTCCGGCGGCTCGGCGACGATCGCCTCGGTGGTGAGGATGTTCTTCGCGATCGACGCGGCGTTCTGCAGCGCCGAGCGCGTGACCATGGTCGGATCGATGATCCCGGCCTTGACCAGGTCCTCGTACTCGCCGGTCTCGACGTTCAGACCCTGGCCCGCGGGAAGCGAGCGGATCTTGTCGACGACCACCGAGCCCTCGAGGCCGGCGTTGTCGGCCAGCTGGCGGATCGGCTCCTCGAGCGCACGAGTCACGATGAATGCGCCCGTCCGCTCGTCGCCCTCGCCGGTCAGCTTGACCGAGCCGATCGCGTTCAGGAGCGCGACGCCGCCGCCCGGCACGATGCCCTCCTCGAGGGCCGCCCGGGTGGCCTGCAGCGCGTCCTCGACGCGGTGCTTCTTCTCCTTCATCTCCGTCTCGGTCGCGGCGCCGACCTTGACGACGGCCACACCGCCCGCGAGCTTCGCCAGGCGCTCCTGGAGCTTCTCGCGGTCGAAGTCGGAGTCGGTGTTCTCGATCTCGGCCTTCAGCTGCTTGATGCGGGCCTTGATCCCGTCCGAGGCGCCGGCTCCGTCGATGATCGTGGTCGAGTCCTTGTCGATCACGACACGGCGGGCACGGCCGAGCTGCGAGAGCTTCGTGTTCTCGAGCTTGAGGCCCATCTCCTCGGTGATCACCTCGGCGCCGCTGAGGATCGCGATGTCCTCGAGCATGCGCTTCCGGCGGTCACCGAAGCCCGGCGCCTTGACCGCGACCGCGGTGAAGGTGCCGCGCAGCTTGTTCACGACGATCGTCGCGAGCGCCTCGCCCTCGACGTCCTCGGAGACGATCAGCAGCGGCTTCCCGGACTGGATCACCTGCTCGAGCACCGGCAGCAGGTCCTTGACGGCCCCGATCTTCTGGTTTGCGACCAGGATGTACGGGTCGTCGAGAACGGCCTCCATGCGCTCGGCGTCCGTGATCATGTACGGCGAGAGGTAGCCCTTGTCGAACTGCATGCCCTCGGTGAACTCGAGCTCGAGGCCGAAGGTCTGGCCCTCCTCGACGTTCACGACGCCGTCCTTGCCGACCTTGTCGATCGCGTCGGCGATCACGTCGCCGATCTCACGCTCGCGCGCCGAGATCGTGGCGACCCGGGCGATGTCCTCCTTGCCCGAGATCTCCTTCGACTGCTTCTTGAGCGCCTCGACGACGGAGTCGACGGCGCCCTCGATGCCGCGCTTGAGGCCCATCGGGTTCGCGCCGGCCGCGACGTTCTTC
The DNA here is from genome assembly GCA_035624425.1 of Gaiellaceae bacterium. Lineage (GTDB taxonomy): Bacteria > Actinomycetota > Thermoleophilia > Gaiellales > Gaiellaceae > AC-32. Next base: position 20,330 of record DASPRN010000078.1, read on the forward strand.
AGGCCCTCGCGGACGATCGCCTGGGCGAGCACGGTCGCGGTCGTCGTGCCGTCGCCGGCGACGTCGTTGGTCGCGGTCGCGACCTCACGGACGAGCTGCGCGCCCTGGTTTTCGAACACGTCCTCGACCTCGATCTCACGGGCGATGGTGACGCCGTCGTTCGTGATCGTCGGCGCGCCGAACTTCTTGTCGAGCACGACGTAGCGGCCCTTCGGGCCAAGGGTGACCTTGACCGCGTCGGCGAGGATGTTCACGCCCCGCTCGAGCGAGCGGCGCGCATCCTCGTTGAACTTCAGCTCCTTGTGAGCCATCCAGTTACCTCCTTCGGCCGACCGCTAGGCAGCGGAGCCGGCCATCTCCTTCTTCTTGGACTTCTTGGCGCCCGAGGTGGTCACCTTGGCGAGCACATCCGACTCGCGCAGGACCAGGATCTCGTCGGCGCCCAGCTTGATCTCCGTGCCGCCGTACTTGGAGAAGATGATCTCGTCGCCCTCGGCGACCTCCATCGGGATCAGCTCGCCCTTGTCGTTGCGCGAGCCGGGCCCGGCAGCGAGCACGCGGCCGCGCTGCGGCTTCTCCTTGGCGGTGTCTGGAAGGACGATTCCGCTGATCGTCGTCTCCTCTTCCTCGAGTACCTCGACGATCAGGCGATCGCCCAGCGGCTGTAGATCCATCCAGCCCTCCTTCTGCGTTCTGGCTGACTTTGTGACAGGGTCTGGCACTCTGACCTCCCGAGTGCCAGGCGCATGATAACGGCTCCGGCTGGGGTGGTGCAATGGGCACCTCCGACCAAGTAACACTGTGTTACAAGACGATTGTGCGTAGGGAGTTCTCGGCCGGCGGCGTGGTGGTGCGGCGCCTGCGGGGTCGCTGGGTGGCGGCGGCGATCCGGCCGGGCGGCAAGAAGCCCGGCGTCTGGGCGTTGCCGAAGGGCCTGATCGGCCCCGGGGAGAAACCCGAGCAGACCGCGCTCCGCGAGGTCGCCGAGGAGACCGGCGTCGAGAGCCGCCTCGTCGGGAAGCTCGGCGACGTGCGCTACGTCTACACCTGGGACGGCGAGCGCATCTTCAAGGTCGTGAGCTTCTACCTCCTGCGCTACTCGCGCGGCCGGCTCGGCGACCTGCCGCCGGAGACTGCGCACGAGGTCGCCGACGTGCGGTGGCTGCCGCTCGAGGAGACGCCGAGGCTGCTCGCGTACGGCGGCGAGCGCGAGATGGCCGCGAAGGCCATCGAAGCCGTGGGCGCACTATGATTCCGCGCGCCCGGTGGCAGGAGACGAACACGCGATGTATGCCCTGAACTTCTACTCGCCCATGGTGGCCGACCAGCTGCGCAGCGGCCGGAAGACCGCGACCATCCGGCTCGGCGACAAGTCGCGCAAGTACCGGAAGGGCATGATCGTCCAGGTGCTGGCGGGCACGCGCTTCAGCCCGCGGATGAAGATCTTCGACGCGGTGATCGACAAGGTCGAGGTCAAGCGGCTCGCGGAGCTCTCGCCCCGCGAGATCGAGCATGACAACCCGGAGATCCGCCGGCCGGAGGAGATGGCCGCCTTCCTGGGCCAGCTCTACAACCGCGAGGTCAGCGGCGAGGACCTCGTGACGGTCATCCGCTTCAGCGAGATCCGGGGCTAGCTCTTCCTGATCTTCACGCCGAACTGCTCCGGCGGGCGCAGCTCGGCGCCGCAGGCCTCGCACTCGACCGCAAACGCCGACGAGAAGCGGGCGCCGCACTCGGGGCAGCGCGCGCGCAGCTCGCCCCCGCACTGCGGGCACGCCCCCGGGAGCTCGGCCTCGAACTCCTCGAAGTACCGCTGCACGTATCCGCAGCGCAGGCAGAAGGCGACCCAGTCGCCGAGCGTCTTCCGCCGCTCCTCGCGCAACCAGTCTGCAGCCTTGCTCATTACGCCTGAGAGGCTACCGCCGGCGGCGGAGCCGGGCTTCGCCCGGCGGGAGCTCGACTCGGCAGAGGGTCACAGGAGAAAAACCAGTAGCCGGCTCCGCACACACAGGCAGCAATGAACCGTGATCAAGGAGGGGGGCTCGCGGGGGAACCAGGGTTCCTCTGCGCTACCGACTGTACCGCCAGGCCGATCGTTAGAGTTCGGCGCGATGGCGATCGCGCGCGAAGCTGAGCCTGTCGGCTCGCTGCAGGAGGTCAAGGAGGCAGGTCTCGACCGCGAGGACCTCCTCGCCGTCTACCGCAACATGCTGGTCACGCGCGGAATCGAGGAGCGCGGCCACATCCTCTACAAGCAGGGCAAGATCCCAGGCTCGTTCTACACGGGGCGCGGGAACGAGGCCGCCGCGGTCGGGGTCGCGACCGCGATGGACGACGTCGACGTCGGCACGCCGCTCCACCGCGACATGGGTGTCCACGTCACGCGTGGGGTCGAGCCGTGGCGGATCTTCGCGCAGTACATGGGGCGCGCCGACGGCCCGACCAAGGGCAGGGACGGCAACGTGCACATGGCCGACTCGCGCCTGGGTCTCCTGGCGATGGTCAGCCACCTGCCGGCGATGCTGCCGGTCGCGGTCGGCTGCGCGCTGGCGTTCCGGATTCGCGAGGAGAAGCGCGTCGCCGTCGGTTGGTTCGGCGAGGGCGCCTCCGCGCGCGGCGACACGCACGAGGGGATGAACCTGGCGGGCGTCCGCAAGCTGCCGGTCGTCTTCATCTGCGACAACAACCAGTGGGCGTACTCGACGCCGACCTACCTCGAGTACGCGACCGAGCACGTCGCCGACCGCTCCGAGGCCTACGGCTTCGACGGCGTGGTCGTCGACGGCACGGACGTCCTCGCCGTCTACCGCGAGGCGCGGCGCGCGATCGAGAAGGCGCGCTCGGGCGGCGGCCCGACGCTGATCGAGTGCCTGACGCTGCGGATGGAGGGCCACGCCGTCCACGACGACGCCTTCTACGTCCCGAAGGACATGTTCGAGCGCTGGGCCGCGAGCGACCCGATCGAGCGCTTCCGCAGCTGGCTCCGCGAGCACGCCGAGCTCGGCGACCAGGAGGAGGACGAGATCACCTCCGGCGTCAAGAAGCTGCTGAACGACGCGCTCACCCGCGCCGAGGAGTCACCGCTGCCCGACCCGTCCACGCTGACGGACGGCGTCTTCGCGACCCCCGAGGACCTCGACACGCCCCACCACAAATAGCCATGGCCGAAAAGACCTACCTGCAGGCGATCTCGGACGGCCTCCGCCAGGAGATGCAGCACGACAAGCGCGTGTTCGTGATCGGCGAGGACGTGGGCGTCTACGGCGGCGCCTTCAAGGTGACGCTCGGCTTCCAGGAGGAGTTCGGCCCGTGGCGCGTGATCGATGCGCCGCTCTCGGAGACCGCGATCGTCGGCGGTTGCACCGGCGCCGCGATCATGGGGATGCGACCGGTCGCGGAGATGCAGTTCTCGGACTTCATCTCCTGCGCGTGGGACCAGCTCGTCACCGTCGCGGCCAAGCAGCGCTGGCGGGCGGGGACGCCGGTGCCGATCACGGTGCGCCTTCCCTCGGGCGGCGGGTTCTCCGGGGGGCCGTTCCACTCGCAGAATCCGGAGAGCTCGTTCGCGCACATCCCCGGCTTGAAGATCGTCTGCCCGGCGACGCCTGAGGACGCGAAGGGCTTGCTCGTCTCGGCGATTCAGGATCCCAACCCCGTTCTCTACTTCGAGCACAAGCACCTCTACCGCCGCATCAAGGCCGAGGTCCCGGACGAGCGCTACACGACGCCGTTCGGCCAGGCACGCGTCCACCGCGAGGGCGACGACATCACGCTCGTCACCTGGGGCGCGATGGTCTGGACCGCCGACGAGGCGGCGCAGGAGCTCGAGGGCGACGGGGTGTCGGTCGAGATCCTCGACCTGCGAACGCTGATCCCCTGGGACAAGAAGGCGGTGCTCGAGAGCGTTCGCAAGACCTCGAAGGCCGTCGTGCTCCACGAGGACACGCACACCGGCGGCTTCGGCGGCGAGATCGCGGCCACGATCGCCGAGGAGGCGTTCGAGGATCTCGACGCGCCGGTGAAGCGGATCGCCGCGCCCGACACACCGGTGCCGTTCTCGCCTGCGCTCGAGAAGGCGTTCATCCCGCAGGTCGAGGACGTGGTCGCAGGGGTCAGGGAGCTCGCGGACTACTGATGGCCACCACGGAGGCGATCGACGTCGTGATGCCCCAGATGGGCGTCTCCGTCTCCGAGGGGACGATCACGAAGTGGCTCAAACAGGAAGGCGAGCCGATCGCGTCCGACGAGCCGTTGCTGGAGATCTCCACCGACAAGGTCGACACCGAGGTTCCGAGCCCCGGCGAGGGGATCGTGCAGCAGATCCTCGTCCAGGAGGGGGAGACGGTCGACGTCGGGACGAAGCTCGCGGTGATCGTGCCGGCCGGGGCCGAGGCTCCGCAGGCCGAGGCGCCGCCCGAGCCGGAGCCGGAGGCCGAGGCGCCGCCGGAGCCGGAGCCGGTCGCGGAAGCGCCGGCGCCGCCCCCACCCGCGGCTCCGGAGCCCACGCCTGCGCCTGCGACCGACGGCGCGGGTGAGAAGACGTTCGTCTCGCCGGTCGTTGCCCGGATCGCCTCCGAGCACGGCGTGGACGTCAGTCAGGTCCACGGCACCGGACGCGGCGGCCGCGTGACGAAGAAGGACATCGTTGCCTTCGTCGAGGCGGGCCTACCGCCCGCCCAGGCTGCGCCCGCTCCACCCGAGGCTCCGGCTCCTGCCGAGGCGCCCCCTCCGCCGGCTCCCGCCGAGGCGCCTGCGCCGCCACCTCCACCTGCGCCGCCCGCTGCGCCGCCGCCACCGCCACCGGTGCCCGAACCGGTCGCCGCGCAGCCGCAGGCCGCGGCCGAGGAGGGAGAGGCCCTCGAGCCGATGAGCGCGATGCGCCGCGGGATCGCCGAGCACATGCGCCGCTCGCTCGACACCTCCGCCCACGTCACGAGCGCGATCGAGGTCGACATGTCGAACGTGGTCTCGATCCGGAAGAAGGTGAAGAGCGAGTACACGGAGGCCTACGGCGTCAACCCGACCTACCTGTCGTTCGTCGCGCGGGCCGCGGTCGAGACCCTGCGCGACTACCCCTGGATCAACGGCGAGCTGCGCGGTGACCAGATCGTCACGCGCAACTACGTCAACCTCGGCTTCGCGGTCGAGCTCGCCGACGGCAAGGGGCTGATCGTCCCGGTCGTCAGGCACGCCGAGGGTCTCAACCTGCTCGGGATGGCGCGGTCGATCGCCGAGATCGCGGCGAAGGCGCGTGACAAGAAGCTGCTTCCGGACGACGTCCAGGGCGGCACGTTCACGATCACCAACCCTGGCGGCTACGGCACATTCCACGGCACGCCGGTGATCAGCCAGCCGCAGGCCGCGATCCTCGGGACCTACGCGGTCGTCAAGCGCGCGTGGGTGATTCAGGACGACCGCGGCGAGGACGTGATCGCGATCCGGCCGATCATGAACCTCACGCTCACGTACGACCATCGTCTCGTCGACGGCGCGCTCGCCGGCCGTTTCCTGCACGACCTGCGCGAGAAGCTCGAGACCTGGGACGAGTCGAACTACTAGCACGCGTGAGCCGGCCCGCGTACCTCCTGGAGCCTGACGGGCCTGTGCCCTATCTCGAGGCATGGGATCTCCAGCGCTCCTTGGCGGGCGCGGTCGCGCGCGGCGAGCTGCCTGACACGGTCGTGCTGCTCGAGCACGCGCCGGTGATCACGCTCGGGCGGCGCACGGAGGAGGGCGAGCTGCACGTTCCCGCCGGCGCCGAGGTCGAGATCGTCGAGACCGACCGCGGCGGCAAGTCGACCTACCACGGGCCCGGCCAGCTCGTCTGCTACCCGATCTTCGACCTGACGCGGCACGGTCAGGACGTGAAGCGCTACTGCCGCGACCTGGAGGAGGCGCTGATCCGGACGCTGGCGCCGCTCGGCGTCGAGGCGACCCGGATCGAGGGGCTGACCGGGATCTGGACCGAGGTGCCTCCCAGGAAGATCGCAAGCATCGGGATCCATATCTCGAAGTGGGTCACGACGCACGGGTATGCGCTCAACGTCGACCTCGACCCGGCGCCGTTCACGGACTGGATCACCGCCTGCGGGCTCGAGGACGCGGCCTTCACGACCCTCGCGCGCGAGCTCGGGCGGGCGGTCTCCGTGGACGAGGTGCGACCGCACGCGGTCGCAGCGCTCGAGGACGTCTTCGACCTGGCACTCGAGCCGCTTCCCGTGGACGCGCGCTCCGTACCGGTCCAGGCACAGACAGCCGGCGCCCGCTAGCCCTCGGCTTCGGCCACGGCCGGGCGGGGCGCCACACTCCGCTGGTGACGACCGGACGGCTCGAGACCTTCGCGGACGGCGTCTTCGCGATCGCCGCCACCCTGCTGATCCTGAACGTCGACGCTCAGATCCGGCGCGACGCACCCGACCTAGGCGCGAGCCTGCTCCACATCTGGCCGTCCTACGTCGCCTACGCGGCCAGCTTCGTGACGATCGGGATCATGTGGATCAACCACCACACGATCATGACCCAGGTCGAGCGCGCCGACCGCCGCTTCCTGATGGCGAACATCGGCCTCCTGATGTGCATTGCGTTCTTCCCCTTCACGACGAGGCTGGTGGCCGAGCACGTACGCGGCAGCGGCGCCGAGGCGGCGGCGCTCGCCTATGGCCTCACCGCCGTCGCGACCGCGATCATGTTCAACCTGACCTGGTTCTACGCGGCCCTCGGCAAGCGGCTGCTGCGCCGCGACGCCGACCAGGCCGTCGTGCAAGGCATCACGCGCTCCTACATCCCCGGGCCCTGGATCTACCTCGGTGCGACGCTCGTCGCGTTCGTGAGCCCGGTCACCAGCATCGTGCTCTTCGGGCTGATCGCGCTCTTCTACGTCGTCGAGAGCTCGATCTTCGGCGGCTCGGCGATCGAGCCCGCGTAGCCCGGCAGTGAGTCGACCAGAGCCTCGACGACGACCGGGTCGAACTGCGTGCCGCTCGCGCGCCGGAGCTCGGCGATCGCCTCCGCGACGGGCATCGCCTTCCGGTAGGAGCGGTCGCTCGTCATCGCGTCGAACGCATCGCAGCACGCGACGATCCGCGCCAACAGGGGGATCTCGTCGCCCGAGAGGCCGTCCGGGTAGCCCCGGCCGTCGTAGCGCTCGTGGCAGGAGCGGACGACCCGCCCGATCTCGCCGAGCAGGCCGCCAACCCGCAGGAGCAGCCGCTCGCCCTCGATCGTGTGCCGCTCCATCACCGCCCGCTCCTCCGGCGTCAGCGGGCCGGGCTTGTTCACGATCGACTTGGGAACGCGGACCTTGCCGACGTCGTGCAGGAGCGCCGCGATCTCGGCGTCGCGCCGCTCCCGCGGGGAGAGGCCGAGGACGTCGCCGACGCGCAGCGTCAGCTCGACCACCTCGCGGCTGTGCAGGCCGGTGTAGGAGTCGTCCGCCTCGACGACGTCCCCGAGCAGGAATGCCGTGCCGCGGTAGGCGTCGCGAAGCTCGAGCTCGTGGTCGATCCGCACCCGCCGCTCTCGCGCAAAGACGCCGAGCAGCGCGATCAGGGGCATCGCGAGCAGAACGCCGGCCGGAGAGCTCGTGCTGGCGAACGCGACCGCGAGACCGACCGGCGCGAGCCCCGCGTCGATCACGTACACCGAGGTCATCGCGCGCAGGTGGAGTCGCGGCGGCACGCCCAGCGTGATCCACTGCCTGGCGGCCGTCACCACGAAGTCGAGGGCGAACTGCGCTGCAAGCGCGGCGAGATAGAGCGGCCAGCGGGCAAGATCGGGCCCCGACTCGCCGGCGAGGCCGAGGACCAGCGCCGGCCCGATGGCGTACGACGCGTTGAGAACGCGCAGCACGAGCCGCTCGAGGTGCAGCTCTCCGCGCAGGCACTCCACCGAGCTCGCGAGGAGGATCCCGCCGGCGACGGCCAGTGGCACGGAGCCGCTCGGCAAGAGGAACAGCATCGGGACGAGGATCAGCTCCGTCGGCACCGCCGTTCCGCTCGCTATCTCGAAATCGAGGCGGAACGCCGTCGCGTAGGCGGCGATCAGGATCAGCACCGTCGGCACCCCGGGCGCTCGTTGCGAGGGAAGGTAGAGGGCAAGGGCCGTGGCACAGGCCACGAAGGCCGCCGTGAAAGCGACCAGTGACCAGAGCTCCCGTCGTGCCAAGCGCTGAAGCCGCCGCGCGCGCGACTCCTCGATCACGCGCTGCTCGTCGGGATCAAGTACCAGCGAACTGGGAGGACTGCTGGCCGCAGTCGACATCGCCAGAAGAAGATCGACCCTGCGAGAGCCGCTCGGTTCACCCATTCGAGGGATGGGGACCCGACCGAAGCACCCGTTCGGGTGATGCAGCAGGCCGCACGGAAGCGAGAGTGAGAGCACTCGGCTATGGAGGGCGGCATGGCGGCAACTGTGGCGCGAACGGGGATGCGGATCGTGTTCGGCGTGGCGATCATCGCCGCGCTCGCATTCAGCTCGACGGCAAAGGCGGGGCTGGTCGGTACCGGCCCCGCGGCCTTCTGCGACCCGGCGGTGACGCAACCATTCTCCGCCTGGGGCGACTCTGCCTCGTATGCGCGCCTGCTGAACGGCGGGTTCGAGGCCGGCGACGCCGGGTGGGCACTCGGCGGCGGCGCGCGCGTCGTCTCCGGCAACGAGCCGTTCTTCGTCGGCGGCAACACCGCCGACAGCCACTCACTCCTGCTCCCCGCCGGCAGCTCGGCGTACAGCGGCACCGTCTGCTTCGCGCTCGGCGACTGGCACCTGCGATTCCTGATGCGCAACGCCGGCTCGCCGGCCGGCAAGCTGCACGTCCAGGTGATCGTGCCGAGCCTGGTCGGCGGCCTGCTGACGATCCTCGACGGCGGCACGGTCGGCTCCGGGAGCTCGTGGACGCCGTCGCCGCGGCTCGAGCTCCTGCTCTGCAACGTGACAGGCCTGCTCGGCACGAACGCGGTTGCGTTCCGCTTCACCCCGGTCGGCTCCGGCGCCGCGTACCAGATCGACGACGTCTATCTGGATCCCTGGAAAGACCGCTAGACCAGCCGCGTCTCTAGACTCCGGGCCATGGAGCGCTCGTTGCCCGTCGCGGAGCGACCGCGGCGACCGGAATGGATGAAGGTCCGCGCACCGAGCGCGGACTCGCGCTACTTCGATGTCCGCAAGCTGATCCACGGCGCTAGCCTGAACACGATCTGCGAGGAGGCGCGCTGCCCGAACATCGCCGAGTGCTGGGGGCGCGGGACGGCGACCTTCCAGATTCTCGGCGACACCTGCACGCGCGCCTGCCGCTACTGCTACGTCCACTCCGGCAAGCCGGACGGGCCGCCCGACCCGCTCGAGCCGCTGCGCCTCGCGGCGACCGCCGAGAAGATGGGCCTCCGCCACATCGTCGTCACCTCCGTCGACCGCGACGACCTCGACGACCGGGGCGCCGGCCATTACGCCGCCACGATCCGGGCGCTGAAGCACAAGGTTCCGGGGGCGACGATCGAGGTGCTGACGCCCGACTTCCTGGGTCACGAGGAGCAGGCGCTGCAGGTCGTGCTCGCCGAGCGGCCCGACGTCTTCAACCACAACATCGAGACCGTCCGGCGGCTGCACGCGCGCATGCGAGGCGCGAAGGCGAGCTACGACAAGGCGCTGTGGCTGCTCGTGCGCGCGAAGGAGCTCGCGGACTACCCGGTGCTGACCAAGTCGGGGATCATCGTCGGCCTCGGCGAGACGAACGACGAAGTCGTGGAGACGATGCGCGACCTACGCGCGCAGGGCGTCGACGTCGTGACGATCGGCCAGTACCTGCAGCCGAGCGCCAGGCACGCGGCGATCGACCGCTGGGTCCACCCGGACGAGTTCCGCTGGTTCCGCGAGCAGGGCGAGGCGCTCGGCTTCGGCTCCGTCTTCTCGGGACCGCTCGTTCGCAGCTCGTATCGCGCGGACGAGCAGCGCCACGCCGCGGCAGGCGCGATCGCGTACTAGAACGACGAGAGCCGCCCGGAGGCGGCCCTCGTCTTGCCGTTGGTGCAGGCCGCGTGCTAGTGGGCCAGCTTCATCACCCAGATGCCCTGGGAATGCGTTGCCGCGTAGAGCAGGTGCTCGCACGGCCCCTTCTTCGCACACGTCGGAACGCGGCTGGAGGGCTGCATCTCGAGGTGCATGACCTCGTAGCGAGGCATGCCCATCGTCACGTGCCAGCTCGCTCCGTCGTTGTCGCCCCTCAGGACGCCGAAATCGGTGCCCACGTAGAGCGTGTGACTCGCGTCGTCGCGAACGACGTCGCTCACAGGCAGGTCACCGTCGGAGAACGGCGTCGGGTAGGCCGACGAGCCGCTCTCCACGTTCAGGTTCGTGAACGTGCCCGAGCCGGGGACGGCCGGGTCGCCCTCGGTCACGCTGAACACGTGGCCGGGGGTGGTCGGCGTCGCCGCGTTGTACCCGGAGTAGCTGATCCAGGCATGGCTCGGGTTGGCCGGGTCGACGGTGATGCCGCTCGGGAACCTCGTCGGCGAGCCGCCCGAGGCCGAGTTGTCGATCCGGTGCCAGCTGACCGTGGCCGGGTCGAGCGCATCGACGTTGTGCGTCACGAAGATGCGTCCGGCCGATGTCGCCACCCACATCGTGCGGTGGTCGGCACCGTCGCGGGCCATCCACGAGATCGTGCCGCCGCTGCGGTCCGATCCGTAGAGCGTGCTGGTCAGGTCGCCCGCCTCGCCCGAGCACGGCGTCGCCGAGGTGCACATCGGGCCGCCGAGCGGACGGTAGTCGCCGCAGCCGTTCTGGGCACCCGAGGTCACGAACTCCGGACAGTTCGCCTCGTAACCGGCGATGTCGGGGCTCGTGTCCTGGGGGACGTCGCCGGCGTGGCCGGCACCGAACGCCCAGGTGCGCCAGACGTGCTTCCCGCCCTCGTAGATCGGGTGGGTACCCGGCGACGGGTTCGGATCGCCGACCTGCGGCCAGTAGAACGCGGGGCCCTCGCCGCTGTTCACGAGCGGAGCCGTCGCGATCACCCACTTCTCGGGATCGCCGTTCTCGAAGTTCGAGTCACCGAACCCGCCGGTGTACTCGTTGGCCATCCACGTCGGCTGCGTCGCGTCGAAGACCGCGTTGCCGCCGTCGCCGTAGATCACCTGGGTGAACGTGTCGTTGTCGCAGCCGTCCAGGTTCGACCAGGTGCCGTTGTCCTGGGTTCCGCCCAGCACCTCGCACTTGCTGAACGGGGCGATGGCCACGTTGATGAACTGGATCGTGCTGCCCAGCTTCTTGTCGATGTGGACCAGCTTCGTCGGAGCCCGCGAGAGCAGCCGCTTGCACGCCGTGTAGCTCCCCGATGTCGTCGGCAGCGGCCCGCCGCCGTTGCGGAACGAGCTGTCGCACTGCGACGAGAGATCCGAGAACGTCCCGCTCGTGCGGATCACGCCGCCGTCCGACCCCTCGAAGATCTGGGTCGGATTGTTCGGGTTGATCACGATCGCGTGCTGGTCGGGGTGGATCCCGTTCGGAGCATGCAGGCAGCCCTGCGGGAAGTACGGGGCGTAGGCGCACCAGGGTGCCGTGGTGTCCTGCGCGTCGTACGTGAGGTCGGTGAACGTGCGGCTGTTGTTCGCGCCGTCCGGGTCGCCTGCGGTCGTCGAGTAGATAACCGCCCGGCCGTTGGAGCGGCCATTGCCGCAGCCGACGCCCTTGGTGTCGCACGGCTGCTCGCCGTACTCCATCGACCCTCCGAGGTAGACGGTGTCCGGCAGCCCCTTCGGGGTGTAGAGGAGCTCGTCGTACCAGCACTGGCCGGTGCAGAAGTCGTCCGGTGCGAAGTACGGGCTACCCGTGACATGCGACGTCAGCAACTGCCAGCCGGTGTAGACCGTCGGGTACGTCGTCGTGTCCGGAGGAGGCGTCGACCCAGCGGCCTCCGACGCGAGCAGCGTTGCGGCCGGCTGGTTCGCGTCGTCGATGCGCCAGAACGTCGCCGCGTTCGATGCCGAGATGCCGTTGCCGTTGGCCGTGCCCTCGGTCAGGTAGATGCGGGTGTGCCCGTTCTTGACCGTCGGCGCGAACTCCACCCGGTCGGTGCCGCCGCCTGGGAACTGCGGCGCGAAGACCTGGTTGAAGCTCGTCGACGGAGCGCCTGCGTCGCGCCGCCAGAGACCCTGGTCGAACGCCGACGCGTAGACGACGTTCGAGTCGAGCGGGTCGAGGTTGACGTTGGTGACGCCGAACGAGTTCGGGTCGTTGCCGTTCCAGACCTCGGTGAACGTCGCTCCGCCGTCGGTCGACTCGTACACGCCAGGCGAGTTGGCCCCGGGCTCGAGGCGGGTCGTGCCGCCGTTGCCGATCACGTGCGAGAGGCCGCGGACGGCCTGCGCAGAGCCGACGAAGAGGTGGTGCTTGTTCGTCGGGTCGACGACGATCGAGTTGATGCCGCGGCCGAGGAACGAGTCCTTGCCGGGGTTCACGCAGCTGTACGTCGCGTTGCTCACGCACGAGTCGGCGAGCTTCGCCCAGTGCTTGCCGCCGTCGGTCGACTTGTAGATGCCGACACCCGCCTCGCAGCCGGACGAGCAGCGGTTGCCCTCGCCGGTGCCGAGGTACAGGGTGTTGTGCTGCTTGTCGGTCGGGTCGAGCGTCAGCGTCCCGACCGAGTTCTGGTCGAAGCTCGCGGGGCTCCGCTGCCTCCACGTCGGCGTGGAGGCCAGTCCGTTGGTGGTGAGCCAGACGCCGCCGCCGGACACGCCGACCCAGAGCCGGCACTTCTTCCACGAGCACTTCGGGTCGATCACCATCGCGGTGACCCGGCTGGCCGTGTCGTTCGTCGCTCCGGAGAACGCCGTCACGCCGGGTTGTCTCGCGTACTGCCGCGGCCCGAGCAGCTTCCACGTGTTGGTGCCGAGGAAGGACCGGCCGTGGACGCGCATCAGGCGCGCGTCCCTCTTGGCGATTCGTCCGAACGTCGCCTTGGCGCGCGCGACGACCGACGGCGGGATCGCCGTGGCCGGGTACGTGCGCTCGGCGGACAGGTAGGCCTCGTAGCTCGTCGGCCCGAGACCGGCCGCTGCCTCCGCGGAGTCGCCCGCGGCACCGGACTTCGGCGTGAAGACCCCGGTGCCCGACGACCTTGCGGTCAGCAGGACCAGAAACAGAGTCAGCGCTCCCGCAACGAGGAAGATCCCCGTCAGGACGCTGATGCGTGATCTCGTCATCCTCTCCCCTCTCCCAGTAGAACCCTTTGGATTTCTCTCCTCGTTGCCCTCGTTGGAGCGGTCGCGTTGCGAGGCACGTGCTTCGCGCTGCCTGGCCCAGCGAGCCTGCGCCGCCTTCCGGGCGCTCTCCGCACGCTCCTCCGCCGTCAGCTTGGCGGCCCGAGCCTTGCCGCCCTTGAGACCGCCGCGGCGGCCGAGCTCGACGGCGATCGGGTCCTTCCCGGACGGGTCTTTGCGTGAACGCTCAGGCATACACCGAGAACGAGAGAGGCTTATATGCCTCTCTAGATCAGCTGTCAAGCAGGAAGAAATGCGCTGCCAAAGCGCTCACGCATACGTTTCCGGGCGCTAGCCGACGGCGGCGCCGGCGTCGACCAGGCCCGCGCCGTAGGCGTCCCCGAAGGAGATCGGGTCGGACTGGTCGAGGTGGCAGTACCCGGTCGGGCACGGATCGCCGAAGACGTCTGGGGCGAAGTTCGAGGGGTCGTTCGGCCCCATGTAGTTGACGACGCTGTGGTTGGCCGTGCTCTCGAGCCGGGCCACGAGCGCGCCCGGGTGGTTGCGGAGCTCGTGATGCGCCGAGAGCACGAGCGCCGCCACTCCGGCCGCGTTCGGCGTCGACATCGAGGTGCCCTGTAGCCAGCCGAACTCCTGGCCGGCGAGCTTGAAGCAGGCAGCGTTGAAGAGTCCCGAGTCGACCGGGTCGCTGCAGATCAGGCCGTGCGTCGTCAGGTCTCCGAGCGAGCCCCAACCGCCGTAGAGGATGTCGCCGTCGCCGCCGTCCCAGAAGGGGATGTCGTAGCGCCGCGCGCCGCCCGGAGCTGCGAGGTCGATCCGCGAGCCGTAGTTCGAGTAGTAGGTGAGCTGGTCGCGCGCGCCGACGTGGTTCTGCCAGCGCAGCGGCACGTCCGCGGGCGCGGGGCCGATCGCATTCGCGGTCGCCGAGATCATCGTCACGCCGGGAAGGCCGCCTGGCACCTCGAGCAGGCCGCGCAGGTCGTAGTCCTCGAGCTCGGGGCTGCCGGGGGTGACGCTGGCGAAGCCTTCAGGGCCGTCCGCCACCTGGCCGACGCCAGTCAGGTCCTGGCCGCCGACGTTCAGGTCGGTGCGGTCGATGCGCACGTGCTCGTTACCCGCTGCGGCGAAGACGGCGACGCCGTGAGCGAGACAGTACGAGACCGCGTCCTCGAAGAGCAAGTAGTCCTGGGCGCTCCCCGGGTCGCTCGGGTCGAGGTAGCCCTCGATCGACATGTTCGCGATGTCCACGTCCCTGTCGGAGCACGCGGCGACGAGACCGCTGATCATCCAGCTCGCGAGGCCGCCGAGGCCGGCGGCGAGAACCTTGTACGAGGCGACGCGAACGCCCGGGGCGACGCCGTTGGAGCCGAAGCCGTTCGCGGCAGCGGCGATCCGGCTCGCAACCCAGGTGCCGTGGCCCTCGAAGTCCTCGTTCCGGCAGTCACGCAGGTTCCAGCGCTGGATATAGCCGAGACCGAAGAGCGTCTTCAGGTCGTCGCAGAAGACGTAGTTGCCGCCGAGCTTGTCGTCGACGTTGTCCCTCAGCTCGCGGTGCTGGTCGTTGACGCCGGTGTCGAGGACCGCGACGACCACGTTCCGCTCGCCCTTCGTCTTCCTCCAGGCGGCCGGCACGTCCATCCGGTTGTCGTCCCACTGGAGAATGCCCTCGGGGTTGGTCACGCCAAGGAAGGACGACGCTTGGTGAAGCGGATCGGGGAATCCCTTGCCGGGCCTACCCGAGTCCTGGTCGGGCGCCTGGCCGCCGCGCCGGCCTTCGAGCTTTCCGTGGGTGTCGGTCAGCAGCGCGTCCTCGAAGGCGGTCGTGACGGCTGCGTTCCGGTCGACGCGCGCGTCGAAGTCGTCGCTGCCGGGGACGACCACCATCGCCCCGATCGGGCTCAGGTCGGCGACGACCGTGGCGCCGGCGGCCGTGACGACCTGGCGCATCTGCGCCGGGGTCGTCCCCGGCGTGAACCGGACCACCGTGACGTCGAAGGGATTGCCGGCGGCAGTGGCAGATCCCGAGATTGCGAGCGCGGCGGCAAACGCCGCAAGGAGAAGGCTGGGCCGCTTCACCGTTCTCCCGGTTTCGGCAAAACCCACGCTTGGCTTGATAGCTAGTTTTGGGAAGCAGAAGGGCCGCCTTGCGGCGACCCTTCTGATCGAGCGTTCTTGCTCGGCCTAGTGCTTCACGTCCGGCAGCTGCAGCCGCCAGATGCCGCGGCCGTGGGTCGCCGCGTAGAGCACGCGGTCGCCCTTGTGCTTGCCGCCCGCGAGCTGGAGGCCGTAGACCGCCACCGTCGGGAGGCCGGTCGAGACGGGAGCCCAGCTGGTGGTGCCGTGGGCGAGCTCCCAGACCCCGAAGTCGGTCGCGGCGTAGACGTCGCCGGTAGCCGAGTCGAGCTGGACGCCGGTGATCGGCTGATCGCCCAGGTCGTGACTGATGTTCGTCCACGTCGCGGTGCCCGTGGCCGGGTTGTAGGTCACGTCGAAGACGTGCCCGGTCGGCGTTCCGACCGCCAGTGAGTACGCGTCGTAGCCCGAATAGCTGACGATCGCGTGGTTCGGGTCGTTCGCATCCACGGAGATCCCACTGACAAACCGCGCAGGGGTGACCGGGTGCGCCGACTCGCCGTCGTCGATCCGCGTGAACGTGACGTCGTCCTCGCTGTGGAGGGTGACGCCGGCGCCGAACGGATCGTCGAAGTCGGACACGCTCCCGGTCGCGTTCGCGTTCTGCGTGATGAACACGCGGCCGCGGCGCGTCGACGTCCAGAGGGTGTTGCTGTTGCTCGGAGCCCTGACGACCTGCGACAGGTAGTCGCCCTGCCTCGAGCTCCCGTAGAAGGAGCCGGTGAGCGCGTGCCCGCCGCCCGGTGCGCCGAGGGCGATCCAGTCGCCGCAGGCGCCGGTGAAGAGCAGGTCGCCCTTCGGGCCGCCGTCCGTGAAGCAGTGGTTGTCGAGGAAGCTGGGGTCGCCCCCGCCGTCCTGCGT
The DNA here is from genome assembly GCA_035624425.1 of Gaiellaceae bacterium. Lineage (GTDB taxonomy): Bacteria > Actinomycetota > Thermoleophilia > Gaiellales > Gaiellaceae > AC-32. The sequence continues at coordinate 36,535 of DASPRN010000078.1, forward strand.
CCGCCACACGTGCTCGAGCCCGACGTACGCGGTCTTGCTCACCACCGGGTCGGCGATGAACGGCACGTAGAACGACGCGGCCTCGCCCGAGTAGATCAGCGGGTCCATGTACCAGTCCCACGTGTTCTGGTTGTTCCCGTGGAAGTTCACGTCGCCTTGCGGCCCGTAGTACGTGTGGTAGCGCAGGTTCGGGTTCTTGACGTCGATGCCGGCGCTGCCGCCGTCACCGCTCATCGTGTTCACCCACTCGCCCTGCGGATTGCCCGTGTAGGCGGGCGTCGCGTTGTCCTGCGTGCCGCCAAGCAGGTCGTTGAGCGGGTTCTGCGGGTCGATCGCGATGTTCTCGAACTGCAGCGTGCGCAGCCCTTCGTTCATCGTGATCAGGCGGCTCGGGACCTGCGAGAGCCAGGCCTGGCAGTTCGCCAGGTCGTCCCCCGAGAGGTCGCGCGAAGCACACTGGCCCGAGGCGTTGCCGAACTTCCCGTCGGTGCGGATCATGCCGCCGTCCGAGCCGACGAAGGCGATGTTCGGGTTGGCCGGGTCGAATGCGATCGCGTGCTGGTCGGGATGCTGGTCCTCGAAGTCCGTCCGGTTGTCGCCAGTCATGTCGGTCCAGCTGACGCCGCCGTCGGTCGAGCGGACGACCGCGCGGCCGTCTGACATGTCGGGCCCGGCGTAGGGCGGGAGCTCGCCGTACTGCATCGAGCCGCCGAGCCAGACTGTGTTCGGATGGCCGGCGGGGGTCGCGACGAACATGTCGTACGAGCACTGCGCCTCGCAGAAGTCGAACGAGCCGAAGCCCGGCTGCGTCGGATCGGAGGTCGACAGGTTCGTGAACGCCGCGGCTCCGGTCCCGTCATCCGTCCGGAGCAGCCGCGAGGCGGAGTCCGGGTTCGGATTGTCCGTTACCGGGTCGGTGAACTCGTTCAGGCCCTCGGCGAGGTAGATCCGCGTCTTGCCGTTCGCGAGCGTGGTGGGCGCGAACTCGTAGCGGATGCCGAAGCCCTCTGGATCGGGCTGGCCAGTGAAGATCTGCGTCCACGTCGCGCCGTTGTTCGACGACCGGAAGAGGCCGTAGTCGGTGATCGACGCATAGACCGTGTGCGCGTGCGTCGGGTCGTACTGGATGTCGGTGATCCCACCGCGGAAGTAGTCGCCGCCGGTCGGGTTGGCCGGGTTGACGACATCCGAAGGCCGGCTCAGGACCTCGTGGAACGTTGCTCCGCCGTCGGTCGACTCGTACGCCGCGAGCTTCGGAGCGCCCGGCGGCGTGAAGCGGCCGCCGTTCACCGACGAGGCGCCGTGGCGCGCGGTGTCGGTGCCGATGAACAGATGGTGCGAGTTGTGCGGATCGACCGAGACCGCTCCGATCGAGCGGTTGTTCGCGACAGCGAAGCTGCCCGGGACGAGCGCCCAGTGGTTGCCGCCGTCGGTCGAGCGGTAGAGGCCGATCCCGGCCTCTGAGTCGCTCGAGCCGCTCTCCTCGCCGGTGCCGGCGTAGATCGTGCGGCCAGACGGGTCGTTCGGGTCGATCAGCAGCGAGCCGATGGACGTCGACGGAATGTCGCCGCTGACCGGCTGCCAGTGCTGGTCGTTCGCCAGCGCGTCGTCCGTTCGCCAGACGCCGCCGCCGGCCGCCGCGACGTAGAGCGTGCAGCGCGGCCCCTTCTTCCCGCACGACGGGTCGATCGCCAGCGCGGTGACGCGCCCCGACCACTGCGTCGGGCGGTTGAAGGTCTGCGTGGCGAGCGACTGGACGTCGAGCGTGAAGGGCCCGACCTCCTGCCAGCCGCCGCTGTGCCTTGGCCCGTGGCCCCTCAGCTTCGCGGCGGCATGCTCGGCGTTCCTGGTCTGCGAGATCCCGATCCCGCTGAACGGAAACGCCTGGTTCGCGTAGGCCTCGGCCGCCGGGTCGTCCGATCCGCCGGCGTCTCCGTCCCGGCCGCCCTCGCGGCCGTGCAGCAGCACGTCGGCAACGTGGCCCTTGACGAGCTGCGCCGGCAGCGACGGCCTGTACGCCATCTGCGGCCCTTTCGCCACCCGGTGTGACGACCCGCCGGCGGCCAGAGCCCCGACGAGCGCCGCAACGCCGAGGGCGGCCGCAACGACGAAGATCCTTCGTCTTGACATCTCTCTCCCTTCCTGGGCGAGACCCCTCCCCGGACCGCCCGTCGGAATCCCCCGTTGCGGCGCAGGGTAGAGCCGCTCCAGAGCAACGTCAAGTTTCCTCTATCAGCGAACGGTTAAGCCGCTCTAGTCGTGCGGCCTGGCCATCTTGCGGTAGTCGAGCGCCTCGTCGAGGACGGCCTCGTCGACCCCGGCCTCGCGCGCGACCTCACGCAGCGAGCGGCCGGAGCTCGCGGCCTCCTTGACGATCTCCGTCGCCTTGTCGTAGCCGATGTACGGGTTGAGCGCGGTGGCCGCCGACAGCGTCAGCTCGGCGTAGTGCTCGTTCGTCTCGCGGTTCGCCTCGATCCCGTCGACGCACCTCCCGGCGAACAGGCGGGAGGCACTCGCCAGCAGCTTGATCGAGTCGAGCAGGTTCCGGGCCAGCAGCGGCACGAAGACGTTCAGCTCGAAGTGCCCCTGCAGGCCGCCGACGGTGATCGCCTCGTCGTTGCCGATCACCTGGGCGGCGACCTGGGTCACGACCTCCGGGATGACCGGGTTGACCTTGCCGGGCATGATCGAGCTGCCCTTCTGCAGCTCGGGGAGCACGATCTCGCCGAGGCCGGCGCGCGGGCCGGAGCCCATGAAACGGATGTCGTTGGCGATCTTCGTCAGCGAGACGGCCACGGTCTTGAGCGCGCCCGATGTCTCGACCAGCGCGTCGCGGGCCGCCTGCGACTCGAACGGGTCGGCGGGCGGCGAGATCTCGAGGCCGGTCTCCTCCTGCAGGCGCGCGCGCACGCGCGAGGCGAACTCCGGATGGGTGTTCAGGCCGGTGCCGACGGCGGTACCGCCGAGGGGGATCTGTCCGAGCCGTGGCAGCGCGTCCTGCACCCGCGCGATCCCCTGGCGCACCTGCGCGGCGTAGCCGCCGAACTCCTGGCCGAGGGTGACAGGGACGGCGTCCATCCAGTGCGTGCGCCCGGACTTGACGACGTCGTCGAACTCGCGCGCCTTTGCCTCGAGCGCCTCCGCCAGCCGCTCGAGGGCGGGAAGCAGGTCGCTCGTGATCTCGCCGAGCGCGGCGAGGTGGACGGCCGAGGGGAAGACGTCGTTCGAGGACTGGCCCAGGTTGACGTCGTCGTTGGCATGGACGTCGTCGCCCGCCAGGGTCGCGATCACCTCGTTGGCGTTCATGTTCGAGGAGGTGCCGGAGCCCGTCTGGAAGACGTCGATCGGGAACTGGTCGTCGAGCTCGCCGTTCGCGACCCGGTCGGCCGCGGCCGCGATCCGCTCGGCCTTGTCGGCGTCGAGCAGGCCGAGCTCGGTGTTCACGCGTGCCGCGGCGGCCTTGATCCGGCCGAGCCAGCGGGCAACCGGCGCCGGTATCGGCTCGCCGGAGACGGGAAAGTTCTCTACGGCCTTACGCGTCTCCGCTCCCCAGAGCTCCTGCTGCTCCTCGGTTCGGGCCACGCTTTCGAGTCTACTCAGGCTGGGTGCAGCCGGCGGCGCTCGAGGGGGCGGGTGCGAACCCGCCGGCGCAGCGTCTCGTCGATCTCGGCCGAGGCGGCCCAGCCGACGTAACCACAGCGAGGGCACTCGCCCTCCTCGAGCCGCTGGTGCGACTCGGGGCGCAGCACGCGCCGCTCCCCACAACCGAGACACTCGATCCGGAGGGAGGCCATCGCCCACTAAATCGGCGACGCGAGAAGTGCCGAGGCTCCCTCGTTCGAGGGATGCCCGCGGCCCAACCGACCAAGTAACACTGTGTTACTTGGAAGAGCGGCCCTCGGCCACCGGCCGGCCGGGAGGAAGCCTCAGTCGGCTGAGGCATCGCTTGCGATGCCGCATAGAGGTCGTGCCGGCTTTGCCGGCGCGGCCGTCCAACGCACCTTCGCCTCAGAGAGAGCAGAGTCCCCGGCGCTCGATCAGTCGGCGATCAGTCGGTCGAGTACTTCGGCTGGACCTTTTCGCCGCGGATCGACGCAACGGCGTTGTTCGCGGCGATCGCGGCTTCGCCCATACCGATCGTGATCAGCGTGATCTTGCCCGGATAGCCGGCGACGTCGCCCGCGGCGTAGACGCCGGGGATGTTCGTCTCACAGGTCATCGGGTCGATCCTGATCTGGCGCTTGCCCTCGAGCTCGAGGCCCCACTCGGCGATCGCGCCGAGGTGCGAGTGGAAGCCGAGCAACGTGATCAACGCCTCGCAGGGGATTTGCTCGCTCTCGCCGGTCTTCGTGTTCTCGATCGTGACCGCCTGGATCGCGCCGTCGCCGTGCACCTCGCGGACCTCACACGGCGTCATGATCCGGACGCGGCCCTCACCCTCGAGCGCCTTCGCCTCGTTGACCGAGGACTCGAGCGCGCGGAAGTTGTCGCGCCGGTGGACGAGCGCGATCGGCGGCTGGGCGGTGTCCTGCAACCCGAGCGTCCAGTCGAGCGCCGAGTCGCCGCCGCCGACGATCACGCAGCTGCGGCCCTCGAAGACGGCCTTCTCGCGGACGAAGTAATGGAGGCCCTTGCCCTCCCAGTCGTCGATGTCCTCGACCCCCAGCTTGCGCGGCTCGAAGGCGCCGTGGCCGGCGGTGATGATCAGCGCGCGCGAGAGGTACGGGCCGCCCTTGTCCGTGCCGACCGCGAGCAGCTCCTCGCCGTTGCGGCTGACGCGCTCGAGCGTCTGCACCTCCTCGCCCAGGAGCACCTCGGCGCCGTACTGGAGACCCTGCTCGGCGCAGAGCTCGACGAGCCTCGTGCCGAGGATCATCGGGTGCCCCGCAACGTCGTACACGTGCTTTTCCGGGTAGACGGCCGCAACCTGGCCGCCCAGCTGCTCCAGGCTCTCGACGATCCGGACGGTGGCGTCACGATGGCCTGCGTAGTACGCCGCGGCGAGCCCAGCCGGGCCCGCGCCCAGGATCGTGATGTCGACGACGCCGTTCTCGGCCACGGCGTCGAATGCTAGCCCCGGCGGCGGAGCCTCCAACCGGCCTCGAAGGCGAGGCGGCCGGCGAAGCCGAGGATCAGGAGCGCCACCAGCGGGTGAAGGACGCCGATGGCCGGGACGCTCTCACCGCCGGCCGCCAGCCCGATCTGAGCGGCGATCAGCAGCGGCAGCCCGGCGATCTCGAGCACGCGCTTGCGGGGGAAGCGACCGATCACGGCGAGCGCGAAGGACACGATCGCGGCGTAGAAGACGACGTACCCGAAGGCGTCGTGGAAGCTCCAGCCGTGGTCGAACGCGTCGTGCGTGACCGGCCCCGGATCGGCCTTGTCCGCGGCGTAGAAGGCCCCGTAGCCGGCGGCGCCGATCTGGACGAGCACGGCCACGAGGACGACCGCCGTCCAGAAGCGGTAGACCCTGCTCAGCCCGCCCATCGAGGGCCGAGTCTAGTCGAGCGTCAGAGGCGACTTGTTAGAGGGACGAGAACCGTCAGCTTCTTCCAGAAGCTGCGTTGGACGGCCGCGTGGGCAAAGCCCACCCGGCCTTTCTGGTCGGCGGCGCCAAGTCGCCGCCTTAATGGCAGGAGCCGCAGCCGGCGGCGTCCTCGGGGGCGCCACCCTCTTCCACCTGGAAGGAGTGGCCGCAGCCGCACGAGGCGGAGACATTCGGGTTGTTGATCGCGAAACCGGCCTGGAGGCCTTCGACCCAGTCGATCTCGGTGCCGGCGAGGTAGGGCGCGCTGAACGGGTCGACGACCACCGGAACGCCGTGGCTCTCCAGCTCGTTGTCGCCGTCCTGCGGGCCTCGGTCGAAGCCGAGCGCGTACTGGAAGCCCGAGCAGCCGCCGCCCTGGACCGCGATCCGCAGGACCGCGGCCTCGCCCTCGGGCTCCTCGGCCATCAGGTCCCTGATCTTCGCCGCTGCCGACGCGGTGAGCGAGACGAGGGTCAGCGGGCGGTCGACAGTCTCCATCCCATGCATCGTAGCAACGTGCCCCGGCCGTCAGAATCCCCCTGTCGGGGCGCGGGTTTGTAACAGCTGCCTCACGCTTGGTTGAGCCGTTTTCCTCTCTGCTCGTGAGCCTCCACGCTCTGCTAGCGTCCGGCTCCGTCGGCGGCGGAGGAGCGCAGTGCTCAACAGCTGGTTGTCCTTCCTCATCTACGCGCTGTTCGCGCTCGCGATCCCGCTGACGATGGTCGGGATGTCGTTCGTGTTCGCGACCCGCCCGAAGCGGCGCATTCGGGCCCGGACGATCCCGTTCGAGTCGGGCGTCTCCAGAGGCCCGCCGAACCAGAACCGCTTCACGATCAGCTTCTACCTGACGGCGATGCTCTTCATCGTCTTCGACATCGAGATCGTCTTCCTGTATCCGCTGGCGGTGATCCTCCACCAGCTCGCCTGGTTCGGCTTCGTCGAGTTCCTCGTCTTCATCGTGATCCTCGCGGTCGCCTACGTCTACATCTGGCGGAAGGGCGCGCTCGAATGGCACTAAAGGACCACGGGTTGAACTCGGAGCGCGTGCTCTGGGAGGGCAAGGGCCCGGGCGTGTTCGAGCAGGAGGTCGCCGAGCTCGAGGAGCGGCTGCTGCTGACGACCGTCGAGAAGGCGGTCGCCTGGGCGCAGGGCAACTCGATCTGGCCGGACACCTTCGGGCTCGCCTGTTGCGCGATCGAGATGATGTCGATCGTCTCCGCGCGCTACGACATCGCGCGCTTCGGGGCCGAGGTCTTCCGCTCCTCGCCCCGCCAGGCAGACCTGCTGATCGTCTCCGGCCGCGTCGCCCACAAGATGGCGGCGCCGCTGCGCCAGATCTACGACCAGATGCTCGAACCGAAGTGGGTGATCGCGATGGGCGCCTGCGCGAGCTCGGGCGGGATGTTCAACAACTACGCCGTCCTGCAGGGCGTGGACAAGATCGTCGCGGTCGACATCCACGTGCCCGGCTGCCCGCCGCGGCCCGAGGCGCTCGTCGAGGGGATCGTCCGGCTGCAGGAGAAGATCAAGGCGGGCGTGCCGCCGGCCTACGAGATCCGTGGGGTGGCCTCATGAGACCGCGAAAAGTGCTTCACATTTTCCGCGGGATTGGTTTGTCCCTTCGCTTCGCTCGGGAGATGTCGATCTGAGTTACGAGACCGTTCCTGGGCTCGTTGCGTCGCAGGAGGCGTACGGCGAGACGACGCTGGTCGTCGACCCGGCGCGCCTGGTCGAGGCCTGCACGCACCTCCGCGACGCCGAGGGGTTCAACTTCCTCGCCGACATCGCGGCCTCCGACTACCTCGGTTGGGGCGGCCGCGGCGTTGCGGGTTACATCGGCGACGCCTCCGGCCGCGACCTGAACCGCCCCGGATCGCAGGGCCTCGAGCGAACCCCCGAGCCGAAGCCGAAGCGCTTCGCGATGAACTACCACCTGCTCTCGGTTCCGGGCGCGCGCAGGGTCCGCGTCCAGGTGTGGCTCGACGAGGACGAGCCGGTGCCGACCGTCGTCCCGGTCTGGCCGACCGCCGACTGGCACGAGCGCGAGGCCTGGGACATGATGGGCATCCGCGCCGACGGCCACCCGAACCTCCGCAGGATCCTGATGGAGGACGACTGGGAGGGCCACCCGCTGCGCAAGGACTACCCGATCGGCGGCGAGCCGGTCCGCTTCTCCGGAGAAGAGTGATGGCGGTCGCCTCCGAGAGGCCCAGGATCTACGAGGGCTCGCGCATCCCCTCGCCGGTCCCGACCATGCTTCAGGTCCCGCCCGAACTGCGCGGCTCGGAGGACCTGCTGCAGGTCAACTTCGGGCCGAACCATCCTTCCACCCACGGCGTCCTGCGGCTGATCGTCGACCTGCACGGTGAAGACGTCGTCGGGCTGAGCGCGGTGATCGGCTACCTCCACACCGGGTTCGAGAAGAGCATGGAGGCCAAGACCTGGTGGAAGGGGATCACCTACCCGGAGCGGATCGACTACCTCTCCTTCCAGAACAACGAGCTGGTGTTCGTGCTGGCGATCGAGAAGCTGCTCGGGCTCGAGGTCCCGGAGAAGGCGACCTGGATGCGAATGTGCCTCGCCGAGCTGAACCGGATCCACTCCCACCTCGTCTGGCTTGCGACGGCGGCGCTGGAGCTGGGCTCGATCTCGATGTTCTGGTACTGCTTCCGCGAGCGCGACTCGATCCTCGACCTCTACGAGATGGTCGGCGGGACGCGCATGCACACGCGCTACTTCCAGGCCGGCGGGCTCGCAGAGGACATCCCGCGTGGCTTCTTCCCCGATGCGCGCAAGTTCGTCGACTGGATGCCGAAGGCCGTCGACGACTACGAGCGGCTCGTCGACCGGAACGAGATCTGGCTCGAGCGGACGAAGGGGATCGGGCTGCTCTCGGCCGACGACGCGATCGCGCTCGGCCAGTCCGGGCCGGTGCTGCGCGGCTCGGGGGTCGACTGGGATCTCCGAAAGGCCGAGCCGTACCTCGCCTACGACGAGGTGGACTTCCGCGTGCCGGTCTACGAGAACGGCGACGTCTGGGACCGGTACAAGGTGCACATGGACGAGATGCGGGAGTCGACCCGCATCGTCGCCCAGTGCGTCGACCGGCTCGAGGAGATGGAGGGGCAGCCCTGGATCGCGGACGACCGCAAGGTCGTGCTCCCGCCGCGCGAGGAGCTCCACACGTCGATGGAGTCGCTGATCCACCACTTCAAGATCGTCACCGAGGGCTACCGCGTCCCCGAGGGCGAGCTCTACGTCGCGGTCGAGTCGGCACGCGGCGAGCTCGGCTGCTACGTCGTCTCCGACGGGGGGCCCCGGCCCTGGCGGGTGAAGTTCCGCGCGCCGTCGTTCGTGGCGCTCGAGGCGACCGCGACGTGCATGTCGGACGCGCTCGTCGCGGACCTGATCGCGATCGTCGGCTCGCTCGACACGGTCATGGGCGAGGTCGACCGGTGAGCAAATTCGAGGCCGAGGTCGACGAGCTGGCGGCGCCCTACGCGGAGCGGCGGTCGGCGATGCTGCCGGCGCTGCGGCTGGCGCAGGAGCGGCACGGCGGCTGGCTGCCGCGCGAGGCGCTCGAGG
>DASPRN010000094.1:0-23983 GCA_035624425.1 Gaiellaceae bacterium
TCCATCACCGGGGCGAAGCGCGCGATCGCGCCGCAGCGGAGGTAGTCGCCGTAGGAGAAGCCTCCCGGGAGGACGACGGCGTCCACATCCGGCGGCAGCTCGAGCTCCCCGTGCCAGACGAGCAAGGGCTCGGCGTCGAGCGCCTCGAACGCCAGGGCCGCGTCCCGGTCGTCGTTCGAGCCGGGGAAGACGATGACCGCGATCCTCGGCCGGGGCTCGGTCACGGCGCCACCGTGATCTCGTACGACTCGATCAGCGGGTTCGCGAGCAGCTGCTCGCACATCCGCTCGAGCTCGTCCCGCGCGCGCTCGGGATCCTCGGCTTCGAGCTCCAGCTCGACCAGTCGCCCCACCCTGGCCGCCTCGACCGCGAAGCCGAGATGCCGCAACGAGGTCTCGACCGCCTCGCCCTGCGGGTCGAGGATGCCCGGCTTCGGGCGCACCAGCACGATGGCCTTCAACCCAGCACCACCTCGGGATCGGCGAGGTAGTCGTCGAAGGCGATCTCGGTGATCCGCTCGAACGCGTCCACGTAGCGGGCGCGGGTGCCGGCGACGATGTCAGCGGGCAGCTCGGGGCCCGGATGGGTCTTGTCCCAGCCGAGCGTCTCGCAGTAGTCGCGGACGTACTGCTTGTCAAAGGACGGCTGGCCGCGTCCCGGCTCATACTCGTCCGCCGGCCAGAACCGCGACGAGTCCGGCGTGAACGCCTCGTCGGCCAGCACGAGCCGTCCCTCGGGATCGACGCCTAGCTCGAACTTCGTGTCGGCGATCAGGATCCCGTGCTCGGCGGCGCGCTGAGAGGCGAAGCGGTAGAGCTCGAGCGAGATCCGCTCGGCCTCGTCGAAGCGCTCCTCGCCGACCAGCTCGACGGCCTGGGCGGGATCGATGTTCTCGTCGTGCCCCTCCAGCGCCTTCGTCGACGGCGTGAAGATCGGTTCGGGAAGCCGTGCCGACTCGACCAGGCCCTCCGGCAGCTCGTGACCGCAGACCGCGCCGGTCGCACGGTAGTCCTTCCAGCCCGACCCGGCGAGGTAGCCGCGGACGACGCACTCGAGCGGGAGCATCTCCAGCCGCCGGCACTCGGTCGAGCGGCCGTCGGGCCCCAGCGCAAGCAGGTGGTTCGGCACCAGCTCGCGGGTCCGGGCGAACCAGAACGCGGACAGCCCCGTCAGCACGCGGCCCTTGTCGGGAATCTCGGTTGGGAGCACGACGTCGAAGGTGGAGATGCGGTCGCTCGCGACGAGCAGCAGCCTCTCGGCGTCGAGCTCGAACAGCTCGCGCACCTTTCCGCTCCCGACGTGGGTTGCGGCCTCAGGCATGGACGGGTTCCTCCTTCCGGTCGAGTGCGGTCAGCCGTTCGAAGACGGTGTCGACGTTGCGTGTGTACCAGTCGAGGTCGAAGAGCGAGTCGAGGTCGACCCGGCTCGCGATCTCGGCGTCCGCGCGCACGAGCTCGCGGAAATCCTGCTCCTCCTCCTGCGCGCGCAGCGCGTGCCGCTGGACGAGCCGGTAGGCGGCGTCCCGCTCGAGCCCCGACTCGACGAGCGCCAGCAACAGCCGCTGGCTGAAGAAGAGGCCGTGGCCCGCCTCGAGGTTGCGCAGCATCCGCTCGGGTCGGATCTCGAGCCCTTCGACGAGCCAGGCGAAGCGGTCGAGCATGTAGTCGAGCGCCACGAAGGAGTCCGGGATCACGACGCGCTCGGCCGAGGAGTGCGAGATGTCGCGCTCGTGCCAGAGCGCCACGTTCTCGAGGCCGACGACGGCGTTGGCGCGAACGACACGCGCAAGCCCGCAGAGGCGCTCGGCCACCACCGGGTTCCGCTTGTGCGGCATCGCCGACGAGCCCTTCTGGCCCTTGCCGAACGGCTCCGCGACCTCCGCGACCTCGGTTCGCGCGAGGTGGCGGATCTCGACCGCGAAGCGCTCGAGCGAGGCGGCGACCAGGGCAAGCGCAGCCAGGAGCCCGGCGTGCCGGTCGCGTGGCAGCACCTGGGTCGAGACCGGCTCGGGCTCGAGGCCTAGGCGCTCGCAGGCGAGCCGCTCGAGCTCCGGCTCGGTCGCGGCGTACGTGCCGACGGCGCCCGAGAGCTTCCCGACCCGCATTCGCTCGAGCGCTTCGCGTAGCCGCGCGCGTCCGCGCTCGAGCTCGAAGGCCCAGCCGGCGAGCTTGAGGCCGAAGGTGGTCGGCTCGGCGTGGATCCCGTGCGTGCGCCCGATGCAGAGGGTGCGCTGATGCTCGCGCGCCCTGGCGACGACTGTCTCCTGCGCGCGCTCGAGACCCTGGAGCACGAGCGCGCCCGCCTCCTGCGCCTGCAACGCGAGCCCCGTGTCGACGACGTCCGACGAGGTCAGGCCGTGGTGGAGCCAGCGCCCCTCCGGCCCGAGCGTCTCGGCGACCGCGTCGACGAAGGCCGCCGTGTCGTGGTGCAGAGTCGCCTCCAGCTCCGCCACGCGCTCCGGGCTCGGCGGTCGCGCCTCCTCCCGGATCGCCCGCGCCGCATCCTCCGGGACCGCGCCCAGCTCGGCCCACGCGTCCAGGGCCGCGAGCTCGACCTGCAGCCAGCACGCGAGCCGGTTCTCGTCCGACCAGACCCCGGCCATCGCCGGTCGGGAGTAGCGCGCGATCACCGACTCGACTCTAGCCGAGCCGCAGGATACGGACCGCCAGGATGGCGGCGTTCCGCGCGTTGTCGACGCCGACGGTGGCGACGGGCACACCCGGGGGGAGCTGAACGATCGAGAGCAGCGCGTCGAGCCCGTCGAGCACGCTCTTCTCGGAGCGAAGCGGGACGCCGATCACCGGGAGGTCGGTCTGCGCTGCGACCACTCCGGGCAGCGCGGCCGCCAGCCCTGCGCCGGCGATCAGCACCCTTAGGCCGCGGTCGTGCGCGGAGCGCGCGTACTCCGCGACGGCATCCGGGTTGCGGTGGGCCGAGCGCACCTCGAGCTCGTGCGGGATCCCGTGCGAGGCGAGCTCGTCCAGGGCCGGCTGCATCCGGTCTCGGTCCGAGTCGGAGCCGACCAGGATCCCGACGAGCGGCCGCTCAGCTGCGGACATGGTCCTCCGCGGCTGCGAGCCCGATGTCGCGACGGAAGCGCATGCCCGCGAACGAGATGCGGCCGACCGCATCGTAAGCCTGCGCGCGGGCGGCGGCGAGATCGTCGCCGAGAGCGGTTACGTTCAGGATCCTCCCCCCGTTGGTGACGAGCCGGCCGTCGTGGCGCGCGGTCCCGGCGTGGAAGACGAGGGCGCCGGTGTCCTCGGCGTCCTCGATCCCTTCGATCGGCGTGCCGCTGTCGCCCCGCTCCGGATAGTCGCCGGAGGCGAGCACGACCGTCACGGCCGCGCGATCGGAGACGACGAGCTCGCCGTCGAGCCGGCCGGCGGCCGCCGAGGCGAGAGACATGAGGAGGTCGCCTTCGAGCCGCGGCAGGATCGACTGGGTCTCCGGGTCGCCGAAGCGGCAGTTGAACTCGAGCACGCGGGGGCCTTCCTCGGTCAGCATCAGGCCCGCGTACAGGAGCCCCGAGAACGGTGCGCCGCGGCGGGCGAGCTCGGCCAGCACCGGCCGGTGGACGGTGTCGACCAGCTCTTCGACCTCGGGCTCACCGAGGCCGGGCACGGGCGAGTGGGACCCCATGCCGCCGGTGTTCGGGCCCTCGTCTCCCTCGCGGATTCGCTTGAAGTCCAGTGCCGGGGCCAGTGGCGCGGCATCCTGTCCATCCGCGACCGCGAAGAGGGAGACCTCCTCACCTTCGAGCAGCTCCTCGATCAGGAGCTCACTGCCGAGTGCGGTCGCCGCGCGCAGCCCGTCGTCGAGCTCCTGCTGGGTTCGGCAGACGAAAACGCCCTTGCCCGCCGCGAGCCCGTCGGCCTTGACGACGCAGGGCGGACGAGCGACGGCGAGACGGTTGGCGGCGGGAACGCCGGCCGCGTCGAGCACGTCCTTGGCGAAGCTCTTCGAGCCCTCGATTCGCGCCGCCTCGGCGGTCGGACCGAAGACGGCGACGCCGGCGTGTCGGAGGACGTCGGCGAGCCCGGCGACGAGCGGCGCCTCGGGGCCGACGACGACGAGGTCGATGTCGAGCTCACGGCAGAGGGCGAGCAGCCCTTCGCCGTCCTCGGCGCGCACGGGGTGGCACTCGCCGATCCGCGCGATCCCGGGGTTGCCCGGCGCCGCGTGGACGGCGTCGAGCCGAGGGCTCTGCGCAAGCTTCCAGACCAGCGCGTGCTCGCGCCCGCCAGACCCGACGACGAGGACCTTCACGCGCCGAGTCTACTCGCGACCCCGGCGCGAACCACCCCGGGCGAGCCCCGCGACCTTGGTCCTGTAGTTCGGTTCGCCCGGCCTCCTCCCCGAGGCGATCGTAATCGGGAAAGACGCACGTGTCTGCAACGGGACCGTGCCGAAAGCGTGACAACGCAGCTCGCGCTTGACCCGGCCCGCCCCGTCGACGTGAATACCCCGATGACCTTCGCCGTGTCGGGTGACGCGTACGACAACTTCATGGGCCGCTACTCGCACGAGCTGGCGCCCGCCTTCGCGGATTTCGCCGGGATCGAGCCCGGCCAGACCGCGGTCGACGTCGGCTGCGGCTCCGGGATCCTGACCGAGGAGCTCGCCCGCCGACTCGGCCCGGCGGCGGTCGCGGCGGCCGACCCGTCACCGCTTGTCGAGGCGGCTGCCGCTCGGGTTCCCGAGGCAGACGTGCGGAAGGCTCAGGCCGAGAACCTGCCCTGGCCCGACGCGAGCTTCGACGCGGCGCTGGCGCAGCTCGTCCTCCACTTCCTCGACGACCCGGTCGCAGGTCTCGCCGAGATGCGGAGGGTCGTCCGGCCCGGTGGCGTGGTCGCCGCGTGCTCGTGGAACTTCCCAAAGATGGGCCTCCTGCACACGTTCTGGGAGTCGGCCCGCGAAGTGACACCGGGGGTCGACAGCGAGACGCTTCACCTGGACACACTCGAGGAGTTCGCGCAGCTCGGCCGCGCAGCGGGTCTGGAAGAGGTCGAGGCCGTCCCGCAGGTGGTCTCCTCCCGGTACGAGAGCGTCGACGAGCTGTGGGAGACCTTCCAGCGCAGCGTCGGACCGGCGGGCGAGTACCTGGCCGGCGTTCCCCAGGAAACCGCAGTCGCGATTCGCGACGCCTGCCGCCGCCGGCTGGGAGACCCACCGGCCGGCTTCACGCTCGACGCGGAGGCCTGGTCCGTCCGCGGCCGCGCCTAGGCCAGCGCCTCGAGCCCGCGCTGCGTCAGCACGCGCTCGCGCTCGCGGCCGGTGCCGATCAGGCACACGGGCACCTCGAGCCGCTCCTCGATCACGTCGACATAGCGCCGCGCCGCTGCGGGAAGCTCCGTGGCGTCGGTCAGCTCGTGGATCGGCTCGCTCCATCCCGGGAGCGCCTCGTAGACCGGCTCGCAGTGGTGGAAGTCCGACTGGTGGGCGGGGAACTCCTCGGTCTCGGTCCCGTCCCGAAGCCGGTAGCGGACGCAGACCGGCAGCTCGGCGAAGGCCGAGAGGACGTCGAGCTTCGTCAGCGCGAGCGAGGTCATGCCGTTCAGGCGCACGGCGTAGCGGAGCGCGACCAGGTCGAGCCAGCCGCAGCGCCGCTGGCGGCCGGTGACCGTCCCGAACTCGCCGCCGAGCTCGCGCAGCCGCTCCTGGTCGGGACCCTGGATCTCACTTGGGAACGGTCCCTCGCCCACGCGAGTCACGTAGGCCTTGGCGACGCCGATCACCGCGTCGATCCGCGTCGGGCCGATGCCGGTGCCGACCGCCGCGCCGCCGGCGACGGTCGGGGACGAGGTCACGAACGGGTAGGTGCCGTGGTCGAGGTCGAGCAGCGTCCCGTGCGCGCCGTCGAAGAGGACGCGCTTGTCGTCGCGCAGCGCGCGGTCGACGAGCAGCGAGGTGTCGGCGATCATCGGCCGTAGTCGCTCGGCGTACTCCTCGTGGCGCTCGACGAGTCCCTCGAGCTCGACCGGCTCCTCGCGGTAGACGCGCTCGAGCCAGACGTTCTTCTCGGCGAGCGCGACCTCGATCTTCTGCCGCAGGATCTTCCGGTCGAGAAGGTCCTGGACGCGGATCCCGAGCCTGTAGGCCTTGTCGGCGTAGGTCGGCCCGATCCCGCGGCGCGTGGTTCCGATCTGCAGCTTGCCGAGCCGCCGCTCGCTGGCACCGTCGATCGCGCGGTGCCAGGGCATCACCAGGTGCGCGTTTCCCGAGAGCCGCAGCGACCCGGTCGAGACGCCGCGCGACTCGAGGTCGTCCAGCTCCTCGATCAGCACCTGCGGGTCGACCACGCAGCCCGCACCGATCACGCACTCCTTGCCCTGGAGGATTCCCGACGGGATGTGCTTGAGCTTGTAGGTCTCACCGTCGGCGACGATCGTGTGCCCGGCATTCGGCCCGCCGTTGTAACGGCAGACGAGATCGGAATGCTCGGCGAGCAGGTCGACGATCTTGCCCTTGCCCTCGTCGCCCCACTGAGCGCCTACCACGACTGTTGCGGGCACGGGCCGGAGTTTGCCTAACGCGGCGGTTGAGGCGCTACCAGAGCGGCGAGGTCGCCTCGGCGGCGACGCCGCTACCGGCGCGGATCACGCGGATGCGGTGGCCGCGTGGGCAGGTCGTCCAGCCGAGGTCGTCCTCGAGCCGCAGCGACCCCTCCGCGGTCAGGGCGGCGTACTCGCCGCCCGGCTCGAGCTCGGCGCAGGCCTGGCAGACGACCCTGAACCCGGCGGTGCGGGCGAGGAGCACGACGGTCTGCTCGAGAGAACTCATGCCGCAGGTGCCAGGTCGGCGAACTTGGCGTAGCGCTTCAGGAACGAGAGCTTGACCGTGTCGGTTGGCCCGTTGCGGTGCTTGGCGAGGTGCACCTCGGCGATGCCCTGCTGGTCGGATTCGTCGTTGTAGTACTCGTCGCGGTAGATGAACATCACGAGGTCGGCGTCCTGCTCGATCGAGCCCGACTCGCGCAGGTCGGAGAGGATCGGCCGCTTGTCGTGGCGCTGCTCGACGGCGCGCGAAAGCTGCGACATGGCCAGGATCGGGACATCGAGGTCGCGCGCGAGCACCTTCAGCTGCCGCGAGATCTGCGAGACCTCCTGGACGCGGTTCTCGACCGACGCGCCCGAGGTCATCAGCTGCAGGTAGTCGACGACGATCAGGCCGAGATTCGGCTCCCGCGACTTGAGGCGCCGCGCCTTCGAGCGGATCTCCATCATCGTGATCGAGCCCGTGTCGTCGACGTAGATGGGCGCCTTCGCCAGCCGGTCGCAGGCGGCGGTCAGGCGCGGCCAGTCGTCGGCGCCGAGCTTGCCGGTGCGCAGGCGCTGCGACTCGACCTTCGCCTCGCTGCACATCAGCCGCTGGGTCACCTCCGACTTCGACATCTCGAGCGTGAAGACGGCGACGGGCCGCTCGTCGCGCATCGCGAGGTTGGCGGCCATGCAGAGCCCGAGCCCGGACTTGCCCATGCTCGGGCGGGCGGCGACGACGATCAGGTTCCCGGGCTGGAATCCGGAGGTGAGCCGGTCGAGGTCGCGAAACCCCGAGGGCGTTCCGGTCACCTCGGCGCCCGCCTCGTAAAGAGCGGTGATCCGTTCGAAGCTGTCCTTAAGCAGCTCTTCGATGTGGCTGAACTCGCTCGTGACACGGGCCTGAGAAAGATCGAAGACGATCTGCTCAGCCCGGTCGACGAGGTCGGTCGCCTCACCCGGTCGCTCCCAGCCGAGGATGGAGATCTCGCCGCCCGCCCGAATCAGACCGCGGAGCGTTGCCATCTCGCGCACGATGCGCGCGTAGTGCCCGGCGTTCGCGCTCGCCGGCACGAGCCGCGCGAGCTCGTGGATGCGAACGCGCCCGCCGGCCTGCTCGAGGTCACCTCGTTCTTCGAGCTCGTCGGTGAGCGTGATCGCGTCGACGGGATCGCCCTTTGCGTACAGGGCGAGCGCGGCGCGGTAGATGACGGCGTGGCTCTCGCGGTAGAAATCGCTTGCGTCCAGTGCTTCGCTGACCGCCCCGATCGCGCCGGGGGAGAGCATCATCGCGCCGAGGACTGATTCCTCGGCTTCGAGATTCTGCGGCGGGACCGGGGCGGTCGGCGAGGCCTGGGCGAGTTGGGCCATCGCCGCTACCCAACCACTCGCACGGGCGTCGCGGAAGGTCTGGACGACCCGTCTTTCGACAGGCCTCCACATGCCGGGTCCGCTCGGTTTGCAGGCACAAGGGAACGTATGTTCCCAGAGCCCCCGGACGGCGCCTGTGGGCGGTTTTCCCGCTCGCAGCGGGAACTTCCTGCGCAATTCCACAGGCCGTGGGCGACCTGTGGAGAAAGGTGTGCGCTTCTGTTACTCCTCGGCGGCCGGCGCTGGGCCGGGGTCGGCCTCGGCGCCGGCTTCGGCTTCCTCGGCTTCGCCCTCTTCGGCGACGACCGCCTCGACCACCGCTTCGGCCTCCGCGTGCTCGGCCTCGGCCTGTGCCTGCGCCTCGGCCTCGGCCTGCGCCTCGGCCGCCGCGATCGCGTCCAGCTCCTCCTGCGGCGGCAATTCCCCGCCCTCGGGGACGACCGCGACCCGCAGGGTCGCCGTCACGTCGGCGAAGAGCTCGACCGGGATCTGGTAGCGCCCGATCCGCTTGATCGACTCGGGCAGCTCGAGCTTGCGCCGGTCGATCCTCACCTTGAGCTCGCTCCAGGCCGCCTCGGTTATGTCGGTCGCCGTCACCGAGCCGAACAGCGTCCCGGTCTCGCCGGCCTGGACGTCGAAGCGCAGCTCGGTGCCCTCGAGGCGGGCCGCGATCTCCTGTGCCTGCTCGAAGCTCTGAGCCTCGTGCTTGGCCCGCTTCTCCTCGTGCTTGCGCAGCTCGGCGACCTTGGCCGGCGTCGCCGTCTCGGCCAGCTTGCGCGGGAGCAGGAAGTTGCGCGCGTAGCCCGGCGCGACGTCCACGACCTCGCCGCGGAGCCCGAGCTTCTCGACGTCCTTTCTCAGGATGACCTGCACCGGCACTCAGCCTTTGGCGTATTCCAAGAGCGCCATCTCGCGCGCCCGCTTGACGGCGACCGCGACCTGCCGCTGGTGCCGCCGGCAGGCGCCGGTGATCCGCCGCGAGCGGATCTTGCCCCTCTCGGAGACGTAGCGGCGGAGCTGGTTGATGTTCTTGTAGTCGACCTCCTGCACCTTCTCGCGGCAGAAGTAGCAGTTGCGCTTGCGGATCGGCCCGCCGGGAGCGGGGCGGCCCTTGCGCTGCTGTCGCTGGTCTCGCTGCGCCATCAGAACGGGATGTCGTCGTCGCTCGCGGTGCCGAAGTCGGCGCTCTCGGCGGGCGCGCCGCTCGGCACGAACTGCGGCTGGGCGCCCTCGGCGTCGGGGCGGCCGCCGAGGAACTGGACGCTGTCGGCGATGATCTCGACCGCCTGGCGCTTGGTTCCGTCCTGGGCCTCCCACTCGCGCCAGTCGAGCCTGCCGTCGACGCCGACCGGGCGGCCCTTCGACAGGTACTGCGCGCAGCTCTCGCCCTGGTTGCCCCAGACGGTGACGTCGAAGTAGTTCGGCTTGTCGCCCCACTCGCCGGTGGCGCCGTCCTTCTGGCGGGTGTTGACGGCGAGGCGCAGCTTGCAGACGGCCGTGCCGCTCGGCGTGTGGCGCAGCTCGGGGTCCTTCGTCAGGTTGCCGACGAGGACGACGCGGTTGATGTTGGCCATTCCTCCCTCTCCTCTCAGCTCTCGGGCGGTGTTTCCGGTGGTTCCGAATCCTGACCGGCGGGAGCCGCCGCCGCTACGGGCTCTTCGTAACGAGGCCCCTCGCGGCTCGGCTCCGGGGGCCGCGTCGAGCCGCCCTTGACGCGGCGCACCGCCAGGTGGCGCATGACGCCGTCGGTGATCTTGAGCACGCGCGAGATCTCGTCGAGGGTCGCCGGCTCGGTCTCGAACGTGAGCAGGTGGTAGCTGCCCTCGGCCTTGTGGTCGATCTCGTAGGCGAGGCGCCGGCGGCCCCACGGCTCGTGGCCGTCCCATTTGCCGTCGCGCTCGACCGCCTCGCGGATGCGCGAGACGATCTCGTTCTGGCGCTCGTCCGGGAGCTCCGGGTCGAGCATCAGCAGGATCTCGTAGTCGTTCACGCTCCCGAACCCTCCCTTCCTTCGGTCTCAGGCGGCCTCACCGGCTGGCGCCGCTCGGGAACGGACGGCGCGATGGCGAGGCAGGAAGGCGGCCAGTGTAGCATCGGCTTCGTGAGGGCCAGAACGGCGTGGCTGGCAGGTGCGGCAGGTGCCGCGATCGCCGTCTACCACCGGATGCGGCGGCGTAGGGCTCCCGTGACTGCTCCGGTCGAGGACCCGCGTGCTGCGGAGCTGCGCGAGAAGCTCGACGAGTCCCGTGCGGTTGTCGAAGACCGCGACGAGTTCGAGTCAGGCGAGGTGACGGTCGACACGGAGGTCGCCGTCGAGGACCGCCGTCAGGCCGTCCACGAGCGCGGCAAGGCCGCCGCCGAGCAGATGCGCCGCAAGCCTTCCAAGTAACACAGTGTTACTAGGTCGGTCTCAGGGCCGGACGAAGGCGACGACGCCGTTCGTGAGGCCTCGGGCGACCTTCTGCTGGTAGCTGGCGGTGTGCAGCAGCTTCGAGTCGGTCGGGTTCGAGAGGAACCCGGTCTCGACGAGGATTGCCGGAACGTTCGCCCAGTTGAAGCCGGTCAGGTCGGAGCGGCGGACGATGCCGCGGTTGAGCGCTCCCGTCGAGGCGACGACCGCCTTCTGGACTGAGCGGCCCGCGCGCAGGCTCGGCGTGTAGATGTCGTCCGTCCAGCCCCGGTGCCAGGCGGGGACGAGCGTCGAGATCCCGTGCAGCGAGCGGTCGGGCGAGCCGTCGGCGTGGATCCGCACCATGAGCGCCGCGTGGCGGCGGTTGCAGAACCTGGCCCGCGCGATGTTGCCGTTGCCGTCGCCGAGGTGAATCGTCGGGCCGGCGCGCGTCATGGCCACGCGATAGCCCCGCGCCAGGAGCAGCCGACGAGCCCGCTTCGCGATTGCCAGCGCGACCGCCGCCTCGCCGGGCGCGCCGCCGCCGTCCTTGATCTTGCGCACCGGGGAGCCGGGCCCGATCGGCTCGGTCTGGGCGCCGATCGCGGGCGGCGTGCCGTGCCCCGGGTCGAGGCAGACGAGCGCGGCCGCGGCGACCGCCGCCGCGATCACGACAGGCGTTCCGCCAGGTACGCGAGCGAAAGCGGGTAGCGGTACTCGATCGCCGTGTGGGTCGCGTCGAAGAGCTCGAAGAAGACGTCGGTGACCCCGATCTTCTCGAGCCCGCGCCGGAAGGCCTCCGCGCCGAGGTCGAGGAAGTACTGGTCGCGCTTGCCGCAGTCGATGTAGATCGCCTTCAGCGAGCGCAGCGCGTCGGCGTGCCCGGCGACCATCCGCACCGGGTCCCACGCCAGCCAGCGCTCCCAGATCTCCGGCCGCAGCTCGCCGGTGTCGGTGTCGAAGGGCAGCTGGACGGTGCCGTCCTCGTCGGCCGAGTAGCAGGCGGCCATGCACCAGTCGTTCAGGAGCGTGTGGTCGCTGTCCTTCGAGAGGGCCGGGCGCGAACGGAAGGCTTCCCAGAAGCGCTCGTACGAGCCGTCGTAGTGCTCGCGCAGCGAGCGCACCGACTGGCGGAACTCCGGCAGGTAGCACATCTCGAAGAGCGCGTCGCCGGCGTGCGTGGCGAGGCCGCCGAAGACGTCGGGGCGCAGCATCGGGTTGACCATCGCGCCGTAGCCGCCACTCGACTTGCCGGCGATCCCGCGGTGCGCCGCGCCCTCGAGCGTCCGGTAGTTGGAGTCCACGAAGGGCACGAGCTCGTCGCAGATGTACGTGTGGTAGCGGCCGGTTCCCGGCGAGTCGACGAACTGGCTGCCGCCGACCGAGGTCCACGCGTCCACCCAGACGACGACGCACGGCGGGCACTCGCCGGCGGCGATCGCCGCATCGGCCAGTTCGGGGAAGTTGCGCCGGAAGGCCATCCGGTTGCGCCACATGTCGAGCTGGCCGGTCAGGCCCTGGATCATGTAGATCGAGGGGTAGCGGTCGTCCGAGTCATCGTAGCCCGGCGGCACGTAGACCCAGAGCGGCCGCACGTGCGGATCGCCGAGCGGGTTGCCCTTCAGGACCTCGCTCTCGAAGGCGTGCTCGTCGAAGCGGCCGGCGAGCTCGTACGACCAGGGCTCCATGCCCAGGATGCTACGGGACGACGACCGGGAGCTCCGCGTCCACCAGGAGCTGCCGGAGCTGCGCCGCGTTCACCGGCGCCTGCGCGATCGTCCCGGTCGGCGTGTCGGAGCGGCCGTTGTTGTTGAACATCGCGTAGACCGTCTCGGACTCGCCGGCCAGCTCGCTCAGCGGCTCGACCCACTCGCGCAGCTCGTCCTCGGAGTAGAGGTGGTCGAAGCGCTCGGCCGCCGAGCCCGTGCGCTTGTTCCAGGTGGCCGCGTTGCGGCCGTGGAAGCGCACGTAGGCGGTCGGGCTCGTGGTCGCGACGACGGTGGGGAGGACGTTGCGCGCGCCGGTGCGCGGCGCGTCGACGATCACGTACGTCATGTGGTTGCGCTCGAGGAAGGCCAGCGTCTCGGCCCGGTGCTCGTCGTCGAGCCAGCTCGCGTGGCGGAACTCGACCAGCATCTCGTCGGCCCCGAGCTGCTCGTGCGCCCACTCGAGGTAGTCGAGCGAGGCCGGCTTCGGGACGACGTACGGCGGGAACTGCATGAGGATCCCGCCGAGCTTGCGCGTCTCGCGCAGCGGCTCGAGCGCGTCGCGGAAGCGGCGGAAGACCTCGGCCCGGAACTCACGAGGCGGCCGGTCGACGCGGCCGCGCTCGTCCCTCGGAGCGTCCTCGCGCAGGTCGGTCGGGAGCTGCTCGACCTTGACCGGGTGGCGCGTCATGACGCCGAAGGCCTTGACGTGCATCACGAACCCGTCCGGCGTCCGGTCGGCCCACTTCTGGACCATCTCGCGGTCGGGCAGCCGGTAGTAGGTCGAGTTCGCCTCGACGGTGTCGAAGCGCTCCGCGTAGTAGCGCAGCCGCTCCTCAGCGCCTTTCACCTCGCGCGGGTAGAAGTACTTCGAGAGCGACTCGTCGGCCCACGAACACGTCCCGATCCGGATCGCGGCGCTCATGCGGCGATCGGGACATGGCCAGGCTGGGAGGCGACCCGCTCGAGCCAGGCGCGGATCGACGGATACGCCGTGAGGTCGAAGCCGCCCTCGCCGGCCACGTGCGTGTAGCCGTAGAGCGCGATGTCGGCGAGGCTCATCGAGTCGCCGACGAGCCAGTCCCGGCCCTCGAGGTGCCGCTCCATCGCCGCGAGCGCCCGGTGGCCGTTCCGGTGCCACTCGTCGAGGCGGTCTGGCATCTGGTCCGCCGCGCTGCCGGCGTACTCGAGCCAGAAGCGTGCGACCGCGACGTTCGGCTCGTGGTCGTACTGCTCGAAGAAGAGCCACTGCAGCACCTGCGCCCGCTCGTACGGGTCGTCGGGCACGAAGCGCGTGCCCTCGCCGAAGTACCAGAGGATCGCACCGGACTCCCCGAGCGACTGGCCGTCGTCGAGCACGAGCGTCGGCACGCGCAGCGCCGGGTTCAGCCCGCCCAGCAGGTCCGGACGGTTGGAGCGGTCGGTGACGCTGAGCTCGCGCCGTTCGTACACGACGCCGAGGTGCGCGAACAGCAGGCGAACCTTGTAGCAGTTGCCCGAGACCGGGCTGTCGTAGAGCAGCACGCGGCGAGCCTACCCTTCTAGAATCGGGCCTCGAATCGCGACCGGAGGAGGGACGATGGCCGTTGGGATGCTGATGATGATCCCGGGAGGGACGCAAGAGCAGTACGACCAGGTGAACACGGAGATGTTCGGGCAGGCGCTGCCGCAGCCCGATCAGCTGCCGGAGGGCCTGATCATGCACAGCGCGGGCCCGACGGAGGGCGGCTGGTACATCTACGACGTCTGGGAGTCGAAGGAGGCGTGCCAGGGGTTCATGGAGGGCACGCTCGCCCCGGCGGTCGGGGCGGTCCTCGGCGATCAGGCGCCGCCGGGCGGCCCGGAGCCGCAGTGGTTCGAGATCACCGGTCTCGCCGTCGCCAAGTAGCCCACGTTCCTGAGCGAGGGCACCTCGACCCCTCCTCGCGGTGGCAGCGATGGAGCCTCGATCGTCCGCTTCGGATGATGCTGGGTCACGGCTGCGCCAGGATGCTCTAGCCGTAAACCAAGGAGGATGACGATGGCAATCGGACCGGTGCAGCTGATCGTCCTCGGCTTCTCTCACCCAGAGTTCCACGGTGAGATCAAGGCTGAGCTCGAGAAGCTTCGGGAAAGCGACACCGTGCGCGTGATCGACGCGCTTGCGGTGCACAAGGACGCGGACGGCGAGATCGAGGTCGAGCACCTCAGCAACCTCACGCGGGAAGAGGCGATCGAGCTCGGCACCAAGATCGGCGCCCTGATCGGCCTCGGGATCGAAGGCGAGGAAGGCATGGAGGCCGGCGCAGAGATCGGCGCGGAGCAGGCAGAGCTCGAGGGAATCCATCCATTGCCAGATGCCGAGGAATGGGACGTCCTCGAGGAGATCCCCAACGACTCCGCGGCCGCGCTTGTCCTGCTCGAGCACCACTGGGCCGTGCCGCTGCGCGACGCGATCGCACGTGCCGGCGGCTTCCGGATCAGCGACGGGTTCATCAGCCCGCTCGACCTCGTCGCGATCGGGCTGATGTCGGCCGAGGAGGCGAAAGAGCTCCACGAGCAGGAGACCAAGCACGCGAAGGCGACCGCGTAGGCGGCGCCCAGAACCCTGGGAGGTAGACGGATGTTTGCATCACGCAGAGTCGCCCGGCGGACGTCTCGGCGCGTCGCACGGCGACGCTTGTAGCTGGAAGAGAGCGCGAAGGCGGGGAGAGCCTGCGCCGCCCATCGCGAGAACGCTTGCGTCGAACGGAACGCAACTGAAGGAAAGGAGAAGCAGCGATGGCTGAGAAGACCGACGTCTTCGTCGGCGGCTACCCCGACATCGACGCTGCGACCGAAGACTTCGACGCGCTCGCCGAGCTCGTCAAGGACAAGAAGATCGCCATCGAGGCCGCGATCCTCATCACGCACGCGACGGACGGGACCGTGGCGGTGCAGCAGACGGCCGACCACCGCGGCCGCAAGGGCGTGGAATGGGGAGGCGGGGTGGGGTTCCTCGTCGGGCTGGCGGCGCCGCCGATGCTTGCCGTCACCGCCGCGGGCGCCGTCGCGGGCGGCCTCGTCGGCAAGTTTGTCGACCACCGTGTCGAGACCCAGATGCACGACAAGATCGGCGAGAACCTCCCGCCGGGGACCGCCGGGATCATCGCCCTGTTCGAGGACGAGCAGCGGCTCGCGGTCGAGCAGGCACTCCCGGGTGCGCTCGCGAAGTCGATCGTCCAATCCGACAAGAAGGGGGTCAAGGCGCTCAAGGACGGGCTCGCCGAGGCGATGGGCAAGTTCGTGCCCGACCGGACCGTGCTGCCGATCCCGGACAAGAACTTCGGCGGCACCATGGGGCGGACATTCGACAAGTCGGTGGGCGACTGGACGATCATCCCGGGACCGAAGGCTCCCGACGATGCGCCGAACGTGCTCATCTGCCTGATCGACGATGCCGGCTTCGGTGGCCCCGACACCTTCGGCGGTGGGATTTCGACCCCGAACCTGACGCGCGTCGGGCAGATGGGTCTCACCTACAACTGCTTTCACGTGACCGCGGTGTGCTCGCCGACCCGGGCCGCCTTGCTCACGGGGCGCAACCACCATCGCGTCGGCATGGGGACGATCGCCGAGCTCCCCGCTCCCTACCCAGGCTATACGGGGGTACGGCCACGCAGCTGCACGGCGCTTCCCCGCATCCTGCGCGAGAACGGCTACGTCACCGGTGGCTTCGGCAAGTGGCATCTCACGCCGGGAAGCCAGATGGGCCAGTCCGGCCCCTTCGACCACTGGCCGCTCTCCTGGGGCTTCGATCACTGGTACGGGTTCCTGACCGGCGCCGCCGGCCAATACGACCCGCTCATCACGGTCGACAACACCACGATCGGCGTGCCCGAGGGCAAGGACGGCGAGCTGTACTACTTCCCCGACGACTTCACCGACAGGGCCATCGAATGGCTCCACGCGGTCCGGGCGACCGATGCTCAGAAGCCGTGGATGATGTATTACTCGACCGGCTGCAGTCACGCCCCGCATCACGTCGCCAAGGAGTGGGCCGACCGCTACAAGGGCAAGTTCGACGAGGGTTGGGACGTGTACCGGGAGCAGACGCTCGAGCGCCAGAAGAAGCTCGGCCTCGTCCCGGAGGACACCGAGCTGTCCGAGCGGCCGGACCTCTTCCCCGCATGGGACTCGCTCTCAGACGCGGAGAAGAAGCTGTACGCCCGGCAGATGGAGGTGTTCGCGGGTTACTCCGAGAACGCCGACTGGAACGTGGGGCGACTCCTGGACGCGATCGAGGAGATGGGCGACCTCGAGAACACGCTTATCGTCTACATCTGGGGCGACAACGGCGCGAGCCTGGAGGGGACCCTCACCGGCTCGTTCAACGAGACGACCTTCTTCAACGGGGTCGTCCTCGAGGCCGAGGAGCAGCTCGAGATCATCGAGAGGTTCGGCGGCGTCGAGGAGTTGGGGGGCTTCCATACCGCCCCGCATTTCACCGCAGCCTGGGCGCACGCCAACAACACGCCTTTCCAGTGGGGCAAGCAGATCGGCAGCCATCTGGGAGGCACGCGCAACCCGATGGTCGTTGCCTGGCCCGCCCGGATCAAGGCGGCGGCGGACCTGCGCACGCAGTTCACGCACTGCATCGACGTCGGCCCGACAGTGCTCGAGCTCGTCGGCATCCCCGAGCCGAGAGCGGTCGACGGGATCGAGCAGGAGCCAATGGACGGGACGAGCTTCGCCTACACGCTCGACGATCCGGGGGCCGCGGAGCAGCACACGGTGCAGTACTTCGAGATGCTCGGCAGCCGCGCTATCTACAAGGACGGCTGGTGGGCCTGCGCCAAGATCGACAAGCTCCCGTGGGATTGGAGGCCGGAGACGCTGAAGGCGTTCGCACCAGGCGTGTACGACCCGGACAAGGACACCTGGGAGCTCTACTACCTGCCTGACGACTTCTCCCAGGCCAAGAACGTCGCGGCCGAGAATCCCGAGAAGCTCGGGGAGCTAAAGGAGCTCTTCTGGCAGGAGGCGGAGCGCAACAATGTGCTGCCGCTGCTCGGCGCCTACGCGATCATGCTTGGCGAGCTGCCGCCGCTGCCGACGATTACCCGCTACAGCTACGCCGGCGACGTCCAAAACATCCAGACGACGATGATCCCGCGCATATACGGGCATTCGTACTCCATCGAGGCGAACGTGCAGGTGCCGGACGGCGGTGCCGAGGGCGTGCTCGTCGCCTTCGCCGACTTCATCGGCGGGTTTGCGCTCTGGGTCGACGAGAAGGGCCTGCTGAACCACACCTACCAGTTCCTGGGCGTCGAGACCTACAAGCAGACCTCGACCGAGCCTATCCCGACCGGCGACGTCACCCTGAAGATGCTGTTCGAGATCGACGAGCCGAAACCGGGCGCGGGCGGCAAGGTGACGCTGTGGGCGAACGACGCGCAGATCGGCGAGGGCACGATGCCGCAGACCGTCTCACTGATCTTCACGACCTACGCCGGCATGGACATCGGCCGCGACAACGGGGGGGTTGTCGATCTGGCCTACGAGGAGAAGGCGCCCTATGCGTTCACAGGCACGGTGAAGAACGTCGTCTTCGACCTCAAGCCCGGGACACACGAGGAGGAGAAGGCGTTGCACGAGCACGAGACACACGTGGCCGTCGCCCAGGGCATTCACGGATAAGTCAGCAAAGCGAAACGCGATGGATGCATTGCGGCTGGAGTAGATCCTCCGTGAGGTGACCACCACGGCTCCGCACCCGGGCGGCCAGGACGATCCGCCCCCCTCGCGTCGGCAGATCCTCGCGAGCCAGGGAGGGGCGCTGATCCGCGCGATCAGAGTGGGTGACGAGGCGGCGGTCGAAGACGCAGTCGTCGCTCTGAGCCGCTCTAGGCGGATCTTCGCCCCGCTCGTCTTCGCGGTCGGCGCGTTCGTGATGCTCTTCCAGGGCCTTCGCCTGCTCTTCTCCAACTGGCGGCTGACGCTGATCCAGATTCTGCCGGCGATGTGGATCTGGCTCGCGCTGCTCGACCTGAAGGCCCACACGTTCAAAGGGAAGGAGTTCCACGCCTGGGGCGGGTCCGTCGAGGTGCTCCTCGTCGTCGGGATCGCGCTCTTGACGGCGGCCAGCTTCTACCTGAACGCGGTCTTCGCATTCGCGATCTCGGAGCCGGGAACGCCCCGGATCCGGCCGGCTCTCACGCAGGCCCGGCGCCACCTTGCGGTGGTGCTCGGCGTCGGGCTCGTCGTCGGCGTGGCGCTGGGGATCTCCGTGATCGTCGTTCCCCGCTGGGGCGAGCGCTGGTTTGCGCTGTCGCTCGGGATCGTCATCGGCGTGATGATGCTCACCTACGTCACCGTCCCGGCGCGAATCGTCGGGATCAGGCCGACAGGCTCGCGCCGCGACAAGCTGGCGGCCACGGTGATCGGCGGAACGCTCGGAACGATCATCTGCACCCCGCCCTATGTGATCGGCCGGATCGGGATCCTGCTGCTCGGATCGTCGAACCTGCTCTTCGTGCTCGGCATCGTCCTGCTCGCACTCGGGCTGACCCTGCAAGCCGGAGCGACGGGCGCGGTGAAGGCGATCAAGATGAGTGCGAAGCTCGCCGCGGGCAACGTACCTCCGCCGGAGGCACGGGCGCTCAAGGCGTGACGGGGTTCTCGGCCGGGCCGGGCTCCACCTTCGGCTCGTTCTCGGTCCCGCGCCACCCGGCCCACACCGGGGAGAAGACCGCGCAGACCAGCGACATCGTGATCATGATGAACGTGTAGCCGATCAGCGTGACCACCACGCCGAAGGAACCGAACGCCTTGCCGTTCGCGTTCAGCGGCGCTGCCACGAAGAGGGGTGACGTCGCCGCCGCGCCTCCGAGAACGATGGTCGCGAGCAGCGCCCCGGGCAGGAGCGCCCGCAGGCTGATCTTCCGGTGGAGAAGGAAGCTCGGCACCCAGAGCCAGAAGGCTGTGGATACGACCAGCCAGACGGGGACGAGGACGTACCAGCCCTCTGCGCGGAGCTGCGCGGCGGAGATGACCGCGAGGGCGAGAGCGCCGGTGACCACGAAGAGGAAGATCGCGAACCGACCCTGGTCGGTCAGCGAGCCGACCTTGATTCGCCAGGCCCGCGCGTACACGTCCTGGTAGATCTGGCCGATCCCGATCCCCCACAGCAGGAAGGCGACGGCCACCGTCAAGGATGCCGCGAGCTTGTTCGCAGAAGCGCTTCCGAACGTCTGCTGGACGAGGCTGGCCGTCGTCCCGTGCAGTTTCATGTGGTCGACCAGCCGCTGGGCGAACCTATTCGTGTCGCTCCCGGACGAATGGAAGAACGACACGACCACGAGCGCACCCGGAAGGATCGACAGGGCCGAGTAGACGGTTGCCGCGCACCCCGAGTTATGGCTCGCCTCGAAGTAGCGGCGGAACCACAGCAGCGAGAACCGGCCAAGGCGTGTGTCGGCGCGGCCGAGCAGCCAGTCCTGTATCGCCTTGACGCGCCCAGTGGTTGGCTCGCCCTGCGCGTCGCTCATGCCGTCATCCCGGGAAGCCGGAGTCGGCGAAGGGTTGCTCGAAGTACGGGACTCCGGCGTTCTGCTCGTTCTCGGGCTCGAGTTCGCCATAGAGCTGGACTCGAACTCTGACGTCAGGCGGACGCGGCGCATCGTTCAATCGGGGTGACGCCAAGCGCGTGGCCCGCCCCGGTGGCTCAACGGAGCGGCGCCGGAGTCGAACCGACCGAGCCGTGGGTTACACGACCGCAGCGGTTTTGAAGACCGCCTGGGCCACCGGGCCCATGCCGCTCCGGTGCGAGGTTAGCGGCATCTCGGGATAGGTGGGCACCGGCCTGGAAAGCGCCTGAGGCGTCACATCGAGATACCGGCGGTGGTTCTGGTGAAAAGGACGCTGGCTCACGACAGCAGCCTTCAACCCGGGCAGCTCTTGCGAACAGGTCCGGCGCGTCCGAGCGGTTGTCCATCCGTCTGTTGGCAGGCGTGCGAGCCGGGGTTTGGAGCCGGGCGTGACCACGCAGAATCACCCTGGCGCTCCGCGATTCAACTAAATACGCTGCGCTCTGCCCAGGATCGACCAGGAAGGAGACTCTTCATGAGGTTGTTCGCCCGCAGGCGGCCGTCGGCCACGACGGTCATCGCCCTCATCGCGCTTGCAGTTGGGCTCGGTGGGACGAGTTACGCCGCGACTTCCCTGCCGAGAAACAGCGTCGGCACCCTGCAGCTAAAGAGCAACGCCGTCACGTCCACGAAGGTCAAGAACGGATCGCTACTGAAGCGTGACTTCAAGCGCGGCCAACTCCCGGCGGGTGCGATCGGACCAACCGGACCTGCCGGGGCCCCCGGGCCGGCCGGCCCCAGCGACGCCTATGCCGGGTTCAAGAACGGTCCGGTCGCTGCTCCGAGCAGCCTCTCGACGATCGCGACGCTCAACATCCCGCAAGGCGGGAACTATGTGATCTTCGCCAAGCTCTGGATGTTCGACAACGTCAACACGTCGGTGCTCACTGACTGCACGCTCGTCGCCGGGTCTGACTCGGATGAGTCGCGGACGATGCTCGAAGGCAACAGCGGCGTCGTCGTCGCCGGGGCGGTCATTGCGCTCAACGTCGTCCACAACTTCGCCGCGGCAGGCGCTGTCGCACTCAACTGCAACGGCTTCGGCGTCAACATTTCCATCAACAACATCAAGATCACCGCGATCAGGGTCGGGAACCTCACGAACAACGGGATCTGAATCCCGACAGAACGCTGATCGTCGAGGCCCTGCACCCGCGCGGGGCCTCGACGATCACAAGCCTTCAGCCTTGCGACGCGGCACCGACACGAGCATGACGTGGCATCGGGTCAGGCGTCATTCCAGCATCGCTGGCCCGGAATGTGGTGTCCGACACCGGAATGTGTCAAGTGTCCTCTGCGACACAACTGCGCCGGAAGTGTGACAAGACTGCGCGGCGCCCAGGGTTCTCGTGGCGAGGTTCCCCCTGACGGAGCAAAGCGCTCCTCGAGACACAACGATCTGCCGCCGGAGCCGGGCTTTGCCCGGCGGGAGGCTCGGTGCGCTCAGCGGCTGACCGGTGACAGCCGCCGGCTCCCGAAACGACCGAGCCCCGCATTCGCCCGCAAGGAGGGGGCTCGTGGGGGAACCAGGGGTTCCCCCACGTTTCCCTAGCAGGGGTTCTCGGTCTTGATCGCGTCGATCGCGGCGAAGAGCTGGTCTCGCTGCGCGGTCGTGATCTTCTTCGGGACGTACGAGCTGATCTGCGCCTTGAGCGCGTCGAGGTCGCCGCACGGGTTGTCGCCGGCCTTGACCCCCTTGCGGATCGACTCGATCGAGTTCACGAGGATCGACGTCACGCCCGCCGACAGGCCCATGCCGCTGACGGTGCCCGAGAGGGACTGCAGGTCGGTGACGACCTGCGGGTTGTAGCGCGGCGTGCCCGCGACGAGCGGGATGCGCCAGGTGCCGCGGCCGAAGGTCGCGACGTAGAGCTTGCCGCTCGAGGACTGGATCTTCACGTCCTCGGTCGCCGTGTTCGGCAGGTTGTCGCCGAGCTTGAACCAGACCTTGTCGTCGTTCTGCATGAAGTAGACGCCGAGGTCGGTCGCCGCGTAGACCGTGTCGTTCGGCCGGTCGTAGGCCAGGAAGTTGACCGGCGCGTTCGGCAGGTTGCCGCTGACGTTCTTCCAGGTGATCCCGCTTCCGGAGCCGTCGCCGGAGAGCGTCGTCTCGTAGACATTCGCCGAGCTGTAGCCCTGGCGGAAGCCGCCGTACGAGGCGTACGCGTGCGTCGCGTCGGCGGGGTCGACGATCACCGACGTCACCCAGCGTGCGGGGTTCGGCGCGAAGGGATTCGGGAACTCGGTCCACGAGGCGCCGAGGTCGGTGGTGCGCCAGAGCCGCCCGTTGTCGGTGCCGGCGTAGATCGTGTTCGGGTCGGACTTGCCGACGCCGATCGTCGAGATCGTCGCGAACTGGCCCGCGTAGAGCGGGTTGTTGCTGACGTTGTCGTCCGGCGGGTCCGGCCCGGTGAGGAGGTCGGGCGCCGCGATCGTCGTCCAGTTGGCGCCGCGGTTCGTCGACCGCGACAGGTTGTTGCAGCCGAGGTAGAGCGTCGAGGCGACGCTCGGGTCCGTGACCACCGGTGCGTCGGTCGTGCAGCGGAGGCCGCTGCCGCGCGAGCCGAAGCTCAGGTTCTGTGTCCCCGGGACGCCGTTCTTGACCACGGTCGCGCCGGAGGCGTGCGCGAACGCGAGCGCCGGCGTGAACGAGACGCCGGTGCCGCCCGCGCCGGAGGTGCCCACGGCTGTCATCGTCACGGTCTCCGGGTTCGCGCCGGTCGAGTCGATCGTGATCGTGTTGCCGGCCACGAGGCCCGTGACGCTCGCGACCTTCACGTTCGTCGCGCCCACGGCCGCCGCCGCCGACAGCGTGGTCGTCGTCGAGGCCAGGTCGTGGACGCCGCTGCAGCCCGCGTTCTGGCTGCACGAGTAGTAGTAGGAGTCGTCGCTCGGGTCGATCACGACGTAGTGGCCGTCGCCGCCTCCGTAAGAGGCCCAGTTGGCGGCGGCCGGGTCGGCGACGGCGTCGTTGATGTTCGTCCAGCTGCGGTTCGAGCCGTTGTCCTGCAGCCCGATCGCGATTCGGTTCGGCCGCTGCTGCGAGACGGCGACGTGGTACTCCTGGAGCCACGGCATGCTCGTGCCGTGCACCCAGCCGCTGTTGCCGTTGGCGTCTGAGCGGTACATGCCGCCGTCGTCGCCGAGGTAGACGCGGTTGGGGACGTTCGGGTCCCACGCCATCCCGTGCTGGTCGGCGTGCGGGCCGCCGACGTTCGACCAGGTCGTGCCGCCGTTCGAGGAGACGCGCAGGCTGACGTCCATCTTGAACAGGTGGTCCTTGTTCACCGGGTCGACGAAGAGGCGGCCGAACCACCACTCGAAGCGCGGGTTGCCGCCGGCGTGGCCGCCTGCGACGAAGGTCGGGCCGCCGTCCGCGAGCGAGCGGTCGCCGTTGTCGGAGACGAAGAAGCCCTTGTCGTTGCCGAGCGACTCGCCGGTGATCAGGTACACGCGCGTGTGGTCGGAGGGCGCGATCGCGACGCCCATCCGGCCGAGGCTCGGGTCGCTGTCGAGCCCGGAGCCGGAGGCGTCGTAGCTCGGCAGCGGCCCGGAGACGTGGGAGTTGCCGATCCGCTCCCAGGTCACGTCCGAGGCGGGGGTCGCCAGCGCGTTGTCGGTGACGTAGAGCCCGGAGCCGATGCCGCCGTAGGGCCGCAGGTAGTCGGTGCGGTGGTGGTCCCACTCGGTCGCGTAGACGCGGTTCGGGTTGACCGGGTCGATCGCGACGTCGACGACGCCGGTATAGGGCGCCGCGTCGAGGTCGGGCGTGAGGATCGGGGCCCAGTGGTCGCCGCCGTCGATCGTGCGGTAGAGGCCGCGCTTGCCGCCGGTCGAGTAGATCGAGCCGGTTGCGGCGACGAGGACGACGCTCGGGTCGGCCGGGTCGACGGCGATCCGGCCGATCATGCCGGCGTTGCCGAGACCCACGTTCGTCCAGGTCGCGCCGCCGTCGGTCGACCTGTAGACGCCGTCGCCGACGTAGGTGATGCCGCCGCCGGAGGCGTTCGCCTCGCCGGTACCGGCCCAGAGCGTGCCGTCCGAGCCGCGCGCCAGCGATCCGATCGCCTGCGGGTAGTCGTTGGGCCAGGCGGGCGTGTAGGTCGCGCCGGCGTCCGTGCTCTTCCAGACGCCGCCACCTGCGGAGGC
>DASPRN010000095.1:0-18960 GCA_035624425.1 Gaiellaceae bacterium
GAGACGGCGCGTCGGCTGGCCTGTGACTCTTCGGTGGTCGAGATCCGGGAACGGGAGGGGGCGACGCTCTCGGTCGGGCGGAGGACGCGGTCTGTCCCTCCGGCGTTACGGCGCGCGCTGCGGCGTCGCGACCGCGGCTGCCGCTTCCCAGGTTGCGAGAACCACCGGTTCGTGGACGCTCATCACGTCCGCCACTGGGCGCACGGAGGCGAGACGCGCCTCGACAACCTCGTGCTGCTCTGCCGGCGGCACCACCGGCTCGTCCATGAGGGCGGCTACCTGGTCGAGCGGGTCTCCGAGTCGGAGCTCCGCTTTCGCGATCCGCGCGGTGGGCCGATCCTCGACGCTCCTCGACCGCCCCCCGGCGGCTTCGACGCGCTCCTGGAGCGCAACCGGTCAATCTGGATCGACGAGAGGACGTATCGCAGCGGCGACGGCGACCGGATGGATCTCGGCCACGCCATAGACGCGCTGATTGCCGTGGGTGCAGCCGCCTAGCCGACGACTCGCTGGCCGACCGGGGCGATGAAGCTCGCCTCGTGCCCGTGCCGGTTCGCCTCGGCCAGCTCGTCGTCGTCGAGTGCGCCGATCCGCTTGAGGAGCTCGAGCTCGTCGCGGAGGTGCGTGCGCATCATCTCCGGCCCGTCCGTGGCGATCGTGAAGGCGACGCCGTGCTCGACGAACGCTCGGAAGGTGTCCCGGACTGCGTCCTCGTCGGGCAGTGCCCGGGTGAGCAGGTTCGAGGTGGGGCAGATCTCGAGGACGATCTCGGCGTCGTGGAGCGCGCGCATCAGCTCCGGGTCGCGCGCGGCGAGGATGCCGTGCCCAATTCGGTCGGGGCGTAGGGTCTCGACGACCTCGCCGATCTCGGCGGCCCCGTGCTCCTCGCCCTCCTCGCCGACGTGGATCGTGATCCCGAGCCCGGCGCTTCGCGCCTCCTCGACCAGCGGCTGCAGGGCGCGATAGGGGTAGCGCTCGCCGCCCGGGCGCGGGCCGGCGATGTCGACGCCGACGATTCCGCGCGGCGCGTAGCGGATCGCCTTCTCCACGATGATCGCGTTCTGGCGCTCGTCGAAGGTGCGGTCCATCATCAGGATCAGCCCGGCGCGGACCTGCGGGTACTCGAGGCTGGCGCGGTCGAGGCCCCGGCCGGCTGCCATGATGATGTGGTCGAGGTCGCGCTCGCCGCCGCGGTTTCGCTTCATCGGGTTGAAGCGGAGCTCGAGCGTCGTGATCTGCTGCGAGCGGTAGGCGCCGCCGATCGCCGCGTGCACCGACCGCTCGACCGCGAGCGGGCTCGACTGGATCAGCTCCGTCCAGTGGTAGATCTGGTCGAGGGCGTCGAGGCTGTCGACCCGCCGCGGGTCGGCGATCGTCACGAGGCGGTCGAACTCGGAGTAGTCCTTGACCGGCAGCGCGATGCCCTGCTCGTGCGCGAGGCTCCAGAGGATGTCGGACGCGACCGACGCGCCGAGGTGGGTGTGAAGCTCGGCGAGACCCTCGTCCGGCATGTGTCGAGTCTACGGGCTGGCCGTCCCCCGAACGGGTGATGCGCGGCGCCGGGCCAGGCGGGATAGTGGCGGCTGGGAGGTGCCAGGGTGTCGTCGCTTCAGCTAACGCTCGACGAGCCGCTCTCACCGGAGCTGGCGCTCGTCAGTCCTGAGCTCGCCGAGCGGGCTCGAGAGCTCCTGCCGGAGCCCGGCTGGCTCGCCACGGTCGTGCGTCTCGAGACGGCTGCTCGCCTCGGCCCGCTGCAGACGCTCATGCTCGCGTTCTTCGTGGTGCTCATGACGGTGACGCCGCTCGCGCTGTTGCTGCTCGCGCGGTCGCCGCGTCTTCACTGAGCCGCTAAGGGTGGATCACGACCTGCGCGCCGAGCGGGACTGAGCGCATCAGGTAGCGAAGCGCAGCCGCTGAGGCGTGCAGGCAGCCGGTGCTGACCGCGCCGGCGGTCGTGCCGCCGTGGATCGCGATGCGATCGCCGCCCGTCCAGCCGCTCGGCAGGTGCGTCTGGTGGGCGGAGAGGGCGAGGATGCAGCAGCCGTAGACCGGGGAGTAATTCGCGCCGTTGAGCTTGTCGGTGACGGCGAAGCGGCCGACCGGGGTCGGCGTGCCGGGCGCGCCGATGCCGACGCGGATCGTGCGCCGGACGCGGTTGCCGCTTCGCACACGCAGGAGGCGCGCGGAGAGGTCGATCTCGAGGCTGACGCGCGCGTGGCCGAGCGTGAAGGTTCCGGGCGCCGCGTCGATCCAGCCGATGCCTCCGTTGGGGAGCGCTGTCGAGATGACCCGGTAATGCCGGTCTTGGAGGCGCGTGACGGCGAAGGTCTGCGGCGAGCCGAACTCGGTGCGGGAGGTCAGGCGTGCGACCACCGGCCCGTTCGGGGCGCTGCGGACGAGCACCTCGCGGCCGGGGCGAACCGTGGCGACGAGCGTGCCACGGTTCAGGCGGCGGTGCGGGCCGCGCACGGCTGGCTTCGGCGCCGGCTTCGGCGTGGCGGCGATCCGGACCGCGGGAGCCGCTGCGGGGGTCGCGCGCAGGGAGCCGCCGAGCGAAGCGGCCAGAACGAGCACCAGCACGAAGGCGATCCGCCGGGCCATGTGCCCGAGATCGGCTTCGCGGCGCCATCAGGGGTGCCTCAGTCGAGGGATGGGCGGCCAACCATCCGGCCCGGCGAAGCTCCCGAGGCTCGGCCGGGCCGTCACGATCACGTTCTCGGCCGTCAGAATCGGGGCGATGAAGGTCGGCATCGTCGTCCCGTACTCGTGGTCCTACTGGGGCGGCGTCGGCGAGCACGTCGAGCTGAAGGTCGAGGCGCTGCGCAAGCTCGGGATCGAGACGCGGACGATCATCGGGCACGATCCACCGGGGAGCTTCACGCGGGTGCTGCACCCGCGGCACGGGCGCCACGGGCGGCCGCCGGCGGACGTGATCCCGGTCGGGCGCTCCGTGATCGTTCCGGCGAACGGCGCGCTGCCGAACATCGTCCTCAGCCCGTCGACGCCGCTCAAGGTCAAGCGCGCCCTGCGTCGGGAGCGCTTCGACGTCCTGCACCTGCACGAGCCGATGACGCCGGCTATCTGCACGGCGGCGCTCGCCTACGCGGAGGCCCCGGTCGTCGCGACCTTCCACGCCCACGGCAACCTGGCCTGGAACGCGATCGGCAGGCCGGTCTGGGGCTTCCTGATGGATCGGATCGACCACCGGATCGCGGTCACCGAGGCGGCGCGCGAGTCGGCGGCGCGCTGGTTTCCGGGCGAGTACGAGCTGATCCCGAACGGCGTCCTGATCCCGCCCGAGGCCGACCCCGCCGGCCGCGAGAACCGCATCGTCTTCGTCGGGCGACACGACCCGCGCAAGGGGATGCCGGTGCTCCTGCAGGCGTGGCCGGAGATCCACCGCCGCACGGGCGCCCGGCTGCGGATCGTCGGTGCCGACCCGCTGATGGTGAGGCTGGCGCTGTCGAGGCTCGGCGTGGAGGCAGAGGGCATCGACCCGCTCGGCTTCCTCGACCAGGACGCGTTGACGGAGGAGCTGCTGGCGGCGAAGGCGCTCGTCGCGCCGTCGCTGGGCGGCGAGAGCTTCGGGATGGTGCTGACCCGGGGCTTCGCGTGCGCGACTCCGGTGGTCGCGTCCGACATCGAGGGGTACCGTGACGTCATGACCGACGAGACGGGCGTGCTCGTCCCGCCGGGGGATCCGGCCGCGCTGGCGGAGGCCGTGACCTCGCTGCTCGCCGACGAGCCGCGGCGCGAGCGCCTGGGCGCGGCGGCCCGGAAGCTGGCCCAGGAGCGCTACGCGTGGGACGACATCGCGCGGCGGCTGTCGGCTATCTACGAGCGGCTGACGTGAGCCTGACGCGAATCGCGCAAGCGCGGACGACGCGTGTGGTCGTGGTCCTCCTTGCGGCCGGCGGCCTGACCGCGCTCGTATGGTGGCGCGGCCCCGACTGGCACCAGGTGGGCCACACGTTCGATCGGGTCCAGTGGCAGTACGTCTTCGCGGCGATCGGCCTCAATCTTCTCTCGGTGATCCTCCGTGCGGCTGCCTGGCGGACGGTCATCAACCAGGCGATGGAGCCGCCGCACCCGAGCTACCCGCTCGTCTTCTCGGCGTTCTCGGTCGGCCTGTTCGCGAATGCGGTGCTCCCGGGCCGCATCGGCGAGCTGGCGCGCGTCGCCGTGCTGACGCGGAAGCTACGCCTCCAGGGGCGCGGGAACGGAACCTGGGCGGCGCTGGTCGGTACCGTCTTCGCGCACCGGCTGTTCGACCTCGTGCCGACGGTCGGGCTGATCGTCTACGTGCTGGCGACGGCGAAGATCCCGCACTGGGCGATCTCGAGCCTGATCATCGTCGGCATCGTCGGCTTCGGGCTGCTCGCGTTCGCGTTCATGAGCGCGCGCCATCACGGCCAGTCCGGGCTCGAGGGGCTCGGGCCGATCCGCCGGCTGGTCACCATGGCGCGCTTCGGGCTCGGCGTACTGCACCGGCCGGGCCCGGCGGCCCTTGCGGCGTTCTTCCAGTGCTGCGGGTGGCTCTGCCAGTTCTTCGCGGTCTACGTCGCGATGCGGGCCTTCGACATCCACGCGCCCCTCCCGGCGGCCGGGCTCGTGCTGCTGCTGATGAACGTCGCGACGCTGTTCCCGCTCTGGCCCGGGAACATCGGCCTGCTGCAGGCGGCGATTGCGCTGCCGCTTCGCTCCTATGGCGTCGCCGCGGGGACGGCGATCGCGTACGGCTTCGGGCTGCAGGCGATCGAGGCGTCGGTCGGCGTCGGCGTCGGGATGATCTTCCTCGCGCGCGAGGGCCTCTCGTTCGCGATGCTGCGGCGGATGCCCGACGCCTCGGAGGCGGAGGTTCCGGCCGAGGAGGAGGAGCTCTCCCAGGACGGGAGCGAGACCCGTGCGCGCGCTGGCGTGCCCGGCTAGCCTCAAGGGAGTCCTCGGCGCGCGAGAGGCGGCGCACCTGCTCGCGGCGGGCTTCGCGGCCGCCGGCGCCGAGGCTGACGAGTGCCCGATCGCGGACGGCGGCGAGGGGACGGCGGACGTGCTCGGCGCACGGGTGCTCCGGCGCGTGGGCGTTCACGACGCGTTCGCACGCCCGCGCGAGGCGCCGGTCTACGGGCTCGAGGGAGCGGCCGTCGTCGAGAGCGCGGACGCGATCCCGCTCGACCCTTCGCACCTCGACGTGCTCTCGGCGTCGAGCCACGGCTTCGGCGAGCTGGTCGCGGCGGCCGCCGGGTGCGAGCGGCTGCTGGTGTGTCTCGGCGGGACGGCGACGATGGACGGCGGCGCCGGCTTCCTCGAGGCCGTCGACGAGCTGCCGGCGCCGACGACGGTCCTCTGCGACACGCGCGCGACGCTCGCCGAGGCGCCGCGGGCCTTCGGGCCGCAGAAGGGCGCGACGCCGGCTCAGATCGCCGAGCTGGAGAAGCGGCTCAGAGGCAGGCCGTGCAGCGAGCTTCCCGGCTCGGGAGCGGCCGGCGGGCTCGGGGCTGTGCTCGCGTCGCTCGGAGCCGAGCTCGTCTCCGGCGCGGACTTCGTGCTCGGCGCCGTCGGCTTCCGGGAGCGAGCGGCCCGAGCCGACCTGGTCGTCACCGGCGAGGGCACCGTCGACCGGACGACCTTCGAGGGCAAGGCGCCGGGCGAGGCCGTCCGCGCCTGTCGCGAGCTCGGCGTCCCGTGGGTCCTCTTCGGCGGCCGCGTCGAGCACGGCCTCGAGGCGACGGCTCTCAGCGGCGACCCGGCTCGCGCGGGCGAGGACGTCGAAGAGCTCGGCCGACGGCTGGCGTCAGTCTGAGGCTTCGGCCTCGCGCAGGCGCTTGGCCATCGCCTGCAGCAGGGGCCAGGCGATGCGCGCGTCGCTCTCGACGAGCGGGCGGAAGTCCCAGAAGGTGAGGCCGTAGCAGTCGAGCGTGCTCTCCGCGGTGACGGTCGCCGTCCGCGCGCCCATATCGATCAGTGCGATGTCGCCGAAGTAGTCGCCGGGGCCGAGCCGCCCGCGCTCCTCGCCGCCGACCCGCACAGCGGCCTCGCCGCTCTCGATCACGAAGAAGCCGGCGCCGCTTTCACCCTCGCTCGCCACCGTGTCGCCTGCCTGGAAGGTCCGCTCCTTGAACGAGCCGCCGAGCCGCTCCAGCTCCTTTGGCTGGAGGCCTGCGAAGAGCGGGATCTTCTGGAGCAGCTCGACTGAGGGGCCGGCCATGGGGGCGGATTCTAGACCGCCGAGACGCCGAGGCGTGCGCCGACCACCGCCTCGGCCGCCTGGGCGCTGCCCGCGTGCCCGGTCACGGCGCCGAGGAAGTCGTCCCGCCCGAGCGCGTAGAGCTCGACGTCGGTCTTCGCCCTGACCGTCGCGGTGCGGGGCACGTCCCGCAGCAGCGCGATCTCGCCGAAGTGGTCGCCCGGCCCCTGCGTGGCCTGCACCTTCCCGTCGACGCTGACCTCGACCTCTCCCGAGTCGATCGCGTAGAAGCGGTCGCCGTGGTCGCCCTGCTCGACGATCGCCTCGCCGGCGGGTACCTCCACGAGCACGAGCTGCGAGGCGAGGCTTTCGAGCACCGGGGCGGAGAGCGGCGTGAAGATTGGGATCGACCGCAGCAGGTCGAGCTCGCGGGTGCGGTCGACGGCCTGGTCGTCGAGGCGCACGAGCGGAACCCTCGTCGCGACGGTGAGCACCGGCAGGATCGCGCCGGCCACGACCAGCGCCCAGCGGATGCCGAGCCAGTGGACGAGCACCGGGGCGAGGACCGCGCCGATCGCAACGGTCGCGAAGAAGAGGCTGTGCAGGACGCCGAAGACGCGCGCCAGCACCTCGGCGGGGCTCGTACGCTGCAGCAGGGTGAACCCGGCGACGTCCTCGACGATGTTCGAGACCCCGATCAGCACGAAGGCGGCGAACGCGATCCCAAAGGTGGGGCGCGGCGCGATGAAGAGCATCGGCCCGCCGGTGCCCGCGACCGCGAGCCCGAACGGTCCGGCAAGCCGGCGGCGCCCGACGAGCATCAGCGAGAAGACCGCGCCGAGCAGGCCGCCGACTCCGACCGCCGCGTTCAGGTAGCCGACCCCGCCGGCGCCGAGATGGAGCAGCTCGAGCGCGCAGACAGCGAGCAGGACGCTCATCGCGCCGTTCACCAGCGTCTGGGCGGAGAAGAGCCCGATCACGAGCTGCAGGCGACGGTCCGCTCCGATCGCCCGGAAACCGTCGGCGGTCTCGCGCAGGAGCGACCGCTCACCCTCCTGCCGCAGCGGCGGCTCGTCGGTGCGCAGCAGTCCGGCGAGCTGGAACGCCGACCAGAGGAATGCCCCGGCCGTCACCAGGAAGACGACCCAGGTGGTCGAGACCGCGAGGAGCAGTCCGCCGAGGGCTGGGCCGGCGCAGAAGCCGAGGCTCTCGAGCGTGCTCGAGCTGACGTTGGCGGCGGTCAGCTCCTCCGGCGTCCGGGCGAGCGCGGGGAGCAGGGCCGCCTGCGCGGGCTGGAAGGCCGTCGAGAGCACGGCCACCAGGGCGGCGAGCGCGTAGACGACGGCCGTGGGTGCGTGCAGCAGGACGGAGGCCGCCATGACGCCGAGCGCCGCTGCGCGGAGCAAATCGGCCGAGAGCATCACGAGCACCCGGCGGTAGCGGTCGCCGAGCACCGAGGCGATCGGCGACGCCACTGCTGACGGCAGCCAGCGGATCAGGCCGATGAGCCCGACCGCCGAGGTGCCGCCCGCGTCGTAGGCGTAGACGATCAGCGCGACGGTGTACGCCCAGCTGCCGACGATCGAACCGGCCCACGCGAGCTGCAGCCGGCGCAGACCGGGGTTTCGGTAGACCTCGCGCAGGGCGGCAGACGACTCGCGAAGCTGCTCCCGGAGTGCGTTCACACTGCGGAGAATCACGGAAATTGCGTTCCGGGGGCAACCGAGGGAAGATTCCAGGGCCGACGACCGTCTAGTGAGCAAGTTCCAGAGTTCCCGGAAGGAGGACCACCGTGTCGGAGCAGGACAGGCATACCGAGCCCGAGGAGGGCCAGGAAGACGTCGAGGCCCATCTCAACAAGGGCAGCCACGTCAACCGCAACATCCAGAAGGACGACGACGTCGAGGGCCACATGCAGAAGGGCCATACCAAGGGCCATACCAAGGGCCACACGAAGGGCCACGAGGACGACGACGACGTCGAGGGCCACATCTTCAAGCAGAGCCACAAGCCGAGCCACAAGCCGTAAGCCGCAGCAGACCGCCTACCAGGTCCGCGAGGGAGCCGAAAGGCTCCCTCGGCGTTTCTAGAGCGAGTCGTCGAAGCCGGGAGGCTCGAGGAGCGCCTCGACCGCCTCGAGCAGCCGGTCTACGGCTTCGCGCCGCTCCGGCTCGAGCTCGGAGATCTTCGCCGCCAGCCGCGCCAGCGCCGCGCCCTCGCCGCCTTCGTCCTCGAGCACGGCGCGCGCCTCGCGGGCGCGTTGCAACAGGTCGAGCGCGATCGCGGCCTCGTTCGCGAAGAGGCCGAGCAGCTCCATCTCCTGGAGCGAGAAGGCGGCCTGCTGCGGGCGGTCGAGCACCTCGAGCACGCCGAGGGCCCGCTCCTCGTGCAGCAGCGGCACGGCCATCAGGCCCTTGGGGACGAAGCCGGTCGACTCGGCCGCCTCGCGCGCGAAGCGCGGGTCCTCCTGGAGCTCCTCGATCACGAGCGGCTGGCGCGTGACGAGCACCCAGCCGGCGACCCCCGTGCTGGACGGGAAGCGGCGGCCGACGAGCTCCTCGGCACCCTCACCAGCGACGGCCTCGAACACGAGCTCGTCGGCGGCCTCGTCGTGCAGGAAGACCGACGAGGCGCGTGCCCCGAAGATCGCCCGCGCGACCTCGACGATCGACTGCAGCAGGGCGCGGTAGCCCTCCTCGGAGCCGAGCGCGCCCGCCGCGACCGCTGCCCGCAGGTCGCTCATTCCGCGCCTCCGCCGACGTTGTTCGCGGTCAGGTAGAGCACGCTCTTGAGCTGGAACGGCGTCAGCTCCGGGTGCTTGGCCATGACGAGCGCGCAGATCCCGGCGACGTGCGGTGTCGCGAAGCTGTTCCCGCTCGAGCGGATCGTCGACCCGCCGAGCCACGCGACCTCGACGTTCATGCCGCGTGCGAAGAACTCGACCGGCGGGCTCGGGTTGTAGAAGAACGTCATGGGGTCGGGCTCCTCGTGGCTCCCGACCGAGATAACCGAGGAGAAGCGCCACGGGTAGCTCTCGACCGGCATGTTGTGGGCGGAGGCTACGAGAACCGTGCGCCGGAAGTAGGCGCTGTCGGCCAGCTCGTGCAGCACCTCGGCGAAGTGGCGCTTCGTCGTCGAGAGGCTCATGTTGATCACGTCGAAGCCCTGGTCGACCGCCCAGCGCAGGCCGCCGAGCAGCACCGAGCCACTGCCCTTGAAGCCGGCGCCGAGGACGCGCACGCTGAACAGGCTTGCTTCGGGCGCGAGCGAGTGGACGATTCCGGCGCACGCCGTCCCGTGGCCGCAGAGGTCTCCCTCCGTGTCCTGGACGAACTCGAGCTCGCCGTCCTCGTCCTTCACGACCGCGATCGCGCCCTCGAGCCCGCCGACCGCCAGGTGGTCCGCCTCGACGCCGCTGTCGAGGATGCAGACGCGGACGCCCTTGCCGGTCGAGTCGCCGAAGGCCCATTCGCGAGTGACCCGCTCGGGCCACTCGACGCCGATTGCGATCCGCCCCGCCGCGTCGGCCGGCAGGCTCCAGGCGGGTAGCCCACGGTCGTCGTCGAGCTCGTCATGCGGCTCGTTCGCCATGCGGAGGATCGTACGCGGGTGCTAGCCGTTGACGCGGCGGCGGAGCTCGTCGAGCAACGGCCAGGTCGGCTCGACTCCCTCCGCCCGCAGCGCGCCCTCCAGG
The DNA here is from genome assembly GCA_035624425.1 of Gaiellaceae bacterium. Taxonomy (GTDB): domain Bacteria; phylum Actinomycetota; class Thermoleophilia; order Gaiellales; family Gaiellaceae; genus AC-32. The sequence goes on from DASPRN010000095.1 coordinate 9,879, forward strand.
TCCGCGATGAGCGCTCGCCGGAACTCGGCGTCGGCTTCGGCTCGGGCGACGATCCCGTCCAGCTCGCGGCGTGCTTGCGGCAGTTCCTGTGCCGCGCCAATCCAGGCGGCCGGAGCCGGCGGGAGCATCCCGATCAGGCGGGACAGCCTCTCGATGTCGTATGCGCTCATCACGTCACCTGCTCACTGGACGCGCCAGAGGCTTCGTTTCTTCCCTCGCCGTCTGAAATGACCGGTCGAACCGACCGGATTCAATCCCTCACCGCCAATACGTCTCTCAATTTGTCCAGACAGCGGGAGATGCGGCTCGCGATCGTCCCCGCGGGCAGCCCGAGGGCGTCGCCGATCGTCCGGTAGCTCTCGTCGCGGGCGAAGAAGCGGTCGAGGATCTCCCTGCAGTTCTCGGGCAGCCCGGCCATCGCGTCGTGGACGTCGAAGGCCTCCTCGATCTGCGAGAGGACGTCGTCTGCGGCGGTCTCCGGCAGCTCGTCCGCGTCCTCGACGGTCTCGCGCGAGCCGGCGCGGAGGCGGTCGATGCAGAGCCGGCGCGTGAGCTGGCCGATCCACGGACGCACCGCCTCGTCCTCGCGCAGGGTCTCGAGCCGCTCGTAGACGCGCGCGAAGACCTCCTGGAAGACGTCCTCGGCATCGTGCTCGGGCAGCCGGAACGCCTGGACGGAGATCGCGTAGACGTAGCGGGAGAAGCGTTCGACCAGCGCGCGCCAGGCTTCCTCGTCTCCGCTCCGGCACTGCGCGACGAGCCGGGCGTCGGGGAGCTCGGCGCTCAGCGCTGCTGGGCCGCGCGCAGCCGCTGCGCCATCGTCTCGAGCAGCTTCCATGCGATCGAGGCATTCGACTCGACCAGCGGGCGGAACTCCCAGGAGGTGAGCCCGTAGCAGCCGAGGTCGCTGACGGCGGTGACGGTCGCGCTCCGTGCGCCGTCGTCGATCAGCGCGATCTCGCCGAAGTAGTCGCCGGGGCCGAGCCTTCGCCGCTCGTCTCCGTGCACCGAGACCGTCGCCTCGCCGCTCTCGATCACGAAGAAGCCGGCGCCGGTCTTGCCCTCGCTGGCGACGGTGCTGCCGGCGTCGAAGGTGCGCTCCTTGAACGAGCGGGCGATCCGCTTGAGGTCGCCCTTGTCGAAGTGCTCGAACAGAGGGACGCGCTGCAGGAGCTCAACCGGAGCCTCGGCCATGCGCCGATTCTACGGCTTTTGTTGTTTTGTGTCCTGCACGCGGCCGGCGAGCTCCTCGATCCGGCCCTCGGCCGCGTCGAGCCGTTCGCGGCAGAACCGGTAGAGCTCCTCGCCGCGTTCCCAGAGCACGAGCGCCTCGTCGAGCGGAACCTCGCCGCTCTCGAGCCGTTGGACGATTTCCTCCAGCTCTCTCTGCGCTTCCTCGAAGGTCAGAGGCCAACCTCCCTGGTCTCCTCGACGCGGGCGCCGAAGCCGCCCTCGGCCAGCTCGACGTCGACGCCCTGGCCGCGCTCGAGCCCGCGGCTGGAGCGCACGATCTCGTCGCCGGCTCGGACGATCGCATAGCCGCGCTCGAGCGTGCCCTGCGGCGAGAGGGCGCGGAGACGGCCGGCCGCCTGCTCGAGCCGGGAGCGGCCGCGCTCGAGGAACAGGCGCGGGGCGCGGCCGAGCCGCTCGTGCGTCCGGTCGAGCCGCTGCCGCTCGCGCTCCAGGCCCCGCCGGGCGCCGCGCTCGAGGCCCTGGCGGTGGCGGTCGAGCCGCTGCAGGAGTTCGGCGAGGTCGGGGACGACGAGGCGCGCGGCGACGCTCGGGGTCGAGGCGCGCGCGTCGGCGGCGAGGTCGCAGAGCGGCGTGTCCTGCTCGTGGCCGACGGCGGTGACGACCGGGACCGGGCAGCCGGCGATCGCCCGCACGAGCCGCTCGTCGCTGAACGGAAGCAGGTCCTCGAAGCTGCCGCCGCCGCGGGCGACGACGATCACGTCGATCTCCGGCTCGCGGCAGAGGGCGCCCAGCGTCTCGATCACGGCACCGGCCGCGCGCGGACCCTGGACGTAGGTCTCGCCGACGAGCACCGCCGCGGGCGGGAAGCGTGACTGGATCGCCGTCAGCACGTCGCGTTTGGCGGCCGCGTCGTTGCCGGTGACCAGGCCGATCCGGCGCGGCAGGAACGGCAGCGGCCGCTTGCGCTCGGCTGCGAAGAGCCCTTCGGCGGCCAGCTTCTGCTTGAGGCGCTCGAGTGCCGCCAGGTGGTCGCCGAGGCCGAAGCGCTCCAGCGACAGCGCGCGCAGGCGGAACTCGCCGCGCGCCTCGTACAGCTCGGGTCGCCCGTAGACGTGGACGCGGTCCCCGTCGGCGAGGTCGAGCCGGAGCGCGTCGAAGCGGCCGCGCGGCATCGAGACGCCGAGACAGGCGCCGTCGGCGGGATCCTTGAGCGTGAAGAAGACGCTGGCCCAGCGCTCCTGCCGGCGGAGCTCCGTGACCTCGCCCTCGACCCAGACCGTGGGCAGGCGGGCGAGCCAGGAGGCGACGCCGCGGTTGAACGCACCGACGCTGTAGACGCGCCGGTCGCCGTACTCGGTCGCCTCGGCCTTCACGGGGTCAGCATGCCACGGAGGGCAACCCGAGCCGGCGCTAGAGCAGGATCTCGGCGGCCGTCTCGGGCTCGCAGCCCCGGGAGAGGAGCTCCACGGCGTGGTGCAGGTCGGCGTTCGAGTGTGCGATCCGCTCGGCCAGCGGAAGCGGGTAGCCGGCTTCCATCAGGACGTGCAGGCGCCAGCTCTCGACTTTCGCCTGTTCGTCCCGGGGTGTCTCGGCAATCTGCGTCATCGGCGTCGGGTGGTTTCGCCCTGTCCTAGACGAACCCTTCTCGGAGAAGTTTGCGCAAGGCTACCCCGGCCGAAACGTCGGAGCCAGCCGGGACTCCGCCTCGTTGAGCAGCGCGTCGACCCGCCGCTGGAGCTCGTTGAGACGCGCGCTGAGCGCGGTGCGCTCCGCCTCCGCGTCGGCGGCGAGCGCCTGCACGTGCGAGCGGAGCTGGACCTCCGTGTCGACGACCCGCCGTTGTAGCTCGGCGGCCAGCTCGTCCTGCTCGTGCTCGAGGGACGATCCGATCTGCGAGAGCTTGCGCTCGAGGCGCTGGCCGCCCGCGTCGGCAACGTGCGCCAGCCGTTCGGCGAGGACGGTCTGGGCCTCGCGGGCGAAGTACTCGACCGCCTTGTCGAGCTCCCGGGCGAGGCGCTGCGCAGCACTCTCGCGCGCCCGCTTGATCTCGTCCGCGAACTGCCTGGAGACCGCGTCGGAGAAGCTGCCCGAGGTCCGCTCGACGACCCGCTTCAGCTCCTCGACCTGGCGCCGTTCCACGTCGGCGAAGCTGGCGTGGATCCGCTGGACGGCCTCCGACTCCTCGGCCGAGACCCGCTCGCGCAGGTCGCGCTCCCGCTCGCGCAGCCGCTCGGCGACCTCGTGCAGGGCGCGGCGTCGCTCGCTCTCGTGCCCTTCGAGCTGGGCGCGGGCCGTGTCGGCGGTCTCGCGGGCGGCCCGATCGAACTCGACCACGAGCGCGGCGAGCCGCTCGCGCTGCTCCTCGCTCGCGGTGTCGAGCCGCTCGGTGTCGAGCGCGAGCCGGGAGGCGGCCTCGGCGAGAAGCTGCTCCTGCCGCTCCCGCAGGCTTGCGAGCTGGGCGTCGAAGGCCTGCGCGGTCCGCTCGAGGTCAGCCGTCCACTCGGCGAGCCGGTGGCCGATGCGCGCCTGCACCTTGGCCAGCGTCTCGCTCAGCTCCGCGCCTGCGCGACGCTCCTGTTCCTGCACAGCGGCACGGCGTTCCTCGGCTATCCGCCGCTCCTCCTCCACGAGCCGGGCAAGCGACTTCGCCCGCGCGAGCGTGAGGGTTCGCTCCATCTCTGCCGCCTGGGCCTCGGTTTCCTGCGCAACCGTGGCGCGAAGCCGCTCCTCCGCGGCCGCGAGGTCGCTCTCGTAGTCGCGAGTGCGGTTGAACCGTTGGAAGATCGAGCGCACAGGCCTAGGCTAACCGGAGGACGAGCAGCGCGCCCGCCAGCGCGACGTTCGCCGCCGCCAGTAGCTGCAGCGCGGTCTCCTGCGACGCGTAGAGCAGCTCGGGCGTCACCGGCTCCCGTGTCCCGTCGCGGAGCTCCACCGTCCCGCCGACCGCCGCCACGCGCCGGCGCACGTGCCGGACCGCGGTCGAGAGCAGCCGCTGCACGTAGCTCGTCAGCGTTGCGTAGGCCGCTGCGAGGAGCGCGACCCAGCCGAGCGTGCCTGCGCAGGCGAAGTACCCGGTCAAGAGCGGAAACGCGCCCCAGGCGAGCGCAAAGCCGGCGTTGTTGTGGATCACGCCGCCGAGGAGCTCCAGGTTGTAGACGGGCACGAGCAAGGCGCCGATCGCGACGAAGACAAGCAGCCAGAGGTCGAACGAGATCGCCCCCGCGATGCCGATTCCGACCGCCGCGGCGAGCGAGACCACGGTCAGGATGACGAGCGTGGGGCCGGGGATGCGCGTGGCGAGCGGGCGGCCCTGGAGCTCGTCCAGCGCGTGCGCGCCGATGCCCATCGCCAGGAAGAAGGCGACCGCCGCAGCGGCGAGCCGGCCCGGGTAGAAGTGCGGCGCCAGTGCGGCGCCGATCGCGACGTAGCTGAGGTGCCAGGCCGTGTAGGGCGGGTGCAGGAGCGTGACCCAGTCGCGCCAGCTCCCGGGGGCGAGCGCGTAGAAGGCCGGCCTTGCCTCGCTCATCCTTTTCGGGCCCAGGTGACGAGGCAGCCGCCGAGGCTGAGCCGGCGCGCGCGCGGGTCCTCGAAGCCCGCCTCGCGCCAGGCCTGTAGCAGGCTCGAGAGCGGCCAGCGCGCGTCGAAGTCGCGGATGCTTCCGCCGAGGAAGCGCCCGACCTCCTGCCAGCCAGGCGAGATCGCCCGGCCGAGCAGCGGCAGGCCGAGGTCGACGTAGAGCGTCCACGCCGCGCGCGTGACCGGGGCGGGCGGGACGCCGAAGTCGAGCAGCGCGGCGGTCGCACCCGGCCGCAGCACCCGCGCCAGCTCGCGCAGGCCGGCCGGGAGGTCGTCCAGGTAGCGAAGCAGGTAGGCGGCCGTGAGCCCGTCGAAGGACGCGTCCTCGAACGGGAGCTCGCGCGCGCTCGCCTCGACCAGCCGCACCCGCTTCGTCTCGGCCGCGAGCACCAGCCGCCGACGCGCCTCGTCGAGCATCTCCCCGCTCTGGTCGACGCCGACGACGGAGCACTGCTTCTGTCGCACGAGCTCGAGCGCGACCGCCGCTGTGCCGGTGGCGACGTCGAGCACGACGTCATCGGGCCCGACGGGCAGGCGCGAGACCAGGAAGCGCCGCCAACGCGGGTCCTGGCCGAAGGAGAGCAGCCGCGCGTAGCGGTCGTAGGTCGGCCCGAGCGGTGCGAACAGCTCGCGCGCGCGCCCGGAGAGCGTCTCGACCACGGGCGTGAGTCTAAGCTCAGAGGGTGAAGCTGGAGCGGGAGTTGAGGCGGATCGCGGAGGCTGCGGTCGCATACGCGGCCGACGGAGAGGAGCTGGCCGGGATCGTCCCGGCGGAGCCCTCTGAAGGCGTGCGCCTCTACCTCTGCGCCTACCGCCACGGTGAGGAGACCGCCTGGCTCGTCCTCGACGCGGACGGCGCGCCGATCGAGGACCGCTCGCTCGTGCGGGACGCGGTCTCGATCGCCGCGCTCTGGGAGCTCGCGAACGAGGTCCGGGGCCGGGAGCCGGACGGGACGCAGGCGGCGAGCCCCGCCCTCCTCGACGAGGCCGGCGCGTCGGCCGAGGACAGCGCGGCGTTCGCCCAGGCCGTCGCGCAGGCGACCGGAACCGTCGACGAGCTCGTCCGCGACGTCGAGCGCGGCTACAAACGTCCGCTCAGCTAATCTGAGTGGATGGAAGGAAGCGGCTTCGGATTCCCGCTCGGGGGCGACCCCGAGGATCTGATGCGGAGCCTCCGCGAATTCGCCGAGCAGCAGGCCGAGTCGGTGCAGGAGGCGCAGCGCGAGCAGTTCGCGACCCTGACGCTGAACACCGCGGTCGAGCTGACCGCGGCCGCGCTGCAGCAGGTGGCCGCCACCGGCAGTGCCGACGAGCAGGCGACCGCGCTCCGCGACGCGATGCGCGTCCTCTTCCCGGAAGCCGTCGCGTTGGTGTCGGCTGCCAGGCAAGGGTTCATGCGGGAGGGCTGACCTGCCTGGTCTGTGACACGGCCGCGGCGGCAGAGCCGCCACGGCCTCCATGCTCGGTCAGCAGCGCGGCAAGGCTTCATGTGCGAGAGCCGAGCTTCCGGCCGGCTGCGCCAGCCGCTCGCCTGCGCGGATCAGGAGCTTGCCGAGAGCCCGGCGGGCGGGGCGTGGCGACTCGGCCGCTACGGCCTGGTTGACCCAGAGGCTCTCGGTGCGCTCCCTGCTCAGTTGCGCGTGGGTCTCGTAGTCGAACACTCAGGCTCCTTTCGTCTCGAGCTAAAGTATCTTCACATCGAGATGAAAGACTACACATCGAACCTCTTGACGTCAAGAAGTTCTTGATCAAGAATCACGACATGGCCAAAATCGAAGAACGAGACCACATCGACCGCTTCCTCGAGGAGAACGATCTCCCCGGGGTCGATCTCGAGGTCGAAGGCATCGTCGACCGCATCAACGGCATCCGGCGGCGCTTCCACCGCATGCTCGACGAGACGCTCGTCGAGTTCGGCCTGGCGGAGGGCGAGTGGAAGGCGCTCAACCAGCTTCGGCTGGCGGGGCCGCCGCACCGGCGCTCGCCAGGGCAGCTCTCCGAGTGGGCAGAGCTCTCGAGCGGTGCGATGACGAACCGGATCGACCGTCTCGAGCGCGCGGGCTTCGTCCGCCGGCTCCCGGACCCGGACGACCGGCGCGGCGTGCTGGTCGAGCTGACCGAGGCCGGCCACAAGGCGTGGGAGGACTCTGTCGCTGCCCAGGCGGCCAAGGAGTCGCTCGTCACCGCCGCACTGACGAAGGACGAGAAGCGCCAGCTGAACGCACTTCTGCGGCGGCTGATGCTCGAGTTCGAGCGCCGCGAGCAAAGCCGCTCGTAGAATCGGCGCCCGTGGCCCTGCTCGACCGCGCCCTCGTCCGGCTGCTGCCTGCCGTCCCGAAGCCGGTGGTGCGGCGGGTCTCGTCGCGCTACATCGCCGGCGAGGAGCTCGGCGACGCGGTACGCGTCGTGCGGCAGCTGAACGGCGAGGGGAAGCTGGCGACGATCGACGTGCTCGGCGAGGAGATCGCGAGCCCGGACGAGGCGCGGGCGATCGCGGGCACCTACCGCGAGGTCTTCGAGGCCCTCGAGCGCGAGCGGCTCGACTCGAACGTCAGCGTCAAGGTGACGGCGCTCGGGCTGAAGCTCGGCTACGACCTCTGCCGCGAGAACCTCGAGGCGGTCGTCGCCCATGCGGCCGAGCGCGGCAACTTCGTCCGGATCGACATGGAGGACGCCTCGACGACCGACGACACCCTCCGGCTTTACCGGGAGCTGCGGGCCGAGGGCCACGAGAACGTCGGGATCGTGCTGCAGGCGCGGCTGAAGCGGACGCTGGCCGATGTCGCCGCGCTGGCCGAGCTTCGGCCGAACGTGCGGCTCTGCAAAGGCATCTACCTCGAGCCGGCCGAGATCGCGTTCCGCGATTTCGACGCGGTGCGGACGAGCTTCGCGCAGGTGCTGCACGCCCTCTGGGACGCGGGCTGCTACGTCGGCGTTGCGACCCACGACGAGTGGCTGCTGGAGGAGGCGAAGCGCGGGGTGGAGGCGCGCGGGCTCAGGCGTGAGGACTACGAGCTCCAGATGCTGCTCGGCGTGCGGCCCGCGCTCGGCGTGGAGCTCGTCCGCGAGGGGCACCGGCTGCGGATCTACACGCCGTTCGGCCGGCACTGGTACGCCTACTCGCTCCGGCGGCTGCAGGAGAACCCGAAGATCGCCGGCTACATCGCGGCCGACACGCTCAGGGTTTTCGGGCGATGACGATGAGGTCTCCCGGGACGCGCAGCTCGCGCCGGCCCCAGCGGTTCGGGTCCGGGAGCTCCTCCAGTCGCTCGACTGCGAGCCCGGCTCCGGCCAGCGCCTCGACGATCACGCCGACCGGCCAGGCGTCGAAATAGCTGTCGTGCCAGTGCAGCATCTGGTCGAGGCAGGCTGCGACCGGATGCTCGTCGTAGGCGATGAGCACGCCGCCGCGCCGCAGCGCTGCGGCGATGCCGCCGGCCCAGCCCGCGAAGTCGGAGACGAGAGCCAGGGTTCCCCACGACGAGTAGACGACGTCGAAGCGCCCGCGCCGCAGCTCGACGGGCAGCGACTGCACGTCGGCCGTGACGAGCGCCGCGTCGGGGAGCCGCTTCCGCGCGGCACGCACCGTCTCTTCCGAGGCGTCGACCCCGGTGACGAGCGCGCCGAGCCCGAGCAGCGCCGCCGTCTCGCGGCCCGCGCCGCAGGAGAGGTGCAGCACGTGGCGCCCGTCGAGATCCGGCAGCCGTTCGCGCACCGGCTTCGGCAGGCCCCGCTGGCCGCCGCGGCGACGGAGGCTTCGGTGTGCCTCTTCCCAGGCGCGCAGGTTCCCCTCGGTCGGCTCCATCAGGCGAGCAGCGAGAAGCCCCCGTCGACGACGAGGGTTTGTCCGCGAACCATCTCGGCCGCGTCCGAGCAGAGGAAGCAGACCGCGTCCGCGACGTCGCGCGGCTCGACCAGCCGGCCGGCGGGGGTGCGTTTCAGGCCCGAGCTGATCATCTCCTCGCGGTTCGGGAAGTACTCGAGGGCGGCCGTCTCGACGACGCCCGCCGAGACGGCGTTGACGCGGATCCCGCGCGGCGCGAGCTCGACGGCCAGGTAGCGGACGACCGCCTCGAGCGCCGCCTTCGAGACCCCGACCAGCACGTAGTTCTCCAGCACCCGCGTCGAGCCGAGGCTCGAGATGCCGACGAACGACGAGCCCTCGCGCATCCCGGGCGCGAGGGCGCGCGCCAGCGAGAGGAGCGCCCGCGCGTTCGCCGAGAGCGTCCAGTCCCAGTGCTTGTCCTGGGCCTCCAGCGCCGGCTCGATCACGCCGGTCGCCGCGTTGTGGACGACCACGTCGAACGGCCCG
>DASPRN010000110.1:0-36148 GCA_035624425.1 Gaiellaceae bacterium
TTCGACCGCGGCGGCCTGCAGCTCGCGATCGGCGAGCAGGCGACCACGGTCTACGCCGACCCCCGGCAGGTACGCGACCCGCGCAGCGAGACGGCGATCGCCGCGCGCGTGCTCCGGCTCGACCAGGGCCCGTTGTACGCGTCGCTCGCCGACCGCACGCTCGGCTTCGTCTACGTCGCGCGCAAGGCCGACCCCGCGCGGGCGGCGATTCTGGAGCGCAAACACCTGCCCGGCCTGTTCTTCTACCCCGAGGAGCGCCGCTTCTACCCTCAGGGCTCGCTCGCGTCGCAGGTGCTCGGGTACGCCGGCGTCGACAACCACGGGCTCGCCGGGCTCGAGCTCTCGCTCGACCGCGAGCTCGCGGGGCGTCCGGGCCGGGAGCGCATCGTCAAGGACGCATCAGGCGAGGTGATCGACACCGTTTCCTCCAGGCCCGAGCGCGACGGCACCGACGTCTACCTGACGCTCGACCATGTGATCCAGTCGAACGCGCAGGCGATCCTGCGGCAGACCGTCAGGCAGTGGCGCGCGAAGAGCGCCACCGCGATCGTGCTCGACCCGCGGACGGGCGGCGTGCTCGCGATGGCCGTGGCGCCGGGGTTCAACGCGAACAACTACCCGCGCACCTGGAAACCGTTGCAGCGGAACCGCGCGGTCACCGACACGTACGAGCCGGGCTCCACGTTCAAGCTGGTCACCGTTGCCGGCGCGCTGTCGGAAGGCCTCGTCTCGCCGTCGACGAGCTTCGTCCTGCCGTACCAGATCCACGTCGCCGACCGGATCATCCACGAGGCCGAGCCGCGCGGGACCGAGACGATGACCGTGGCCGAGATCCTGGCACGGTCGTCCAACGTCGGTGCGATCACGCTCGCCGAGCGCCTGGGGCAGCACCGGCTGGCCGGCTGGATCTCCCGCTTCGGCTTCGGGCGCGACACCGGCATCGACTATCCGGGCGAGAGCCCCGGCATCGTCCTGCCGGAGAGCCGGTGGTCGGGCTCGACGATCGGCAACGTGCCGATCGGCCAGGGGATCTCCGTGACGCCGATTCAGATGGCGAGCGCCTACGCTGCGATCGCGAACCGCGGCGTCTGGGTCCGGCCGCACCTGGTCGACCACATCGGCGACGGCTCGGCGACAGCGCAGCCGCATCGGCGGATCGTGAAGCGGCGGGTGGCGGCGCAGCTGATGTCGATGCTGCGGAACGTCGTGCTCGACGGGACCGGAACCCTCGCGGCGGTGCCGGGCTACCAGGTTGCCGGCAAGACGGGAACCGCGGCCAAGGTCGATCCCGACGGGACCTATTCGGATTCACGCTACGTGGCGTCGTTCATCGGGATCGTTCCCGCCTCGCGGCCCCGGCTCGTGATCCTCGTGTCGGTGGACGAGCCTCGCGGGGCGATCTTCGGCGGCGTGGTCGCGGCGCCCGCGTTCTCCCAGATCGCGCGCTTCGACCTCCAGTACCTCGACGGTGGCATCACGCCGGACGCGCCCGTGGCCCCGGCGTCGAGCGCTACGCCCTGACGAAAGGCGCTCGGTCCTCAGACCGCCGATTCCCGCGAGGGAAGCTCCTTGGTCCCGTAGTACGGTTCGCCCGGCCTCCTCCCCGAGGCGATCGTATCCGGGAAAGGCGCACGTGTCTGTCACGAGAGTGTGCCGAAAGCGCTGCAAATCCGCCGCTTCTCGCATTCGAAGGCCAACCGTCTCGGCTGAACCGATTGGTAGACTCGCCCGCCGATGCACCTGGAGCGCGTCATCGCAGCGCTCGCCCCCGCGGACGTCCTGCGACGCGCTCCCGTGGAGATCGGCGACCTCGCTTACGACGCCCGCGCGGCCGGGCCCGGGGCGCTCTTTTTCTGCGTGCCGGGCAGCCGCGCCGACGGTCACGACTTCGCCACGCAGGCGGTCGAGAGCGGCGCGGTCGCAGTGGTCGTCGAGCGCCCGCTCGAGCTCGACGTGCCGCAGCTCGTCGTGCCGGATGCGCGCCGGGCGATGGCGCCGGTCGCCGACGAGTTCTTCGGCCATCCGAGCGAGGAGCTGGAGGTCGCCGGCGTCACCGGCACGAACGGCAAGACGACGACCTCGTTCCTGCTCTACTCGATTCTCGCGGCGGCCGGCCGGCGCCCGGGGCTGCTCGGGACGATTGAGAGCCGCGTCGGTGGCGAGCGCCGCCCGTCGATCCGAACGACCCCGGAGGCGATCGACGTCCAGCGCGCGCTGCGCGAGATGCTCGACGCCGGAGACCGCAGCTGCGCGATGGAAGCGACCTCGCACGGGTCCGAGCTCGGCCGGCTCGATCGCGTGCGCTTCGCCGCGCTCGTCTTCACCAACCTGAGCCAGGACCATCTCGACTTTCACGGGACGATGGAGCGCTACTTCGAGGCCAAGCGGCGCCTGTTCACCGAGACCGAGCCGCCCGCCGCGATCAACATCGGGGACGCGTGGGGCCGGAAGCTCGCCGCCGACCGGCCGGACGCGCTCACCTTCGGCTTCGCCCCGGACGCGCAGGTCGGCCCGGCCGCGCTCGAGGGCATCGAGCTCCGGTTGCGCGGACGCTTCAACGCCGAGAACGCGCTCGGCGCGCTCGCGGCGAGCCGGCTGCTCGGGATCGACGACGAGGCGATCGTGCGCGGGCTCGAGGCGGTACGCGGGGTGCCGGGCCGGTTCGAGCCGGTCGCCGAGGGCCAGCCGTTCGAGGTGATCGTCGACTACTCGCACAAGCCCGACGCGCTCGAGAGCGTTCTCCGCACCGCGCGTGAGCTGGCCGACGGCCGCGTGATCTGCGTCTTCGGCTGCGGCGGCGACCGCGACCGCGGCAAGCGGCCGCTGATGGGCCGCATCGCCTCGGAGCTCGCCGATCTCGCGATCGTCACCTCCGACAATCCGCGCAGCGAGGATCCTGCCGCGATCATCGACGAGATCCTCGGCGGCGTCGTCCGCGACGTCGAGGTCGAGCCCGACCGCGCTGCCGCGATCGAGCGGGCGCTTTCCGAGGCCGCCGAGGGCGACGTCGTCGTGATCGCCGGCAAGGGACACGAGCAGGGCCAGGAGTTCGCGGACCGGACGATCCCGTTCGACGACCGCGAGGTCGCGCGCGACGTGCTCCGCCGCCTGGGAGCCGCCAGATGATCCCGCTCGCGCTCGACGAGGTCCGCGAGCTCGCGACCGGCGAGCTCACCGTCGCGCCCGGCGCGGAGGCGGTGACCGGCGTCCGCGTCGACTCCCGCAAGGTGGAGCCGGGCGACCTGTTCGTGGCAGTCGGCAGCGGCGCCGAGTTCCGGGAGGATGCGCTCTCCCGGGGAGCCGCCGCGGCGCTCGCGCCCGACGAGCCGTTCGCCGCCTTCGCCGCGCTCGGCCGGGCAGTGCGCGACCGCAGCGGAGCGCGCGTCGTCGGCATCACCGGCTCGACCGGCAAGACCTCGACGAAGGACATCCTCGCGGCCCTCTGCGCTCCTTCGGCCCGGACGGTCGCCGCGGAGGCGAGCTTCAACAACGAGATCGGCGTCCCGCTCACGCTCTGCCGGCTCGAGCCGGACACGGAGGTCTGCATTCTCGAGCTGGCGATGCGCGGCTTCGGGCAGATCGCCGAGCTCTGCGAGATCGCCCGGCCGGAGATCGGCGTGATCACGAACGTCGGCCCTGCGCACCTCGAGCTGGTCGGCTCGCTGGAGGGCGTGCTGCGCGCCAAGGGCGAACTGGTCGCGGCGCTGGCGCCCGGCGGGACGGCGATCGTGCCCGCCGACTTCCCGGTCGAGCGCGATGACGTCACCGTCGTCCGCCTGAACGAGCCCGAGGTCGACTTCGAGGAGGACCGCGCGATCGTCGGCGGCGTCAGCTTCAACGTCAGCACTCGGCACCAGGCTGCGAACGCCGCCGCCGCGCTGGCGGCCCTCGACGCGCTCGGCCTCCCGCGCCCCGAGCGCGTCGACGTCGAGCTGTCTCGCTGGCGCGGGGAGGAAATGCCGCTGCCCGGCGGTGGCCTCCTGATCAATGACGCCTACAACGCGAACCCCGTCTCGATGCGCGCCGCGCTCGTTCAGCTCGCCGAGCGCGCCGCGGGGCGACGCCGGGTCGCGATTCTCGGCGACATGGCCGAGCTGGGCCGCGGCGCGGAGGCGTTCCACCGCGAGATCGGAGAGCTGGCGGCGAGCCACGGCGTGGAGACCCTCGTTGCGGTCGGCGACCTCGCCCGCGGTTACGTCGAAGGGGCGAGCGGCGTGCCGGTCACGCGCTGGATCCCCGACGCGGCGACGGCAGCCGCCGAGGCGCACGAGCTGGTCGAGCCCGGCGACTGCGTCCTCGTCAAGGCCTCGCGTGCGGTCGGCCTCGAGGCAGTTGCGGAAGCACTCGCGGCGGTGAGAGTTTGAGCCACGTCCTGCTGGCTGGCGTCGTCGCGCTCCTGATCTCGATTCTCCTCGGCCCGAAGTTCATCGCCTTCCTGCGCCGGAACGAGTTCGGCCAGCACATCCGCGAGGAAGGTCCGGAGCACCACATCGCCAAGCAGGGCACGCCGACGATGGGCGGGCTCCTGATCCTGCTGGCGGCATCGGTCGGCTTTCTCGCCTTCAGCACGTACACGGTCCCCGCGCTGGCCGTGCTCTTCGTGACGCTCGGCTGCGGCGCGATCGGCTTCCTCGACGACTTCATCAAGCTCACGCACCGCCGCTCGCTCGGGCTGAACGGCCGCTGGAAGCTGATCCTGCTGGGCGTGATCACGGTGGGCGTCGGCATTGCCGTCCAGCACCAGCACATCCCCACGGAGGTCTACGTACCCGGGATCGGAGACATCCAGCTCTCGTACGCCTACTACGGGCTGCTCTTTCTCGTGATCGCGGGTGCGGCGAACGGCGTCAACCTGACCGACGGAGTCGACGGGCTCGCGGCCGGGACGGTGGTCATCGCGCTCTTCACGTTCGCCACGATGATCGTGATCTCGTGGATCCGTTCCGGCCCGCCGGGTCACCGCTTCGACACGAAGCTCGACCTGGCGATCGTTGCGGCGGCGCTGATCGGCGGGGCGATCGGATTCCTCTGGTACAACGCCTGGCCGGCCGAGGTGTTCATGGGCGACACCGGCTCGATGGCGCTCGGCGGCGCGCTGGCGTCCTTCGCGATCTTCACGAAGACGATCTTCCTGCTGCTGCTGATCGGGGGGATCTTCGTGGTGTCTGCGCTCTCGGTGATCATCCAGGTCTTCAGCTTCAAGTACTTGGGGCGGCGCGTCTTCCTCATGGCGCCGATCCAGCACCACTTCGAGCTGAAGGCGTGGTCGGAGACGAAGATCATGGTCCGCTTCTGGATCGTGACCGGGATCCTCTGCGCGATCGGCTTCGGGCTCTACTACCACTACTTCACCGGGTTCCGCTGAGACGTCGCTTGCGATGTCGTCTTCAGGCCGGGCCGGCTTTGCCGGTTCGGCCGTCTGCGCTGCTGCCCGGACCCGCTGGGTCTAGCGTGTTCGCATGACCACCTTGCCGGAAAGGGCGCTCGTGCTCGGGCTCGCGCGCTCGGGGCGGGCGGCTGTCGCCGCGCTCGAGCGGCGCGGGGTGGCGGTTGCCGCCGCCGACCGGGAGCTCGGCAACGACGCCGATCTCACGCTGCTCGACGGGGTGGAGCTGCTGGTCAAGAGTCCCGGGGTGCCGCGCGAGGCGCCACTCGTCGCCGAGGCCGGGCGCCGCGGAATCCCGATCTGGAGCGAGGTGGAGCTCGGCTACCGCCTGATCGAGCCGAAGCTGATCGGCGTCACCGGCACGAACGGGAAGACCACGACCTGCGAGCTGCTGGGGGCGATGACGGGCGCGCCGGTCGCGGGCAACGTCGGCCGCGCGCTGACGGAGCTCGACGGCAAGGTCGAGCCCGGCGCCTGGGTCGTCTGCGAGCTCTCGAGCTTCCAGCTCGAGGACGTGCACGAGCTCAGTTGCGAGATCGCCGTGCTGCTGAACCTCGAGCCGGACCACCTCGACCGCCACGGCTCCTTCGAGGCCTACCGCGACGCGAAGCTGCGGATCTTCGAGCGGGCCAGGACGAAGATCGTCCCGCGCGGGCTCGGGCTCGAGGGGATCGAGTTCTCGGCGGCCGACCCGCTGCCGGCCGAGCCGCTGATCCGCGGCGCGCACAACCGCGAGAACGCCGCCGCCGCGACCGCCGCCGCGCGGGCGGCGGGGACCCCCGACGAGCAGATCGCCGAGGCGCTGCGCACGTTTCCCGGTGTGCCGCACCGGCTGGAGCTCGTCGCCGACCGGGGCGGCGTCCGCTACGTCAACGACTCGAAGGCGACCAACGTCGCCGCGGCGCTTCGAGCCCTGGCCGCCTACGAGGACGAGCCCGTGCACCTGATCCTCGGCGGCTCGCGCAAGGGCGAGGACTTCGCGCTGCTCGCAGCGGCGATCGGGCCGAACGTGAGGAGCGTCCACCTGATCGGCGAGACGGCGAAGGAGCTCGCCGTGGTGATCCCGCAGGCGCGGACCGACGGCGACCTGGCAAGCGCGCTGGCCGCGATCGAGGCCGAGCCGGGCGACGTCGTCCTGCTCGCGCCGGCCTGCGCGAGCTACGACCAGTTCCGCGACTTCGAGGCGCGGGGCGAGGAGTTCAGGAGGCTGGTGCAGAACCTGTCCGCGTGAAGCGGACCAATCTCGACGCCAGCATCCTGACGCTGGTCACGCTGGCGCTGGTCGCGTTCGGGCTCGTGATGGTCTACAGCGCAACCTCGGCGTCTGCGGCGCTCCACAACGGCGACCCTGCGTACTTCCTCAAGCGCCAGGCGGGCTACGCCCTCCTCGGGCTCGTCCTCCTCGTCGCCGCGTCGCGGGCCGACTACCGCCTGCTGCGCGGGCTCGCCCCGGTTCTCGTCGTCTCCAGCCTGGCGCTCCTGCTCGGCGTGCTCGTGGCCGGGCAGGCAGTGAACGGCGCGCGCCGCTGGATCTCGGTGGGCCCCGCGGTCTTCCAGCCATCGGAGCTGGCGAAGCTCGCGCTCGCGGTCTGGGCCGCGTCGTACCTGAGCCGCAAGCGCCCGCCGCAGACCCTGAAGCAGCTCTGGCGCCCTGTCGGCCTGCTGACCACCGTCTTCTGCGTCCTGCTCCTGGCCGAGCCCGACCTCGGGACCGCGATCGCGATCCTGCTGATGCTCGCCGCGATGCTGCTCGTGGCCGGCACTCCGGTCCGCACCCTCGGCGCCGGGCTCGGGATCGCCGCCGCCGTCAGCATGGCCGCGGTCTGGTTCGAGCCGTACCGGCGTGCGCGCCTCTTCAGCTTCATCGATCCCTGGCGCGACGCCCACGGCGCCGGCTATCAGACCGTGCAGGCGATCATCGGCCTCGGCTCAGGCGGGATCTTCGGCCGCGGCCTCGGCCAGAGTGTCGCCAAGCTGAACTTCCTGCCCGAGGCGCACACCGACATGATCTTCGCGATCATCGGCGAGGAGCTCGGGCTCGTCGGCGCGACCGCGCTCGTGGCGGCCTACGCGGCATTCGCGTACGCGGGTTTCCGCATCGCCTTGACCTGTCGCGACCCGTTCGGCAAGCGGCTCGCGGCGGGCCTGACCGTGCTCGTCTGCGGGCAGGCATCGATCAACCTCGCGGCCGTGATGGGCCTCGCGCCGCTGACCGGGATTCCTTTGCCGTTCGTCTCGTACGGCGGCTCGAGCCTCGTGGTGGCGCTCGTCTCGGTGGGGATCCTCCTTAACATCGCAGGCAATGCCGGAGCGCAACGCGCCAGCGTGCCTGATCGCAGCCGGGGGGACGGCCGGCCACGTGCTGCCCGCGCTCGCCGTGGCGGAGGCGCTCAACGCCCGCGGCGCGCGGGTGACGTTCGCCGGGTCGCCGGGTCGCGCCGAGGCGCGGCTCGTTCCTGACGCGGGCTACGAGCTCGACACCTTCCGCGTGAGCGGGCTGCCCCGGCGGCCGGGCCTGGCGCAGGCGCGGGCCGCGCTTCACGACCTCGCCGCACCCGCCGCCTGCGACCGGATCCTCGCCCGGAGGCAGCCGGACGTCGTGCTCGGCGGCGGCAGCTACGTCGGCGGCCCGATGGTGCTCGCAGCCGCGCGGCGCCGGATCCCGACTGCGCTGATGGAGGCCGACGCGCACCTGGGCCTCGCCAACCGGCTCGCAGCGCCATTCGCCCGCCGCGTCTTCCTCGCGTTTCCGATTCACGGTCGCGACGGGGACAAGTACCGCGTGACCGGCCGGCCGATCCCGGCGCGCTCGCTGCCGGTGCCGCGCGAGGAGGCGCGGCGCCGGCTCGAGCTGCCGGAGGGAGGCCCGCTGCTGCTCGTCTCGGGTGGAAGTCTCGGCGCGCGGGCGTTGAACGACATCGCCGTCGAGAGCTTCGGCGCCGCGGGGCCGGCGGTCCTGCACCTCTGCGGCGAGGCGGAGCTCGACCGGCTCGGTGCTCGGGTCTTGCGGCCCGACTACCGGCTGATCGGCTTCCTCGACGACTACGGCGCAGCCCTCGGAGCTGCGGACCTGGTCCTCGCGCGCGCGGGCGGAGGCGTCTGGGAGCTTGCTGCGGCCGGCAAGCCGGCGATCCTCGTGCCCTATCCGCTCGCGACCGCCGACCACCAGACGAAGAACGCGCGCTACTTCCGGGCCACAGGCGGCGCGATCCTCGTCCCGGAGACCGAGCTCGGCCGCGTGCCGGAGCTCGTGCGCTCGCTCCTCGACGACCCGCGCCGTCTCGGAGAGATGGGCGCGGCGATGCTGGGCGCCGCGCGCCCGGAGGCGGCGGACGAGATCGCGGAGGAGCTGATCGCGCTTGCTCGAGGGTAGACGGTTCTGGTTCGTCGGGATCGGCGGCGCGGGCATGAGCGCCCTGGCGCTGGTGGCGAAGGAGTGGGGCGCCGAGGTCGGCGGCTCCGACCGCGCGCGGTCGTCGTACGTCGAACGGCTCGAGGCGGCCGGCATTCCGGTGGCGATCGGCCACGACGCCGCCAACGTGCCGGATGGCGCCGAGGTCGTCGTCTCGAGCGCGATCGGGCCGGACAACCCCGAGGTCGCCGGGCGCGAGGTGCGCCGCCGGGGCGAGCTGCTGGCCGAGCTGGTTTCCCTGCGCCCGTCGATCGTGGTCGCGGGCGCGCATGGGAAGACGACGACTGCGGGCATGATCGCGTTCTGTCTCGAGCGGCTCGATTACGATCCGGCGTTCCTGATCGGCGGCGAGATCCCGCAGCTGGGAGGCAACGCCCGTGCCGGCGAGGGCTGGCTCGTGGCCGAGGGCGACGAGTCGGATCGCTCGCTCGAGCTGTTGCGGCCGCAGATCGCCGTGCTCACCAACGTCGAGCTCGACCACCACGCGACGTTCGCGTCCGAGGAAGAGGTGCGCGACCTGTTCGAACGCTGGGTCGCCGCGGCGCCGGCGTCCGTCCGCGGCGACGAGCTCGAGCCCGTTTCCTTCGAGCTCGGCGTGCCGGGAAGGCACAACCGTCGGAACGCGGCCACGGCGCTCGAGGCGCTGGAGCTGGCCGGCGTGTCCCGCGAGGCTGCCGAGGGCCTGCTGCCGGAGTTCCACGGAGCCGGCCGGCGGTTCGAGCGGCGCGGCGAGGCGGGCGGCGTGCAGGTCTTCGACGACTACGGCCACCACCCCAGCGAGATTGACGCGACGCTCGAGACGGCGCGCTCCGCGGCCGGGTCGGGCCGAGTGCTCGTCGTTTTCCAGCCGCACCTCTTCTCGCGGACGCGCCACGTCGCCGCCGAGCTCGCCGCATCGCTGGCCGCCGCCGACGCCGTCGCGGTGACCGAGGTCTATGCCGCGCGCGAGGAGCCGGTGCCGGGAGTCGACGGGAAGCTGGTCGTCGACGAGCTGCTCTCGCGCCGCCCCGGGATGACCGTTGCCTGGACGCCCGCGCTCGAGGACGCGGCGCGCTTCCTCTCACGCCGGGCGCGGCCGGGCGACCTCGTGGTCACGATCGGCGCCGGCGACGTCGAGCGGGTTGGCCCGCTGATCCTCGAGGAGCTCGGCGGATGAACGTCGAGGAGGGTGTCGCGCTCTCGCGGTTCACGACTCTCGGCACCGGCGGCCCCGCAGCGGCCCTCGCCAGGCCGGAGACCTTCGACGAGTTGACGGAGGCGCTGGCGTGGGCGGTGGAGCGAGGGCTCGAGGTCGCGGCCGTGGGGCTCGGCTCGAACCTGCTCGTGGCCGACGAGGGCTTCGCGGGCCTGGTCGTCAGGCTGGCCGGCGAGCTGGCCAGGGGTGAAACCGAGGACGATCGGCTCCTCGCCGGCGGGGGTGCGGCGAACGCGGTCTGCCTGCACCGGGCGCGCGCCGCGGGGCTCGGCGGGTTCGAGTTCGCGTGCGCGATCCCGGGCACGATCGGCGGAGGCGTCTGGATGAACGCCGGCGCCTACGGCAGTGACTGGGCCGCGATCCTCGAGCGCGCGCTGGTCGTCGACGCCGAGGGCTCGCGCTGGCTCACGCCGGCCGAGCTCGGGCTCAGCTATCGCCGCTCCGGCCTCAGGCACGGCCAGGTCGTGGCCCGCGCCGAGTTCCGGCTCGAGCGGCGGCCGGCGGACGAGATCAAGGCGACGATCGCCGAGCTCCAGGCGCTCCGCAAGGCGGCCCAGCCGACGAACAAGCGGACCTTCGGCAGCGTCTTCAAGAACCCCGATCACGAGCTGAGCGCAGGGCGGATGCTCGAGGCGTGCGGGCTCAAGGGCCACCGGATCGGCGGCGCGCAGATCTCGCCGCGCCACGCGAACTTCATCGAGAACGCGGACGGCGCCCGGTCCGGGGATGCGATCGCGCTGATGGCGGAGGCCCGCCGCCGGGCGCGCGAGCAGTTCGGCGTCGAGCTCGAGCACGAGGTCGAGTTCCTCGGCCCGCTCGAGCTCCCACCGCTCTAGGTAGGAGGCGTGAGGGGCGTGGCGAAACACCACTGGCCGTGCCCGAGCGAAGGCCTCAGCAGCGTGCCCGTGCCGCGGTGGTCCCCGTCCCGGCGGGTGCCGACCGCGCGGCCTTCGTGCGGCTGCTCCCCTCGGGGCGCTCGCTGCTGATCGGGTTCGCGCTCGTCGTTGCGGCAGCCGGCCTGTACGCGCTCGCGCGTGTGACGCCGATGTTCGCCGTGCAGCGGATCGAGGTGGAAGGCGCGCAGCCGTCGGTCGCGTCTCACGTTCGCGCTGCGCTCGCTCCTCTCGAAGGGACGAGCTTGCTCGCCCTTCAGCAGGCCGACGTGGAGCGCCGGCTGGCGCCGCTCACCGACGTGGCCACGGCAAGCTACGACCGCGCATTCCCGCACACGCTGCGCGTGACCGTCCGGGCAGAACACGCTGTGGTCGTCGCGCGCCGCGGGGCGAAGGGCTGGCTCGTCTCGGGCGAAGGTCGCGTCATCGGCCCGGCCATCCCCGGCACGCGCCGCTCGCTGCCCCGCATCTGGCTGACCCAGCCCGGAGATCCAGAGGTCGGGGCGGCTCTGGTCGATCAGCAGGGGCTGCGGGCTGTCCGCGCCCTCGCCATCGCCCGTAGGTGGGGTTTCCGGACGCGCATCTGGAACGCGAAGGCGAAGGCGGGTGAGCTGACCTTCCTGCTCGGCTCCGGCTTGCAGCTGCGGCTGGGGGACGTGCGTGCGATCCGCCTCAAGCTGGCGGTCGCCGCACGCGTGTTGCCGCAACTTCGCGGCGGGGGCTACACGTACCTCGACGTCAGCGTTCCGAGGCGGCCGGTCGCCGGCACGAACTCTCAACCCGCAAGTTGAGCCTTAGACTTTCGAAGCACGACCGGCGTTGACATGCGCCTCGAGTAGGCGTACCCTCCTGGGCTCGGAAGGTGTACCTTCCACCAGAGCTTCAGGTCGAGACGAGTCGAGGATGAGAGATCAAGCAGGAAATTACCTGGCCCTGATCAAGGTCGTGGGCGTCGGCGGAGGCGGCTCGAACGCCGTCAACCGCATGGTCGATGCCGGCCTGGCCGGCGTCGAGTTCGTCGCGATCAACACCGACGCACAGGCGCTCCTGATGTGCGACGCCGACGTGAAGATGCCGATCGGCTCCTCGGCGACGCGCGGCCTCGGTGCCGGCGCGGATCCGTCCGTCGGGAGGGCCGCCGCCGAGGAGAGCCGTGACGAGCTGAAGGAGGCGCTGAAGGGCGCCGACATGATCTTCGTCACGGCCGGCGAGGGTGGGGGCACCGGCACCGGCGCCGCCCCGATCATCGCCCAGCTCGCGGATGAGCTCGGCGCGATCTGCGTCGGCGTCGTCACGCGGCCCTTCTCGTTCGAGGGCCGTCGGCGAGCCGAGGTCGCCTCCCTCGGCGTCGAGGAGCTGCGCGACCACGTCGACACGCTGATCGTGATCGAGAACGACCGGCTGCTCCAGGTCGTCGACAAGCGGACCTCGATCGTCGATGCGTTCAAGCTCGCTGACGACGTCCTACGCCAGGGCGTCCAGGGCATCACCGACCTGATCACGATCCCCGGGCTCGTCAATCTCGACTTCGCCGACGTGCGCACCATCATGAGCGAGGCCGGCTCGGCCCTGATGGGGATCGGGATCGCATCCGGGGAGGGCCGGGCGACATCCGCCGCCCGCCAGGCCGTCTCCTCGCCACTGCTCGAGTCGTCGATCGAGGGCGCGACCGGAATCCTCCTGAACGTGACCGGCGGCCCGAACATCGGCCTCTTCGAGGTCAACGAGGCCGCCGAGGTGGTCACCTCGGCGGCCGACCAGAATGCGAACGTGATCTTCGGCGCCGTCATCGACGACGCGCTCGCCGACGAGGTGCGCGTGACGGTGATCGCCACCGGCTTCGGACCTTCACGGCCCCGGCGCCGCCGCCGGACCGAGGAGCCCGCCGAGGCTTCGTCGGAGGAAGGCGCCCGCGCTGTCGCCGCCGACCGCTTCGAGGTATCGGACGAGATCCTCGAGGTGCCGTC
The DNA here is from genome assembly GCA_035624425.1 of Gaiellaceae bacterium. Classification (GTDB taxonomy): domain Bacteria; phylum Actinomycetota; class Thermoleophilia; order Gaiellales; family Gaiellaceae; genus AC-32. The sequence continues at coordinate 12,854 of DASPRN010000110.1, forward strand.
GTTCCTCCGCGACGGCTGAGCCCCGACGACCCGCTCGACGAGTTTCCGGCGGACAGGTCTGGAACCTGCTGGGTAGGGCTATGACCGACTTGCCCTCGCGAGTCGGCTGCTGACGCCGGCCCGCGATGACCCGGTCCGGCCGCCCCGGCCCCGTCCTCGAAACCGAGGCCGGGCCGGCTCCCTTCTTGGTGAGCGGCTCGCTCGGCGCGCGGCGCGAAGGCTCACGCCTTTAGCATCAGCGGCCGATGGAGACGCTCCTTCGGACGCCCCTCTATGACCGGCACGTGGCCCTCGGTGCGCGCCTGGTCCCGTTCGCCGGCTGGGAGATGCCGGTGCAGTACGAGGGCGTGATCCCCGAGCACCTCGCGGTGCGGAACGACTGCGGCGTCTTCGACGTCTCGCACATGGGCGAGCTCGAGGTCGAAGGCGCCCGCGCGCGCGAGTACCTGCAGAGGCTGCTCTCGAACGACCTCGACCGGATCGAGCCCGGGAAGGCGCAATACACGCTTCTGACCAACGACGGCGGCGGGATCGTCGACGACCTGATCGTCTACGAGCGCGCACCGGATCGCTTCCTGCTGATCGTCAACGCCGCGAACCGGGAGCGCGACCTCGCGTGGCTACGCGACCACGAGCTGGACGGCGCCGAGATCCGCGACGTCTCCGACGCGTATGCGCTGCTCGCGGTCCAGGGCCCGCGCTCGGTCGAGCGGCTCGGCTTGCCGGAGGCACCGGCGTTCTCGTTCGCCGACGGCGAGATCGACGGCGTCGCGTGCGTGGTCAACCGAACCGGTTACACCGGCGAGCTCGGCGTCGAGCTGCTCGTTCCGGCCGAGAGCGCCGGCGAGCTCTGGGACCGCGTGCTCGCGCGCGGGGCCGTTCCTTGCGGGCTGGGTGCGCGGGACACCCTGCGGCTCGAGGTTTGCTACCCGTTGCACGGGAACGACATCGGCCCCGAGACGGACGCGATCTCCGCGGGTCTCGGCTGGGTGTGTGCGCTCGACAAGGACTTCACCGGCGCGGAGGTTCTGCGTGCGATCAGGGAGAGAGGCCCGGATCGGCGGCTGGCGGCGTTCGTGATGGAGGAGCGCGCGATCCCGCGCGAAGGGATGGCGATCCTCGACGGAAGCGGCGAGCCGGTCGGCGCGGTGACCTCGGGGTCGCACTCGCCGATGCTCGAGCGCGGCATCGGGATGGGCTACGTGCCGACGGCCCTGGCGGAGCCGGGAACCGAGCTGACGATCGACGTGCGCGGCCGGCCGCGCCGGGGCCGAGTGGTCAAGAAGCCGATCTACAAACGAGAGGAGCGGAATGGCGGCTGAGAGCTATCCCGGCGATCTGCGCTACCACCCCGAGCACGACTGGGCACGCATCGACGGGGACGAGGCGACGTTCGGGATCACCTGGTTCGCGCAGGACGCGCTCGGGGAGCTCGTGCACTACGAGGCGCCGGAGGCGGGAACGACCGTCGCGAAGGACGAGACGTACGCCGAGGTCGAGTCGGTGAAGGCGGTTTCCGATGTGATCGCGCCGCTCTCGGGCGAGATCCTCGAGGTCAACGCAGCGGTCGCGGACGCCCCGGAGACCGTCAACGCCGATCCCTATGGCGAGGGCTGGCTCGTGCGCGTGCGTTTGACCGACCCCGGCGAGGCGGATGTGCTGATGGACGTCGAGGCCTACCGCCGCCATCTGGCCGAGCAGTGATTGCCGTCGTCGTGCAGCTCGACCGCTCGTGAGCTACCTCGCGCTGACCGATAGCGACCGCGACGCGATGCTCGAGACGATCGGCGTCTCGTCGATCGAGGAGCTCTTCGCCGACATCCCGGCGGGCGTGCGGCTCGGCCGCGAGCTCGACCTGCCGCCCGCGCTCACCGAGCAGGAACTGGCGGCCCAGTTCGAGCAGCTCGCCGGCGAGAACGCGGCCACGGGCGAGACGGTCTCATTTCTGGGCGCAGGGCTCTACGACCACTACGTGCCGGCCGTCGTCGACGCCGTCATGCAGCGTGGGGAGTTCCTGACCGCGTACACGCCGTACCAGCCGGAGCTGAGCCAGGGTGTCCTGCAGGCGATCTTCGAGTACCAGACAGCGATCTGCGAGCTGACCGGCATGGACGTCTCGAACGCCTCGGGCTACGACGGGACGACGGTCGCCGCCGACGCCTGCTTCCTGGCCAAGCACGTGACCGGCCGCTCGAAGGTCGTCGTCACCGAGGCGACCAACCCGCAGGTCCGGCAGGTCGTGAAGACCTATGCCCCCGGCTTCGGCCTCGAGGTCGTCGAGGTGCCGCACCGCGACGGAGCGACCGACCCCGACGAGCTGCGCGCGGCTGCCGACGGCGCGGCCTGCGTCATCTTCCAGCAGCCGAATGCTTTCGGCGTGCTCGAACCGGCCCCGGAGCTCGCCGCCGCCGCCTCCGAGGCAGAGGCCCTTCCGGTTGCCCACGTCGACCCACTCTCGCTCGGCGTGCTCGAGGCCCCGGGGAACTTCGGTTGCGCCCTCGCGATCGGGGAAGGCCAATCAGCCGGGAACCCGCTCTCCTTCGGCGGGCCGCACTACGGCTTCCTGGCCGCGCGCGCAGAATTCATCCGGCGGATGCCTGGTCGGATCGTCGGCGAGACCACAGACGCCGCGGGAAACCGCGGCTATGTCCTCACCCTGCAGACGCGCGAGCAGCACATCCGGCGGGAGAAGGCGACGTCGAACATCACGACCAACCAGACGCTGCTTGCTCTCGGTGGTCTCGTCTACCTCTCGTGGCTCGGTCCGCAGGGGCTCCGCGAGGTGGGGGAGACCTGCCTCGCCCTCGCGGACTACGCGAAGGAGCGGCTGGGTCTGCCACTGCTGTTCTCTGACAAGACAACATTCAAGGAGTTTGCCGTACGCGTCGGACGGCCCGCGCGCGAGGTCGTCGCGGCTGCGCTCGAGCGGGGGATCCACCCCGGGTACCCGCTCGGCCGCGATTACCCGGGAATGGACGACGCGCTGCTGATCGCGGTCACCGAGCGGCGCACCAAGGCCGAGATCGACCGCCTCGCAGAGGTGGTGGCGACGTGCAGCTGATCTTCGAGAAGTCCCGTCCCGGACGTCGTGCCGGACGCCTGCCGGACCACGGCCTCCCCGTCCCCGAGGTGCCGACCGAGCTGCGGCGTGCCGAGCCTCCCCGCCTGCCGGAGATCGCCGAGCCGGATCTCGTCCGCCACTTCACCGAGCTCTCGACGCGCAACTTCGGGATCGACACCGGCTTCTACCCGCTCGGCTCCTGCACGATGAAGCACAACCCACGAATCAACGAGCGTCTCGCCGCGCTGCCCGGCTTTCGCGACCTCCACCCGCTCGACGAGGTGAGCCGGACGCAGGGTGCCCTTCGACTCTGCTTCGAGCTCCAGCAGGCGCTGGCGGAGATCACCGGGCTCGACGCCGTCTCGCTCCAGCCGGCCGCCGGCTCCCAGGGTGAGGTGACCGGCCTGATGCTGATGCGCGCGTACTTCGCCGACCGCGGCGAGGCCGAGCAGCGGCGGAAGGTCGTGATCCCCGACACCGCGCACGGGACGAACCCGGCCAGCGTGACCATGGCGGGCTACGAGCTGACGCATGTCCAGACCGACGCGCGCGGGAACATCGACATCGACGACCTGCGCGGCAAGGTCGACGAGGAAACGGCGGGGCTGATGCTCACGAACCCGTCCACGCTCGGGCTCTTCGACGAGAACATCGAGCAGATCGCCGAGATCTTCGGCTCGGCCGGCTCGCTCATGTACTACGACGGGGCGAACCTGAATGCGGTCTGCGGCATCTCGCGGCCCGGCGACATGGGCTTCGACATCGTCCACATCAACCTGCACAAGACGTTCTCGCAGCCGCATGGCGGCGGTGGCCCGGGCGGAGGTCCCATCGCGGTCGGCGAGCGGCTCGAGCCCTACCTGCCGGTCCCGGCGGTCGTACACGAAGGCGACGGCTATGCCCTCGACTACGACCGCCCGAAGACGATCGGCAAGGTGCGTGGGTTCTACGGCCCGTTCGGGGTCTTCGTCCGCTCGTACGCGTTCATTCGTGCCTACGGGCCGCAGCTGCGGCAGATGTCCGAGGCCGCAGTCCTCAACGCCAACTACCTGCTGGCCCGGTTGCGGGAGGCCTACGAGCTTCCGTTCGAGCGGCTCTGCATGCACGAGTTCGTGCTTTCGGCGCGGCCGCTCAAGCGGGAGCATGGTGTGACGGCGCTCGACGTCGCCAAAGGGCTGATGGATCACGGCTTCCACCCGCCGACGATCTACTTCCCGCTGGTCGTGCCCGAGGCGCTGATGATCGAGCCGACCGAGACCGAGACCAAGGAGACCCTCGACGAGTTCGCCGACGCGATGCTTGCGATCGCGCAGGACGCAGCGGAGCGCCCCGAGGTGTTGAAGGAGGCGCCACACTCGACCGTGGTCGGGCGGCTGGACGAGGTCAAGGCGGCCAGGCGCGCAGTGGTGCGGTACCTGTTCGAGGAGCACCCGGATCTGGCCGCCGACCCGGCGCCGGTCGGGGCCGAGGCCCCCAAGGGCGTCTGATGATCGAGCTCCGCTCCGACACGCAGACGAGGCCGAGCGCCGAGATGCGCGCGGCGATCGCCGCGGCCGAGGTGGGCGACGAGCAGAAGCGCGAGGACCCGACCGTCAACCGGCTCGAGACGTTGGCCGCGCAGCTGCTCGGCCAGGAGGAGGCCGTCTTCGTCCCGACGGCGACGATGGCGAACGAGATCGCGCTGCGGACGTTGAGCGAGCCGGGCGAGGAGGTCGTCGCGGAGGAGAACTCGCACATCTTCGTCTCGGAGCTCGGCGGGCCGGCCGTCCACGCGGGGTTGATGACGCGGCCGCTGCGCTGCGAGGCAGGGCGCTTCACGCCCGAGCAGCTGCGCGAGATCGTGCGGGCCGGCGACTCGACGCACACGCCCGCGACCCGAATCGTCTCGGTCGAGAACACGCACAACGCCTCGGGCGGGCGCGTCTGGCCCCTCGAGGAGATCGAGGCGATCGTCGCCGCCGCACGCGAGCTCGGGCTCCGGCCGCACCTCGACGGAGCGCGGGTCATGAACGCGGCCGTCGCCTCGGGAGTCCCGTCGGCCGAGATCGGGCGGCACTTCGACACGGTTACGCTCTGCCTCTCGAAAGGGCTCGGCTGCCCGCTCGGCGCCCTGGTCGCAGGCTCGGAGGAGCTGATGGCGAAGGCGCGCAGGCTGAAGCACCTCTTCGGCGGCGCGATGCGGCAGGCGGGGATCGTGGCGGCGGCGGGCGTCTATGCGCTCGAGCACAACATCGAGCGGCTGGCCGAGGATCACGAGCGCGCGAGGCGGCTCGCAGGAGGGCTGGACGCGGCAGGAGTGCCGGTCGACCTCGAGCAGGTGGAGACGAACTTCGTCCAGGTCGAGCTCGGTCCGCTCGGGCTGTCGCGCCAGGAGGCGCTCGCCCGGCTCTGGGACCACGGCGTCGGGCTTTCGCTGACGCCACACCCCACTCGCCTGCGGGCGGTCACGCACCTGGACGTCGGGGACGACGACATCGAGCAGGCGGTGGAGCTGATCCCGCGCGCGCTCGGGGCGCTCGCCCGTGCGTGACGAGGTCTTCTCGCGAATCGTCCGCGGGGCGCAGCGCGAGGGGCGGCTGCCCTGCGTCGTGGCCGGAGTGTTTCGCGCCGGTTCGCTCCTCTGGTCGGAGGCAATCGGCCTCGCCGACGTCGAAGAGGGCCGGGACGCCACCGAGGACACCCAGTTCCCCATCGCCTCGATCACGAAGACGTTCGCGGCCGTGTCGGTCATGCAGCTACGCGCCGAGGGGAGGCTCGACCTCGCGGATCCGCTCGAGCAGCATCTGCCAGAGGCTGCGGAACACGGGTCGCTGACGCTCGGCGAGATGCTCTCGCACACGTCGGGGCTCCAGCGGGAGCCGCCGGGTGAGATCTGGGAGTCGCTCGCCTTCCCGGATGCCGACGAGCTGCTGGCCAGGCTTCCGGAGGCAGAGCGGGTCCTCGCCGGCGGCGAGGCGTGGCATTACTCCAACCTCGCCTACGCGCTGCTCGGTCAGGTCGTCGAGCGCGTCTCCGGCACGCCGTTTCGCCAGTACGTGGAGGAGCGGTTGCTGCGGCCCCTCGGCCTCACGCGGACGACGTGGGGGCCGACCCCGCCGGCCGCCAAGCCCTACCTCGTCGAGCCCTACTCGGACGCGGTGCGGCGCGAGCCGGAGCTCGAGCTCGGGGGAAAGGGCGGCGAGTCGGGGCTGTCCAGCACGGTGGCCGACCTGGCGCGCTGGGGGTCGTTCCTGTGCGATCCGGACGATGCCGTCGTTCCGGCGGCGCTCGTCGAGGAGATGCACGTGGTGCGGATCATGACCAGGCCGGACTGGACGCTCGGTTGGGGCCGAGGAATCGAGCTCTGGCGACGGGGCGAGCGGGTCCTGGCCGGCCATACCGGCGGCTTCCCCGGCTTCCTGTCGATGCTCGTCTACTCCCGGCCTGATCGGATTGGCGCCGTGCTGCTGACGAACTCCGGCAATTGGGACGAGCTCGGCGACACCGGCCTGCGACTGGGCGAGGCTGCGCTCGACGAGCTTGCGCCCGCCGCCGATCCGTGGGCGCCGGAGGAGCCCCCGCCGTCCGAGATCGAGCCGCTGCTCGGGCGCTGGTGGTCGGAAGGCTCCGAGTCGACTTTCAGCTGGCGGGCGGGGCGGCTCGAGGCGCGGCTCGCAGCGGCGCCGGATCGGGAGCCCTCGGTGTTCGAGCCCGAGGGAAACGACCGCTTCCGGACCCGCTCCGGGCCGGAGCGGGGGGAGGTGCTGCGGATCGTCCGCGGAGCGGACGGCCGGATCGAGAAGCTCTACTGGGCGACCTATCCGTTCACCCGCGAGCCGAAGACCTTCGGAGCGGGCGGCGCCGGCGATTCCGCCTGAGCTTCCCTTAGTACGGTTCGCCCGGCCTCCTCCCCGAGGCAATCGTATCGGGGAAGGTCGCACGTGTCTGTCACGCGAATGTGTTGAAAGTGTGACTTTCCGTCCACCGGCACCAGGCGGCTCCCAGAGAGCCAGGCGGGCGAGAGGCGGCTCAGCGGTCGCCGGCGATGAAGAACCCGACCGCCGCCAAGATGTAGAGGCCGATCAGCAGCAGGCCTTCCCGGCGGCTCGCGCGGCCGTTGCGCACGACGAGCGCGACCGCCACCGCGGAGGCGCCCATCGTCCCGAGCTCGATCGGCCGGAAGCTCAGCGCCAGCGCCGGCTTGACGATCCAGGAGAGCAGCGCCACCGCGGGTGTCACGAGCAGCGCCACCTGCGCGGCGGAGGAGACCGCGATCTCGCTCGCGAGCCGCAGGTTGCCGCGGCGCGCGATCACGATCGCGCCACCGTGCTCGGCCGCGTTGCCGACGATTGCGACGATCACCGTGGCGGTGAAGAACTGCGACAGGCCGACTGCGTGTGAGAAGGCGTCGAGCGAGTGGATCAGGGTCTCGCTGACGAACGCTGTGACTGCTGTCGCCGCAGCGAGCGCGCCAAGGGCCCACGACAGCGACCAGCCGTCCGACCTCTCGGTTCCGCTCGCGGCGTGCAGCCGCGCGTGCCGGCGCAGGCCCTGCGTCGTCCCGACCAGGTAGAGCAGCAGCAGCACGGAAGCGACCGGCAGGGTCGCGACCGCCAGGGAGTGGCGGTTAGGGTTGCCCGTCCAGCCTGGCACCGACGGAATCAGGAACAGCAGCACGGCGACGAGCACGAGTGCCAGCTGGCCGAGTAGCGACCGGCGGTCGAGCGACCGGCCGCCCTCCGCCCCGGCGGCGAGTGCCACGCCGAGCACGAGAAGCAGGTTCGAAACGACGCTCCCGGTCAGCGACCCGCGCACGACGTCCGGCAGCCCGTCCGCGACGGCGAACAGGGCGATGATCAACTCCGGCGCGTTGCCGAAGCTCGCGTTCAGAAAGCCGCCGATGCCCGGTCCGGTGTGCTCCCCGGCCTGCTCGGTCGCCTCGCCGATCAGCCACGCCAGCGGCACGAGGGACGCAGCCGCAAAGACGAACAGCGTGACGTCGCCGACATGGAAGACGTAGCGGAGGACGAAGGTGACGGGGGCCAGGACGAGCGACGCCCAGAGGAGCTTCCTGCCCACGCGGCTACCCTAGTTGCGTGGGCGTCTACTCCGAAGTGTCGACCGGTCATTTCCGACGGAGCACGGGCAGAGCCCGCGCTCCTGAAGCGGCATCGCAAGCGATGCCTTGTCGCGCGTGCCATGCGCCGGGTGGTCGGCTCAGACCCTAGTCGCGTGCTCGAGGCTGTTCTCTTCGACTGGGGCGACACGCTGATCCAGTTCGCCTACGACCCCGAGCTCGTGGCTGCCGGCCACCGAGCCGGGCTCGAAGCGATCGGCCGGGGCGACCTGACGAGCCTGGACGAGCTGACCGCCTACTTCCGCGAGGAGTACGAGCCGCTCTTCTGGGCGCCGGGGGCGGTCGAGGAGATCGAGTACCCCGGCCTCGTCCGCGGGCTCCTCGCCGAGTTCGGGATCGAGGTCGACGACGAGGAGCTCGGCCGCTTCCTCGAGGCCGAGCACAGCGCCTGGGACCCGGCCCGCCTGCTCGCTGCAAACACGCACGCCCTGCTCGACTCGCTCCGGGACCGGGGGCTCAAGACAGGCCTGGTCTCGAACGCCTTCGACCCCGGCTGGCTGCTGCACCGGGACCTCGAGCAGATGGGCCTCGCCGAGCGGCTGGACGCCGCCGTCTTCTCGTCGGAGGTCGGTCTGCGCAAACCGCACCCCGAGATCTTCGAGCGCGCCCTCGTCCAGCTCGGCGTCGAGCCGGAGGCGGCGCTGTTCGTCGGCGACCGGCTCTACGAGGACATCCGCGGCGCCGCCGAGCTCGGCATGACGACGGTGCAGGCGCTCTGGTTCCGGGCCGACGAGCACCCGGACGGCGCTGAGCCCGACCACCAGGCGTTCACGCAGCTCGACGTGCTCAACATCGCCCGCCGTCTCGCCGCCTAGGAGGGCTTGGCGGGCCTCGCTCGTCGTCGGGGTGCGATGGCCGTTCCGAGGCAAGGACGCAGGGAGTCCTGTAGTGAGTGACTACAGGGGCGACTGAGGATGCGGCCTCGAGGCGGGCAGCGCGGCCCGACGGCAGAGACTAGGTCTCGCCAAGCCCTCCTCGGCACGCGCACTACCCCGGAAACGGCGGCTTGTCAAGTCTTGCGCAGCGTGCATCGTTGCGCCCACAATCCGGGTATGCGCATGAGCGAGCAGGCGGCGGCCCGCCCGAGCAAGCTCCCGCTTCGGCCTCAGGACGAGGTCGAGTGCCGCCGCTGCGAAGTGCACTGCGACAAGGTCGTCTACCCGGGCGCGTGCGCCGAGCGGGGCTGCCCGTTCCTCTACTCCTACGAGGAGTTCGGCCGCACCTACGTCGGGTGCATGCAGAACGTGTTCCAGGTCGACATCGACTTCGACCTGCTGCGCGCCGCCGAGGCGAGGCGCGGCGGGTTCGGCGCGGTCAAGGTGATGTCGGCGCCGCTGCCGCTCTGCCAGGTCGAGGTCGAGTCGTGCTACGAGAGCCGGACCGACGAGCTCGGCTGCGTCAACCCCGAGTTCCACGAGCTGCCGGTCGGCGAGCCTTCGTTCCGGGTTTTCGCCCAGATCCGCGCCTCGTAAGCGGCAAGGCATTCGTGCGTTGGACGGACGCGCAGGCAGAGCCTGCACGTCCTCCAGCCGGCATCGCGAGCGATGCCTAGGCGCGTGGACGGCAGTCCAGGCGTGTCGACCGGTCGGTGCGGACGGATCGCGGCCGGAGCCCGCGCTCCTGAAGCCGGCATCGCGAGCGATGCCTAGGCGAGTCTTCGCCCGGATCGCTTCTTCGTAGCGCGCGCGTAGAGCTCCCGCAGCTTCTTCATCTGCTCGGCGTCGGGGCCGTGGCCCGATCCCGGTACCTCGAGCAGCGCCGGCTGGCCTTCGAGCTTCGGGTGCCCGAGGAAGACGCCGAGCTTCTCGCCCATGAGGCCGTCGCCGATGTTGTCGTGGCGGTCGCGGTTCGAGCCAAGTGGGGCCTTCGAGTCGTTCACGTGCAGGCAGCGGAGCCGGTCGAGGCCGACCCGCTCGTCGAGCTCGTTCAGCAGCCGGTCGAGCTCGGCCGGGTCGGTGACGTCGTAGCCCGAGGCGTAGAGATGGCAGGAGTCGAGGCAGATCCCGAGCCGCTCGTGCCGGCCGAGCGCGTCCGAGATCGCGGCGAGCTCGTCGAGCGAGCGGCCGATCGTGCCGCCCGCCCCGGCGGTGTTCTCCATGCACAGCCAGGTCGTCTCGTTGCAGCGCTCGAGCGCCTGTGCGAGGGCAGGCACGACCCGCTCGAGCCCGGCCCCGAAGCCCGAGCCGAGGTGCGAGCCGACGTGGAAGACGACTGCGTCGGCCCCGATCGCGCAGGCCGCGTCCACGGTCGAGCTCAGCGCGTCGACGCTCTTCTCGTAGAAGTCGTCCTTCGGGCTCGCGAGGTTGATCAGGTAGATCGCGTGGACGATGACCGCGCCGATCCCGAGCTCCTCCCGCCGCGCCCGGAACGCCTCGAGGTCGGCCGGGTCGTGGTCGGGGAAGCGCCAGGCGCGCGGGCTCTGGACGAAGAGCTGGACGGCGTCCATGCCGTACTCGTGGGCGTTGTCGAGCGCCTTCTTGATCCCACCAGAGCAGTGGCCGCCGAGCAGCATGCCTCGGACGCTAGCTCAGCCAGGAGCCGAGTCGCCTGGCCTCGTCGTCGACCTCGCGCCGGGCATGGCGGGGCAGCGGTGCGAACGGCTCGGTCACGACCTTGCCGCGCTCGACGCGCCAGACGCCCGCGACGAGGCCGTCGACGGTGAACGTCGGCTGCACGTCGGCGTTCTTGCGCACGACGAGCTTGCGGTACTCCTCCGGAAGCACGCGCTCTCGGTCGATGAGGACGTTGTCGAACTTCGGGAGGAAGCGGACGGGAGCCGGCGTGTCGCCGGCCGGCAGCGGGGCGCGGGGGAGGTCGAAGAGCTCGCGGCCCCTGTCGTCGCGCAGGATGCGGAGGCCGTCCAGTCCGTCGGCGAAGTCGCGGACCTTGAGCCCCGACCAGCCGGCGATCTCGGCGCGGGTCGCCGGCCCGAAGGCCGCGAGGTAGCGGCGGACGAGCTGCGCCCGCGCTGCCCGGCCGTCAACGTCCTCGCACTCGACGGCGAGGAACGTGATGCCCTGGGTCGGCGCTCCCCACAGGCTCGACTCGGGCGAGTGGCCGATCCGGGCCTCTAGCCGGACCGCGTACCAGACGCCGTTCGTCCCGTCCGAGACGACGCCGTGCTCGTGCTCCAGCCACTCGAAGACCTCGGCCCGCGTCCGCGGCTCTGACGTGAACTGCCGGAGCTCGGCGGCGAGCCGGGTTGCGAGCTCCTCGGCCTCGGGCGTCACCCATCCGGGCGAGCGGATCTCCAGTGCCGAGCCGAACAGGCCGTAGTCGGCGGTCGAGACCAAGTGGACGGTGCCGCGCATCAGCACGCCTCGCGCCACCGAGCGGCGCCTCAGCGCCTGCTCGAGGCTCGAGCGCCGGAAGCCGTCGAGGCGCGTCCAGAGCCCGACATACGGCGTCGAGCCGAGCTGCGCCTGCAGGCCCGCGACGCGCTGGACCGCCCGCGCCACCGGAAGCCGCGCGCGCTTCAGCAGGAGCTGGCGTGCCAGCGTCGCCCGGTTCAGCTCCCGCTGGGTGAGGGCCTGCTCGGCCACGCCAGTACGCTAACGCCATGAGCGTGCGTGTCCGTTTCGCGCCCAGCCCGACCGGCTACCTGCACGTCGGCGGCGCGCGCACGGCGCTCTTCAACTGGCTCTTCGCGCGGCACGAGGGCGGCGAGTTCCGGCTCCGGATCGAGAACACCGACACGAGCCGCGAGGTCGCCGAGGCGGTCGGCCAGATCCAGGAGACGCTGCGTTGGCTCGGCCTCGACCTCGACGGCGACGTCTCCTTCCAGCTCGACCGGATGGAGAAGGCGCAGGAGGTGGCGCGGCAGCTCGTGGACGAGGGCAAGGCCTACGAGGACGAGGGCGCGATCCGCTTCCGCATGCCCGACGAAGGGCTCACCGTTTGGGACGACGTCGTGCTCGGCCCGATCGAGTATCCGAACGAGAAGCTCGAGGACCTCGTGCTCGTCCGCTCCGACGGCCGGCCGACCTACAACTTCGTCTCGCCGCTCGAGGACGTGCTCGACGGGATCACGCACGTGATTCGCGGGCAGGACCACGTCTCGAACACGCCGAAGCAGCTGCAGATCCTGCAGGCGCTCGGCGCAGATCTGCCCACGTACGCCCACGTGCCGCTGCTGAACGGGCCCGACGGGCGCAAGCTCTCGAAGCGCCACGGCGCGATCACGGTCGAGGACTTCCGAGCCGGGGGCTACGTCCCGGAAGCGTTCGTCAACTTCATGGCGCTGCTCGGCTGGAGCTACGACGACCACACGGAGATCATGAGCCGCGAGGAGCTGGTCGAGCGCTTCACGCTCGAGCGGGTCGGCAAGAGCGCGGCCGTCTTCGACTACGACAAGCTCAAGTACCTGAACGGCGTCTACCTGCGGGCGTTGCCGCCGGACGAGTACGCCGACCGGCTTGTCGCCTACCTGCGCGAGCGCGGCTACGAGTGGGACGAGCAGCTCGTCCGCCGGGCGGCGCCGCTCGTCCAGGAGAAGATCGCGACGCTCGGCGAGTTTCCGGAGTTCGCGGGCTTCCTGTTCGCGCGGCCGGAGCCGGACGCCGCGGCCGACGGCGCGGTGCTGCCGGCGGCGGCCGCGGCGCTGGAGCAGGTCGAGCCGTTCGACGCATCGAGCATCGAGGCGGCGCTGCGAGAGCTGGCCGAGCGTCTCGGGCTCAAGCCGCGCGACGCGTTTCAGCCGATCCGTCTCGCCGTGACCGGGTCGACGGTGTCGCCCGGGCTGTTCGAGAGCCTCGAACTGCTCGGCAAGGAGGAATCGCTCGTGCGGATCGGCGGGACGGGCGCGTCGGGTAGATTCCCGCAGCCGTGAGCGTTGCCGCCGTCCTTCGCCCCGCTGACTACGAGTCGCGCCTCCAGCGCTACCTGTTCGAGCGCTCGGAGGAGGGCCGCGCCGTCCGCGTCGGCGAGAAGGAGGTATCCGAGCGCGCCGAGATCGTCGCCCGCTACTCCGACCTGTTCACGCGCGCACAGCTCGAGGCGCTGCGCGAGGCCGAGGAGGTCGCGGCCGTCGGCGCGGAACGCGAGCGGCTCTACCGCCTGCGCAAGACCTGCGAGGCCGGGCTGATCACCGCCGAGCTGGCGGCGCGGGAGGACGCGCTCGAGAACGCCGTGCTCGCGGCGCGCGTCGAGTTCCAGGGCGAGGAGCTGCCGCTGCGGAGCGCGCAGGCCAGGCTCGCGGTGCTCTCCTCCTACGCCGACCGTGACGAGCTGGGCGTGCTGGCGGGGGACGCCTCGGCCATCTTCAACGACGAGCGCCTGAACGTCCTGCGCGCCGGGGAGACGCTCGAGGCCGAGATCAGCGGCATCGACGACCCGGTCGAGCGGATCGAGGAGGAGAAGGGGATCTCTCTCGGTGAGCTGGAGCGCGCGCTCGATCAGGCGAGCAGGGCGGCGAGCGACGTCTACGCGCGCCTGCGCGAGCGCTGGTTCGAGCGCGTGCTCGGCCCCGAGCGCGAGCCCGTGCCGAACGCGTACCACGTCGCCTACCTGCGCCGGCTCTCGCCGCTGGAGAGCATCTACACGAAGGAGCGCGCCGTCCCGGTCTGCATGGAGACGCTGGCCGAGCTCGGCTTCGACCTCGAGGCGGAGCCGAACATCAAGCTCGACCTCGACGACCGGCCGCAGAAGTCACCGCGCGCGTGCGTCATCCCGTCCGACCCGCCGCAGGTCGTGCACCTGATCACCCGCGCGCAGGGCGGGTTGCACGACTACCAGGCGTTCCTGCACGAGGCCGGTCATGCGCTCCACTACGCGGGCTGCGACCCCGCGCTGCCTTACACCTTCCGCAACATCTCGCGCGACCACGCGCTGACGGAGATCTACTCGTACATCGTCGAGGCGATCTCCCGCCAGCCGGAGTGGCACGCGCGGCACTTCGGGCTCTCGGACGAGGAGGCGGCGACGAATGCCGACGCGACGATCTTCATGGAGGCGCTGCTCTTCCGGCGCTACGTCGCCAAGTTCCAGTTCGAGCTCGACTTCTGGGGCCGGCTGGCCGAGGACGGCGGCACGCGCGACGGCTACGCGGAGCGGCTGACCGAGGCGACCGGCGTTCGCTACCGGGCCGACGGCTACCTGGCCGACATGGACGCCGGCTTCTACTCGGCCGACTACCTGCGCGCCTGGATCCGCGCGGCGCAGCTCCGCTCGTACCTCGAGGGCGAGGTCGGGCCGGCGTGGTGGCGCAGCCCGGAGACCGGCAACCGGCTGCGTGCGCTCTTCGCAGAGGGGACGAAGCCCTCGAGCGAGGAGATCGCCGGCCGGATCGGCTTCGACCCGCTGGACACCCGCCCGCTGCTAGCCGAGCTGGGCGCGTGACCGGCGTCGCTGCACCCGCCTGAGCACGACGCCTGCGGCGATCGCCAGCGCGAGCAGGCCCGAGAGCATTCCCGCGATCCAGAGCCCGACGTTGCCCTCGAGGTTGTTCGTCGCGAGGATCCAGCCGCCGAAGGGCGCAGCCGCGGCCAGCGCCCACCAGCGCCCCACCGTGTAGCCGACGGCGAATCCGACGAGAGGGATCACGAACTCCACGCCTCTCCATCGGCAGGCCGTGCGGTTGTTCTTAGGGTGCTCTTGAGGGCCGTAGGTAGCATCGGACCGGAAGTGCCCTCGCTCAGCTCCGAAGAAGCGGCGCCGCTCCATGCAGTGGGCGTCTCGCACCGCAACGCTCCGCTCGAGCTGCGGGAGCGGCTCTTCCTCGGCGAAGGCCACGCGATCGAGCTGGCGAAGGAGCTGGGCGCCGTGGTGCTCTCGACCTGTAACCGCACCGAGATCTACCTGCTCGGGGGCGATCCCGAGCGCGCGCGGAGAGGTCTCGAGCGCCTCTCGGGCCTCGACCTCGGCGGCGTGCTCGAGAGCTGGGAGGGCGACAACGCGGTCGAGCACCTTTTCCGCGTCGCAGCCGGGCTCGACTCGCTCGTCCCGGGCGAGGCGCAGATCCTCGGCCAGGTGCGCCTGGCCTACGAGTCGGCGCTGAGCGCCCGCGCGACCGGGCCGGTGCTGAACCGGCTCTTCGAGGATGCGCTGCACGCGGGCAAGCGCGTGCGCACCGAGGCGAAGCTGGCGGAGATGCCGGAGTCGGTCGCGGCCTCGGCGGTCGACCTGGCCGAGACGGCGCTCGGCGGGCTCGACGGCAAGCGGGCGCTCCTCTTCGGCGCCGGCCGGATGAGCGAGCTCTCGGCGCGAGACCTGCGCGGGCGCGGGGCCGAGGTTGTCGTCTCGAGCCGCACGCTCGAAAGCGCGCAGGAGCTGGCCGAGCGAGTCGGCGGCCGCGCGGCGCCGTTCGACGCCGTGGCGGTCGAGCTGACCGGCGCCGACCTGGTCATCTCGGCCACGCGTTGCCCGTATCCGATCCTCCACGCCGAGGCGGTGCAGCCGCGCGAGCGGCCGCTCGTCCTCGTCGACATCGCCGTCCCGCGCGACCTCGACCCGGAGATCGGCAAGGTCGAGGGCTGCACGCTCTTCGACATCGACGCGCTCGGCGAGGGCCTGGTCGGCCGCGAGGAGGACGTGCGCGAGGCTGAGCGGATCGTCGCCGAGGAAGCGGCGCGCTTCGCAGAGTGGCGGCGCTCGCGCGGTGCGGCTCCGGCGATCGCCGCGCTGCGCCGGCACGCGGAGGAGATCCGCGCCGAGGAGCTTGCCCGCGCAGAGAACCGGCTCGGCGAGCTCTCCGAGCACGACCGCAAGGTGGTCGAGACGCTGACCGCGCAGATCGTGAACAAGCTCCTGCACGCGCCGACGATGCGCGCGAAGGAGGCCGGCTCGGAGCCCCTGCGCGAGCTCTTCGCCCTTCGTGACGAAGGCGACTGAGCTCTACGCCCGGGCGCTCGGGCTGATCCCGGGCGGGGTCAACTCGCCGGTGCGGGCGATGAAGGCGGTCGGGCTCGACGCGCCGTTGTTCGCGTCGCGCGGGCAGGGTGCCTACCTCGAGGACGCCGACGGCAGGCGCTACGTCGACTGGGTGCTCTCGTGGGGGCCGCTGATCCTCGGGCACGCCGACCCGGACACCGTGGAGGCGGTGGTGGACGCGGCGCGGCGGGGAACGACCTTCGGGACGGCGACCGAGGCGGAGGTCGAGCTGGCCGCCGAGATCGTCGACGCGGTGCCGTCTGTCGAGATGGTGCGGCTCGTCTCGTCAGGAACCGAGGCCGCGATGACCACGCTGCGGCTCGCGCGCGCCGCGACCGGACGCGAGCCGTTCGTCCGCTTCCGCGGCGGCTACCACGGCCACGCCGACCCGTTCCTCTCGGAGGCCGGCTCGGGAGTGCGGACGCTCGGGATCGACGCTCGCGGCGAGGGGCGGGTCGTCGACTACAACGACCTGGACGCGGTAGAGCGCGAGATCGAGGGCGCGGCCTGCGTCTTCGTCGAGCCGGTCGCCGGGAACATGGGCGTCGTCCCGCCGGCGCCGGGGTTCCTCGAAGGGCTACGCCGGCTCTGCGACGAGAGCGGGGCGCTGCTCGTCTTCGACGAGGTGATCACGGGATTCCGCGTCGCGCGCGGCGGCGCACAGGAGCGTTACGGCGTGCTGCCCGACCTGACCGTGCTCGGGAAGATCGTCGGCGGCGGGCTGCCGCTGGCGGCCTTCGGCGGCCGCGCCGAGCTGATGGAGCGCCTTGCGCCCGCGGGCGACGTCTACCAGGCCGGGACGCTCTCCGGGAATCCGCTGGCAACTGCGGCCGGCCTCTCGGTTCTGCGCCGCCTGACGCCGGAGGTCTACGAGGAGCTCGAGCGCAAGGGCGAGCGCCTCGACCGGGGTCTGACCCCGCTCGGACGCTTCGAGCGTGTGGGCGCGATGGCGACGCTGTTCGTCGACGACTACCCGGCCCTGTTCCGGCACCTGCTGGAGCGCGGCATCTACCTCGCGCCGAGCCAGAACGAGGCGATGTTCCTCTCGACCGCCCACGGCGACGAGGAGATCGACCGCACGATCGAGGCGGTCGGGTCGTTCTTAGCGGCCAAGTAACACTGTGTTACAAGGGCGCTTCGGTCGGGCTCGCGGCGCTCGCAAACTCCGGCACATGGGTAGGCGATCACGTCTTCCGCGTCGTGTTGTCCTTCGAGCTCAGCCGGGCCACGCGTCCGCCAGGCGGCGGCGGGTCTCCAGCAGGTGCTCGGGGAGCACCTTCACGTCTGCGAGGACGGGCATGAAGTTCGTGTCACCGGCCCAACGGGGGACGACGTGCAGATGGACGTGATCGACGATGCCGGCGCCGGCGATCCGGCCGAGGTTCCAGCCGAGGTTGTAGCCCTGCGGCGCGTAGGTCTCGGCGAGCGCGGCCATGCCCTGTTCTCCCAGGCGGTGAGCCTCGAGCGCCTCCTCGTCCGTAAGGTCGGCGAAGTCGCCGACATGCCGGTAGGGCGCGACCATCAGATGGCCGGACACGTACGGGAACTTGTTCAGCAGCACGAACGCGTGCACGCCCCGGTAGACGACCAGCCCCTCTTCATCGTCGAGCGCGGCGGCACGGCAGAAGACGCAGCCGCTGTCCTCGTCGGCGGCCTCGATGTACTCGAGCCGCCACGGCGCCCAGAGCTGCTTCATGCCCGCGACCAGACCCTGCTAGTCGATCGGCTCTCGGAGGAGCGCGGCGTAGGGAATCGCCGTCGCCGGGTCCCGGTAGACGGCCCGGTAGAACACCGGCTTCATGGGCGGCACGTCGGCGAGCGAGAAGGAGCCGTCGGGGCCGAGCTGCGCGCTCCCGACGAGCGTTCGCGGGGCGCCCGGGCGCTCGCGGTAGACGAGGACCTTGCCTCCGCTCAGGTCGCGGACGCGGCCGCTGACGAGGACGCTCCCGTTGTCCTGCTCTACCGCGTCCACGGTCGTGCGCACGGCGAGCGGGTGCGGAGCCCGGAACCAGGCCAGGCCGGAGGGTCCGGCGAGGAGCAGGTCGCGCCCGCCGGTCGGCGTCCGCCTCAGCCCGGCAAGCCAGCCGTCGAGCTCGATCCGCCGCCCGTGGCCGACGACCTCTCCGGCCCAGTCGATGCCGTTGCCCGGCACGTCGAGGTCGGCCGCGGAGCGCCATTCGTTCACCGCCACCTCGGGGCCGGACGCCGCCGCGACGAGGGCGGTCGCGAGGGCGCGGTTGACGACGAAGGTCGAGCTGATCATGTGTCCGTGCACCGCGACCGTCACCGGGAACTCGCCAATGCCGAGCAGGGCCTCGCACCAGGCGGCGTACACGGTGCCACCGCGGCCGACGGTGGCCAGGAGGCGGCCGACCGGGTAGTCGCCGATCCCGCCGTCGAGGAACTGGCCGGTCCACGTCCTCCGGTGCGGGTACCACTCGATCGTGCCGACCGCGCCGTCGATCCCGTACGACTCGATCACGTGGAGCTCGCCGTGCGAGACGAGCGGCACCGCCGGCGGCGCGACGTAGCTGCGCGGGTAGCCCTCGCTCGTGAGCGGCGCCGAGCGGAGCCGGCCGGCCGAATCTGCCTGGGCGAGGTAGAGCGTGCTCTTGCGCGACGCCTGGTGCCAGCGCGTGTAAGCGACGACCGGCAGGCCGCGACGGTCGAGGATCAGGCCCGGCCAGCCGAGGCTGACGCCGGCCGGGAGCCTGCTGACGAGCCGGCTCGAGACCCAGCCTGGACCGGAGGCGCGGGCGAGCAGGAGCGTCCGCGCATCCGCGCGCTCGACGAGGGCGACCGGCCCGGCGCGGCCGGTGGCGAAGTCCACGAGGACCGACCCGGGCGAGACGCTCGCAACCTTCGAGGTGCGCCAGCGGCCCGACCCGGTGCGCTCGGTGACCTCCAGCGAGCTGCCCCGGACGAAGGCGACGTAGGGCGTGCCGTCCCTGCCGAGCGCCAGCATCCCGTCCTGCACGTGGCGCGCGACCAGCTCGGCCTGCGCGCTTCCCGTGAAGACGAAGGCCAGCGCAACCGCAGCGCCGAACGACCTCATCGCCCTGAGCCTACGTCAGAGCCACCGCTTGTAGCGGAAGTACGCCAGCATTCCAGCCACGATGGCAACCGAGGCGGCGATGATGATCCAAAAGATGGTTGTCGTCGCCAACGCCGGATCCCCGCCGCCGGGCAGCCCGACGTTCATGCCCCAGATGCTCGCAATCAGGGTCGCGGGAAGGAAGACGATGCTGAAAACGGTGAGGATGCGGAGAACGTCGTTGAACCGGTGTGAGAGCACCTGCTCGTTCGTTGACTCGAGTGCCTCGACGACCTCCTTGAAGTTGTCGAGCAGGTCCCAGATCCGCTCGCTCGAGTCGACGATGTCGTCGAAGTAGATGTCGAGCTCCTCGGGGAGGAAGCGCTGCGTGCGCCGCTCGAGCAGCCGTAGCGTCGAGCGCTCGGGCTTGATGATCTTGCGGTAGGAGATGATCTCCTGCTTGGCGTTCGAGATGTCGCGGACGACGTCCTCGGCGTAGCCCTCGAACATGTCGTCCTCGATCGAGTCGAGCTTGTAGCCGATCTTGTCGAGGATCGGGAAGCAGTAGTCGAACAGGTCGTCGAGCACGTGGTAGAGCAGGTAGCCCGAGCCCTTCGAGAAGAGCTGCTCGCGCAGCGCCTCCTCCTCCTCGCAGCGCCGGAAGAGGCGCGTGACCGGGAGCAGCTCGGTGCTCGGCATCGTGACCAGGTAGTCCTGGCCGATGAAGAAGTCGAGCTCGGCTGCGTTCAGGCGCTGGACGGCCTTGTCGTAGACCGGGAAGTGGAGGACGGCGAAGAGGTAGCCCTCCTCGGCGTATTCGTCGATCTTCGGACGCTGCCGCTTCGAGAGCACGTCCTCGATGTCGAGCGGGTGCCAGCCGAAGCGGTCGGCCAGGCGGGTTGCCTCGTCACTCGTTGGCGCGTCGACGTGAATCCACGTCAGGCCGTGCGCGCTCTGCTCAGTGATCCGCGGCTCAGGCCGCGGCAGGACCTCCCGGCTGGGCGTCGATGGCCTCTGGCGCTTGATGCGTGGCAGGCTTGGCACCGGTACTGAGGGGGTCGTCGGGTCGCATTTGCAGGTTCGCATTCTACCCGCAAAGCCCTGCGCGAACCCTCCCGCTTGCGGATGGCCGACGAACCTCGTACCCTGTCGGCCGGGGCATGGAGACTCCTCTCGGCTACATCGATCCAGGTAGCGGCAGCCTGTTTCTGCAGGCGCTCGCAGGCGGCGTTGCGGCCGTCGGCGTCGTCACGAAGGTCTACTGGCGCCGCCTGAAGCGGTTCCTCCACATCGGGAAGCCCTCCGCCGAGGACGAGAGCACGCCGAGCTGACGCCGCGCGACGTGACGGACGCGGCGGGCACGCTCTCGGGTCTCGAGCCAGGGTCCTTTCGCGACCCTGACAGCCGGGTCTTCACGACCGACGGCCGCGTCCTGCGGCTGCTGAGCGAGCAGGGTCTCGCCGACTGGCGGCAGCTCTCGTCGTCGCCGCTCTTCCAGGAGCTCGTCGACGAGGGCCGGCTCGTCGCGACCGAGGAGGTCGAGGAGGCCGCGAGCTTCCCGGAGGCGATCCACGGCGGTGTCGCCGGCGTGCTCGAACACGACGTGATCCCGTTCGTCTCGTACCCGTACGAGTGGAGCTTCGAGATGCTGCGCGACGCGGCGCTGCTCCAGCTCGGGATCCTCCGCCGCGCGCTCGAGTCCGGGCTGATCCTCAAGGACTCGACGCCGTACAACGTCCAGTTCCAGGGCGCCGCGCCGGTGTTCATCGACGTCGGCTCGTTCGAGCCGCTGCGCGAGGGCGAGCCCTGGGCCGGCTACCGCCAGTTCTGCATGCTCTTTCTCTACCCGCTGCTCCTGCAAGCCTGGAAGGACGTGCCCTTCCAGCCGTGGCTGCGCGGGAGCCTGAGCGGGATCACGCCGCACGAGATGCGGAACCTGCTCTCGTTCCGCGACCGCTTCCGCCGCGGCACGCTGACGCACGTCGTCCTTCACGACCGGCTCGAGCAGCGCTACGAGGAGAAGGAGGCCGACGCCGTGGGCGAGCTGCAGAAGGCCGGCTTCAAGCATGAGCTGATCGTGGCCAACGTCAAGGGGCTCGAGCGGCTGATTGGGCGCCTCGACTGGAAGGGCGCCCGCACCGTGTGGACGGACTACGGGCTCGAGACCACCTACTCGGCCGACGACGCCGAGCGCAAGGCCCGCTTCGTCACCGACGCGGCCGCGAGCGAGCTGCCGAACCTCGTCTGGGACATCGGCTGCAACGAGGGCGTTCACTCGCGGATCGCCGCCGAGTACGCGGAGCACGTGGTTGCGATGGACGCCGACGGCGCGGTCGTCGACCGGCTCTACCGCAAGCTCAAGGACGAGGGCGACCGGAAGATCCTGCCGCTGAACGTCGACATCGTCGATCCGCCGCCGGCCCTCGGCTGGAGCGGCAGCGAGCGGCAGCACCTGCCCAGGCGCGGCCGGCCCGACCTGACGCTCTGCCTGGCGCTCATCCACCACGTCTCGATCGCCGGCAACGTGCCGATCGCGGAGTTCCTCGACTGGCTGCGCGCGAACACGGGCTCGCTCGTGATCGAGTGGGTGGCGCCGGACGACCCGATGGCCCACCGCCTGCTTGCGCGCAAGCGGCCGAACGACCACCCGGACTATCGCTCCGACTGGTTCGAGAGCTGCCTCGCCGAGCGGTTCGACGTCATTCGGTCGGAAGCGCTCGCCGAGGGCAAGCGGACGCTCTACCTTGCCCGCGCGAAGCACTGAGCCCGGCCTCCTCCGCACGGCGCTCGTCCACGGCGCGCGCCTGACCGTCCTCTCGTGCTTCGCCCTTGCCGAGCCGCTGCTCGACATTCTCGGCCGCAACCCGGAGTTCTTCACGGCGCGGCGCTCGACGAGCACGCAGATCGTCCTCTTCGCGCTCTTCGTCGTGTTCGTGCCGCCCGCGGTGCTGCTCGCGGCCGAGCTGCTCGTCCGCGTGTTCAGCCGCCGCGCCGCCGACGTGCTGCACGTCTTCTTCGTCGCCGGGCTCGTCGCGGTGATCGTGCTGCACGTGCTCACCAACCGCTCGTCGCTCTCGGGTGCCTCGGCGCTGGCTCTCGCCGCCGGGGTCGGCGTGTTCGGCGCGCTGCTCTACCGGCGCTCGTCGCCGGCGGGCTCCTTCCTGACGGTGCTGGCGCCCGTGCCGTTCATCTTCCTGGCCCTGTTCCTCTTCGACTCGGACGCGTCGAAGCTCGTCTTCGTCAAGCACCCGCACGTCGCCGAGCACCGGATCAACTCGACCACACCGGTGGTGCTGATCGTCTTCGACGAGTTCAACCCGGTCGCGCTGATGAACCGCGACGAGGGAATCGACGCCGCGCGCTACCCGAACTTCGCCGCCCTCGCCCGGCAGTCGACCTGGTACCACAGCGCGACGACCGTCCAGTGGCTCACCGAGCAGGCGGTCCCCGCGCTCCTGACCGGGATCCTGCCGCCCAAGGGCCACCAGCTCCTGCCGATCTACGCCGACCACCCGAACAACGTCTTCACGCTTCTCGGCGGCAGCTACCGGGTGCGGGCGGTCGAGTCGCTCACGCAGCTCTGCCCGCAGAAGCTCTGCAAGGAGGTGCGCGGCGCCTCGCCCTCGGCCGTCTCCGACGCGACGGGCTCGCTCGCCAACGACGCGTCCGTCGTCTACCTGCACCTGCTGCTGCCGGAGCCGTACTCGGAGGAGATCCCGGCGATCAGCGACAGCTGGGGGAACTTCGGCAAGGCCGAGGCCCCGGAGAAGCCGCAGGCGGGCGGGCCGCTCGAGCCGTGCGGGCGCAACGTCTGCAGGTTCGCCTCGACGTTCAGCCGTCAGGGGAAGCCGACGCTGTACGTCCTCCACTCGCTGCTGCCGCACGTGCCCTACCTGTACCTGCCCTCCGGCCGGCGCTACGGGGTTCAGGCGCCGCTCCTGCGCGGGATCGACCACAACGTCCCGCAGGGCGACTGGCCGGCGATCCAGGGCTACCAGCGCTTCCTGCTCCAGGCGGAGTACACCGACCGCGCGCTCGGGCTGCTCGTCCGCCGGCTGAAGGCGAAGGGGATCTACGACCGGGCGCTCGTGATCGTCACGGCCGACCACGGCGTCAGCTACCGCACCGGCGAGCCGAGGCGCAGGCCGACGCCCGGGAACCTGCAGGACATCGCCTTCATGCCGCTGTTCGTGAAGCTGCCGCACCAGCAGACCGGGC
>DASPRN010000113.1:0-9801 GCA_035624425.1 Gaiellaceae bacterium
GGTAGCCGAGCCTGAGGAGCGGCCCGCCGAAGCCGCTGCGGAGGTCGGCGTCCTCCAGCTCTTCCGCCTTCTCGGCGGGCAGCGACTGCCAGACGCGCAGGCCGAGCGCCCCTTCCTGCTCGAGCCGCTGCCAGAAGCGCAGCGCGCCGAGCCAGCCGTCCTTGTCGTGCACAGCGGTCACGCCGCGCGAGGCTGCGAGCCGGACTCCGGCGCGCATCGCCTCGACGTACTCGTCGTCGGGGATGTCGACGTAGGCGTCGCGGAAGTGCCAGCACGACTCCTCGCGCAGGACGCCGGTCGGCTCGCCGCGCTCGTCGAGCTCGACGACGCCGCCGGGAACCTGGAGGTCGCCGTTCGCGCGCGCGAGCGCGACCGAGTTGAGCCAGAGCGAATGCGAGTCGCGGGCCATCAGCGCCACCGGCCGGTCGGAGACGATCTCGTCCAGCGCCTCCTTGGTCGGCTCGACCGCGGGCGACCAGTCGCCGCTGCGCCAGCCGCGGCCGCGGAGCCAGGCGCCTGTCGCGCCGGGCAGCGCCTCGCGCACGCGCGCGAGTGCCTCGTCCAGCGAGTGCGTGTCCTCGAGCCGCACCTCGTCCTGCGCGACGGCCCAGGTCGGAAAGTGCACGTGCGCGTCGGTGAAGCCGGGCAGGACGCAGCGCCCGCCGAGGTCGATCCGCTCCGGGCCTGGAAGCGCGGTCTCGTGCGTGCCGACGCCACCCGCGACCCGGTCGCCCGCGATCGCGAGCGAGCGCACGACCGGCAGCGACGGGTCGAGCGTCCGGATCACGCCGTTCTCGAGGATCATTGCCCGTGACTCTAGTGATCGATCACGTGACGATCCGGGTCTCCGGCTCCGGCGCGCGCTTCGGGCCGACGTGCCGCTCACCGGGCCGTAAGATCGCCGAAAAGGAGCACTGCATGGCAGTCGGCGTTCCGCAGCTTGTCGGCAGGCAAGAGGAGCTCGCGACTCTCGTCGATCTTCTCGACGCGCCCGAGAGGCTTCCGGCGGTCGCCGTCGTCAGCGGCGAGCCCGGTGCCGGCAAGACGACCTTGTGGCTCGCCGGGGTCGAGTCTGCGGCAGCTCGTGGGTATCGGGTCCTGCGATCTCGACCCTCGGACTCGGAGGCCGGATTCTCGTTTCTGGCGTTGACCGACCTGCTCGGCGCCGTCGCCGGCGACGTGCTGGAGCAGCTACCGCCGATCCAGCGCCGCGCGCTCGCAGCCGCGCTGCTGCTGGGCGATTCGGAGCTCCCGGCCGACGAGCGCGCGGTCGCGGCCGCCGCCCTCGGAGCGGTCCGGCTACTCGCTCGCAAGAGCCCGCTCTGCATCGCGATCGACGACCTCCAGAGCCTCGACGCGGCGTCGCTCTCGGCGCTTCGTCATGTCCTCGGCCGGCTTGACGACGCGAGGGTCGCCGTCGTGCTCGCGGTCCGTGGCGAGGCTCCGGAGTGGGTTCGCCGTGCGGTCGGCCACGAGCGCCTGCACACGGTCACCCTGCAGGGCCTGAGCCTCGGCGCGACACACGAGCTGCTCCGCACGAGGGTCGAGGCGACGTTCTCGCGGCCCACGCTGATCAAGCTGTGGGAGACCTCACGCGGCAACCCGTTCTTCGCCCTCGAGCTCGCCATCGCGCTGCAGCGGCGAGGAGGAACGCTTCACCCCGGAGAGGAGCTTCCGATCCCGACCGCGTTGGACGAGCTCTTGCGCGCCCGCCTCGAGGATCTCGGGGACGACGCCCTCAACGTGACCGAGGCGGTGGCAACGCTCGCGGAGCCGACCGTCGCCGTGGTCGAGGCGGCCGTCGGCTCCGGCACCGAGGCCGGTCTGGCCGAGACCAGGGCGGCGCGGATCCTGGAGCTCGACGGGGAACGCCTGCGATTCACCCACCCGCTGCTCGGGTCGGCGGTCGTCGCCCACCTGACCCCGTCGCGGCGCCGGGCGCTGCACCGGCGGCTGGCGAACGCCGTTCCGACGGCAGAGGAGCGTGCCCGCCACCTCGCACTGGCGACGGCGGAGCCGAACGGCGCGACCGCGGCGATTCTCGAGGAGGCATCGCGTGCGGCGCTCGAGCGCGGCGCTCCTGCAACGGCCGCCGATCTGGCGGAGCAGGCCTTGCGGCTCACGCCCTCGGAGGATCCGGCGGAGGCCAGGCGACGGTTGTTCGTCGCCGCCGAGCTGCACGACCTCGCCGGGGACGCCGACCGCGCGATCGAGCTCCTGGAACGAGCGCGAGACGAGGCGTCGAGGGGCGTCGAGCGGGCCGAGGCGCTCGTCCGGCTCGCCGACGTGCAGGACGACCCGCGGGCGACCGTGCCGCTGTACCGCGAGGCGCTCGCCGAGGCCGCCGGAGACGACGCGCTCACCGCGACGATTCACACCCGTCTCGCGCTCTCGATGGCCTGGGACGAAGGCGCCCAGGCCGGGCTCGCCCACGCCGAGCTGGCCGTCCGGGCTGCGTCACGAACCGACGACCCCGAGATCCGCTGCCGGGCGCTCGCCGCCTTCGGCGACTGGAGCTTCCGGGCGGGCCACGGCATTCAGCGCGAGCAGATGGAAGAGGCGATGGCGCTGGAGCGGTCGCTGCCGGCTTGGCCGCTGGACCGAGGGCCGACGGACCTGTTCTCGCGGCAGCTGGTGCTCGCGGCGGATCTGAGTGAGGCGCGAGAGCTCTTGCACGAGCTCTACGACGCACACACGGGGCGCGACAACGCGGACGGGGCGTCGACGGTCACCTGGTGGCTGAGCCTCCTCGAGTGGCGTGCAGGCGACTGGGATGCAGCCGAACGGTACGCCGCCGAGTCGTTCGATATCCGGACGCAGCTCGGGGGCGTCATGCCCGGGGACGGCTTCCCCGGCGAGCTCGTCGCCGCGCACCGCGGCCGGGTCGACGAGGCGCGCGCCGGGGCCGAGCGCGATCTGGCGGAGGCCGAGGCGATGGGCATTCGCATCTCGGTGTCGGGCTCGCTGTGGATCATCGGTTTCATCGAGCTCTCGCTCGGCGACCCGGGCGCGGCGCTCGCGCAGCTCAGGCGCTCGTACGAGCTGCGCTCCGCCTTCATGCTCGAGCCGGCGCAACGCATGGAGCTCGGCGACTACCTCGAGGCGCTCGTCGGCGCGGGCGAGCTCGACGAGGCCCAAGACG
This sequence comes from Gaiellaceae bacterium, assembly GCA_035624425.1. GTDB lineage: Bacteria > Actinomycetota > Thermoleophilia > Gaiellales > Gaiellaceae > AC-32. The sequence goes on from DASPRN010000113.1 coordinate 3,143, forward strand.
TGATCGCCACCTGGCAGGAACGGGCCGAGAGGCTCGACCGGGCCTCGACGCTCGCGATCCTCGCGCGCTCTCGAGGGTTGCTCCTCGCGGCGCGGGGTCAGCTCGACGGCGCGTTGGTGAGCTTCCAAGACGCACTCGGAGAGCATGCGAGGACCGAGGACCCGTTCCAGCGCGCCCGCACGCTGCTCGCCCTCGGGGCGACGCAGCGGCGGGCGAAGCAACGGGCCTCCGCCCGCGCCACGCTCGAGCAGGCCATGGCCGCCTTCGAGCAGCTGGGCTCCCCGCTCTGGGCGGAGAAGGCCCGCGCCGACCTCGGCCGGATCGGCGGCCGAGCACCCTCGCGCGGCGACCTGACGGAGAGCGAGCGCCGGATCGCCGGGCTCGTCGCCGAGGGGCACACCAACCGCGAGGTCGCGGCAGCGCTCTTCGTCACCGAGCACACCGTCGAGGGAGCGCTCACGCGCGTCTACCGCAAGCTCGGGGTGCGCTCTCGCGGCGAGCTCGCAGGGCGGCTCGCCCGCGAGCGCTAAAGACCCGCGGCCAGGAGCGCAAACTGTAGGGATTTCCAGCTTTTGCCGTGGGCTGCCGCCTGAGACCCTCGACGTGTTGTGAGCGATCGGGAGGCCGAATGAAGCGCTACCTCGTCGAGACCTATCTCGCCCGCGGCGCGACCGCAGAGCGGGTTGCGCACGACCGGCGGGCGCGTTCGGCCGCCGAGGAGCTTGCACGGGAGTCCACGCACGTCCGGTTCGACCGTTCCATCCACGTTCTCGAGGACGAGATCTGCTTCTTCGTCTTCGAGGCACCCTCGGGCCGTGAGGCGGCCCTCGCGGCCGAACGTGCACAGCTCGACGCGATCAGGGTGGTGGAGGCGGTCTCGTCCCAAGAAAGAGAGGAGCAACGATGAAGTACAAATGGGCGCTGGTTCCACTGGCGGCGCTGGTTGCAGTGGGCCTGTACGTCGGGAACGTCCTTGCCACACCCGCCGGAGGGCAGTCGACCACAACGCTGGGGAAGGCCCTGGCCGTCCCACCGGTGGCTCTCTTTGGCCACGCCAAGCAGCCTGGGGGAGGATGGCGTGCGCGAGTGCACACGCACGGGTTCTCCGACCTCTACGTCATCGACAACACGTTCACTCCCGGCGGGACGACCGGCTGGCACTCGCACGCGGGCCCGAGCCTGATCTTCGTCGTCGCCGGGCAGATCACCAACTACCTCGGCGACGACCCGAACTGCACGCCGCACGTGTACAGCGCGGGCCAGTCGTTCACCGACGCGGGCGGCTCCGACGTGCACATGCTCCGCAACAACGGGACCGTGAACGCCGAGACGATCGCCGTTCAGTTCCTGCCGAAGGACGCGGTCCGCCGGATCGACGAGCCCGATCCGCTGAACTGCCACTTCTAAGCCAGTAACTCTGCGGAAAGGACGTCACGCCGGGAACGCGTCTCTCGGCGTGACGTCCGCTCGAAGAAGGGAAGATGATCGCGGTGGTGCGCGATCCGGACGGCAACAACGATCGAAGCCGTCTTCCACGGATGAGAGTGCGGCCCGTGGCGACGGTGGTGGTCCTCCTCGCCGGGGCTCTGGCGGCCTGGGTCGTGACCGTCCAGCGGATGCGCGGGATGGACGCCGGCCCGGGGACCGATCTCGGCGGGCTCGGCTGGTTCCTCGGGATCTGGGTGACGATGACCGCGGCGATGATGCTGCCCTCCGCGGCGCCGATGGTGCTCGCCTACGCGCACTTCTTCCGCGCTCGGCGAACCGTGACCTTCGTCGGCGGGTACCTGGTTACCTGGACGCTCTACGGGCTTGCCGCCTACGGCGCGTACCGACTCGTGGCGCGCGCGGGGTTCGGCTGGCTCAGCTGGCAGCGCGGTGGGCCGTACCTCGCCGGCGCCGCGATCGCGGCGGCCGGGATCTACCAGCTGACGCCGCTGAAGGACGCCTGCCTGCGCCACTGCCGCAGCCCGCTGGGCTACATCGTTCGAGGACGAGAGCACGGTGCGCTGCGCATGGGCACCGAGCACGGGCTCCTCTGCGTCGGCTGTTGCTGGGGCCTGATGCTGGCGCTGTTCGCGCTCGGCGTGATGAGCCTGTTCTGGACGGCGCTCGTCGCCGCGGCGATCTTCGCCGAGAAGGCGCTCCCGCATGGACAGCGCGTGGCGCGTGTCCTGGCACTCGCCCTCGTCGTGCTCGGGGCGCTGGTCGCTTTCACGCCGGGCCACGTGCCGCAGCTGACCCGGCCCGCGCCGATGAGGATGAGCCCGTGAGCTGGCGGATCGCAGGCTCGTACCTCGAGTCCTGCAACTGCGAGGCGATCTGCCCGTGCCGCCGGATCGACGGCACGATGGGCGGGCGCTCGACCTACGGCGTCTGCCTGGGCGCGCTCTCCTGGCGGATCCTCGAAGGGCACGCCGACGGGGTCGACCTGGCCGGGCTCGGCGTCGTGCTGGCCACGTCCTACAGCGACGACGAGGAGGGCTCGCCGTGGAGCTTCGTCGCCTACCTGGACGAGCGCGCCGACGAGGCGCAGCGCGAGGCGCTGGAGGCGATCTTCACCGGCCGCGCTCCCGGGTCGCAGGTCGAGCACTTCCCCTGGGCCTGGAAGGCGAGCCGGCAGCTCGCGGTCCGGCCGGCGCAGATCGAGATCGAGCACGTGCCGGGCCGCGGCTGGTTCCGGGCCGGGCGGTACGTCTACGTCCGCATCGCCCACCCGTTCGACGAGCAGCACACGGTGACGTGCGTCATCCCCGGCCACGAGCGCAACGGGCGCGAGGTGGTGGCCGAGAGCCTCGAGGTGAACGACGAGGCTCTCGAGTTCTCGTTCCGTGGCAAGTGCGGCTACGAGAGCGACTTCGAGTACGCGGGCTGAGCTTCGGTCGAGGCCACGACTAGACTCACGGCGTGCCGAGCGACCCGCTGAGCCAGGAGCAGCGCGAGCTTCGCGACCTCGTGCGCGACCTCGCCCGCGAGCGCGTGGCGCCTCGCGCTGCCGAGATCGACAAGTCGGCCGAGTTCCCCTGGGACATGGTCGAGCTGATGCGCGAGCACGACCTGCTCGGCTTGCCGTTCGAAGAGCAGCACGGCGGCACCGGTACCGGCGCGCTGATGGTGCTCGTGGCGATCGAGGAGCTCTCGAAGGTCTGCGCGACGACCGGGCTGATCCTCGCAGTGCAGGAGCTCGGCTCGCTCGGGATCAAGCTCGCAGGCACCGACGAGCAGAAGCAGCGCTGGCTGCCGCGCCTCGCCAGCGGCGAGTGGCTGCCGGCCTACGCCCTGACCGAGCCCGGCTCGGGCTCCGACTCGGCCGCGATGCGCACCGAGGCCCGGCGCGAGGACGACGAGTACGTGCTGAGCGGCGGCAAGCGCTTCATCACCAACGCGGGCGTCGCGCACGTCTACGTCGTCTTCGCCAAGACCGACCCGGACGCCGGCCACGCGGGCATCTCCGCCTTCGTAGTCGAGGCGGACGCGCCGGGCTTCGAGGTCGGCCGGATCGAGCCGAAGATGGGGATCAAGGGATCGACGACCGGCGAGATCTTCTTCGACGACTGCCGCATCCCGGCCGGGAACCTGCTCGGCGAGGAGGGCGAGGGCTTCCGGATCGCCATGCGCATCCTCGACCGCTCGCGGCCGGGGATCGGCGCGCAGGGCCTCGGGCTGGCGCAGGGCGCGACCGACTACGCGCTCGAGTACGCGAGGACGCGCGAGACGATGGGTGTGCCGATCGCCCAGCACCAGCTGATCGCCGCGATGCTGGCCGACATGGAGACGAAGTGCGAGGCGGCGCGCGGCCTCCTCTACCGCTGCGGCGCGCTGATCGACGAGGGCGCGGACGGAGCCGAGCTGACCAAGATCTCGGCGATGGCAAAGCTCTACTGCACCGACGTCGCGATGGACGTCACCACCGACGCCGTCCAGATCCTCGGGGGGTACGGGTACATCCAGGAGTACCCCGTCGAGCGGATGATGCGCGACGCGAAGATCACGCAGATCTACGAGGGCACCAACCAGATCCAGCGCCTCGTGATCGCCCGCGAGATGGTCAAGGAGCAGCGCGCGTCCCTTCTCGCCGGAGTTGGCTAGGCGCGAGGCACCTCCGGACGCCTTCGGGCGCGCCGCACGGGAGTACGAGCTCGGCCGGCCGGGCTGGCCGGAGGAGCTGCTCGACCGGGTCGTCGGCGAGCTCGGGCTCGGGCCGGAGGCGTCCGTGCTCGACCTCGGCGCGGGCACGGGCAAGCTGACCCGCGCGCTCGTGCCGCGGTTCACGCGAGTGGTCGCGGTCGAGCCGGACGACGCGATGCGGGCGGTGCTCGAGGAGGTCGTCCCGGGCGCGGAGTCGCTCGCCGGGAGCGGAGAGTCGATCCCGCTCGGCGACGACGAGGTCGACGCCGTCTTCTCCGGCGAGGCGTTCCACTGGTTCGCCGGCAAGGAGTCAGTCGCCGAGATCGAGCGCGTGCTGCGGCCGCGCGGCGCGCTGGTGATCCTCTGGAACATCCCGGTCGAGTACCCGAGCATGGGCGAGGAGGCCGAGGCGGCGATCGAAGAGGCGTTCGCGCGCGGCGGCGAGCCGGGGCTCGGCAAGGTGCTCTCGGGCGACTGGCGGGGTCCTCTCGAGGAGGGGCCGTTCGAGCCGCTGCGCGAGGCCGAGGTCGAGCGCTGGCTCGTGAACAGCCGCGAGGAGTGGATCGCGAACATGCTCTCGGTCAGCTCGATCGCGATCCAGCCCGAGGAAGACCGGGCCGCCTTCGCCGGGCGGCTCCGCGAGCTGATCCCGCCGCAGGAGATCCGGCGCCGCTTCCGGACCGTCGCGCACTGGACGCGTCGTGTCTGAGCTGCGCTTCAGCTTCGGCAACGTCGCCGAGACCTATCACCGCGTGCGGCCGCCGTACTCGCAGGCGCTGCTCGACCGTGCCCAGCAAGAGCTGGAGCTCGATGTCTCGTCGCGAGTCCTCGATCTCGGGGCCGGCACGGGCCGGCTGACTGCTGAGCTGCGGCGGCGTTTCGCGGAAGTCATCGCGGTCGAGCCGGACGAGCGGATGCGGGCGCTGCACGGAACCGCGCTGCCCGGCACCGCGGAGGCGATCCCGCTCGAGGACGCGAGCGTCGACGCCGCGTTCGTCGGTGAGGCGTTCCACTGGTTCGACCACGCGGCGGCGATCGGCGAGCTCGCGCGCGTGCTCCGTCCGCGAGGAGGGCTGGCCGTCGTCTCGACGCACTGGTGGGAGACGGAGCCGTCCCTCCCCGATGACGCGCAGACGTTGCTCGACGAGCCTTACCAGCGGTTTCGGTCACTGCGGCCGGTGCCGTGGGAGAGCGCATTCGACGATTCGCCCTTCGAGCCGCTTCGTCGCGAGCGGCTCGACGAGGCGATCGAGGTCGGGCCGGACGAGCTGCTGGCCATGTACTCGACGACGAGCTCGTTCGCGCTGCTCCCGGAGGTCGAGCGAGAGACGATCCTTGCGCAAGCGCGACCGCTCCTCGCCGGTCCGTACACCCTCCCCCTCAGGCACGAGCTCACCTGGACGCGACTCGCGGCATGAACGAGGAGCTGCGGGTCGGCCGCCGCACCGTCCGGCTCACGAATCCCGACCGCGTGCTGTTTCCCGCGGACGGCGTGACGAAGGGTGACGTGGCCGAGTACTACGCCGCAATCGGCCCGGCGATCGTGCCGCATCTGCGCAACCGGCCGTTCACGCTCAAGCGGTATCCGCACGGCATCGACGAGCAGCCCTACTTCGCGAAGCAGGCGCCGAAGGGGAAGCCGGCGTGGGTGCCGACGCGGGAGTTCCGGACCTGGCCGCGTGAAGGCGGCTCCCGTCTCGTCGACTTCGCCCTGGTGAACGAGCCGGCCGCAGCCGTATGGATGGTTCAGATGAACTGCATCGACATGAACGCCTGGTACTCGCGCGTCGACAAGCCCGAGCGGCCGGACTACGTCGTCTTCGACCTCGACCCGCCGGAGTCGCGGAACGGGTTCGTGCAGGCGATCCGCGTCGCCCACCTGATCCGCGGGGCGCTGGAGCGGCTCGAGCTTCGGTCCTACGTGAAGACGAGCGGGGCGGACGGCATCCACGTGCTCGTGCCGATCGCGCGGCGCTCGTCGTACCGGGACACCTACGACTTCGCCGAGCTGGTCTCGCGCGGGCTCGAGGCCGAGAACCCCGGGCTCGTGACGACGGAGTGGCTGAAGCGCAAGCGGCGCGGCGTGCTCGTCGACCACCGCCAGAACGGGCACGGCAAGACGATCGCCTCGGTCTACTCGGTGCGGCCCAAGCCCGGCGCTCCGGTCTCGACGCCGCTCCGCTGGGAGGAGCTCCACGAGAAGGTGCGCCCGCGCGACTTCGGGATGCGCGAGGCGCTCCTGCGGGTCGAGCGCGACGGCGATCTCTTCGAGCCGGTGCTGAAGGGCGGCCAGGCGCTCGGGCCGGCGCTCCGTAAGGTGCGCCCGTGATCCTCGCGGCCGACTGGGTGACGATCTCGGCGCTCGCGACCGCTGCCGGAACGCTCGTGCTGGCGCTGGCAACCTTCGCCTCGGTGCGCTCGGCCAACCGGGCGGCACGCGTGGCAGAGCGCTCGCTGCTCGTGGGCCTCCGCCCCCTGCTCGTGCCCTCGCGGCTCGAGGACCCGCCGCAGAAGGTCGCGTTCATGGAGGG
>DASPRN010000010.1:0-2669 GCA_035624425.1 Gaiellaceae bacterium
ATCGGTGCCGAGGACCCAGCGCTGGGTCGGCTGGCCCAGCTCGTCCGCGAGTGACGCGATCGCGTCCAGCTCGACGTCGACACCGACTCGGTCCCCGAGCGTCCAGAAACCGTTCAGCCGGTATTGGTGGCCGGCGAGCGCACGCTCCCTATCGCGCGTCTGCTCTCCCAGCTTGACCAGCATCGCGCCCGGTTCGATACCGCCGCCCGCGGTGTCGGGGCCTTCGACGGCGGTCCAGTGGCCCTCGAGCGCGAACGCGAGCGTCTCCGGGTCCTCGAGCCGCCTCGCGATCTGGACCGCCTCCTCGGCGATCCGAACCCTGCGGGCGCGCGAGCGGTCATCGCGGATCGCTGTCGCGAGTCGCGCGAGCAGCTTCACCCGCTCGGTGCTGTCGGCCTCGCCGATCGCTGCAAGGGCGCGCTCGAGGAGCGGCACCAGGAACGGGTCGGTGCTCGCACGCGACCACGCCAACCGTCCGCCGTATTCGACCGCCGCGCGAGCGAGCCGGTCGGTCCTGCCGGTCCGCTCGGCAAGTGTCGCGGCCCGCCTGAGCACTTCCTTGGCTTCCGGGCTGCTTCCGGCGCGGTTTAGCGCCTCACCGAGCGAGAGCAGGAGCGCACAGGTCGTGTCGGCGTCGCCCGATCCGGTCGCGTCCAGTACGTCGAGCGCGGCCTTGTAGTGGCGGACGGCCTCCTCGTGAGCGAGCTGTGAAGCGGCCTGGTCGCCTGCCCGCTGGGAGTACTCGATCGCCTTGTACCGAACCGGCCTCCCGCCGGCGAGGAAGTGGCGTGCGAGCTCGGCCAGATGCGGCTCCGGATTCTCGGAGTAGAGCACCTCGAGGGCCGCTCCGATCGCACGGTGCAGGCCCACCCGCCGCGGCGCGGGGATGCCCTCATAGAGAACATCCCTGATGAGAACGTGGGAGAAGCGCAGTCGCCCGGATGCGTCGGGCGAGCTGGCGAGCAGTCGCGCTGAGGCCGCTTCCTCGAGCGCGCGGTATAGCTCGTCCTCCTCTGCGCCGCTGAGCGCTTCGACGACGGCGGGATCGAACTCGCGACCGATCACCGAAGCCAGCGCGAGCGTCTCCCGGCACGATCCCGACTGCCGCTCGAGTCGCCTGGCGACCGCTTCCATCACTGTTTCCGGGATCGGCAGAGTCGCGCCGGCGCGCCCGCCTAAGTCCTCGGACCCGAGCAGGCGCCCGATTTCGGTCGCGAAGAACGGATTGCCCTCCGTCTCCGCATGCACCAGTGCTGCGAGCTCGTCCGCGGGCGCCCGTCCGATCGTCGCCTCGAGCAGCCGCGACGTGTCGGTCGCGCTCAGCCCTCTCAGGGCGATCCGTCTCGTTACGGCTTCACGCGTGAGCTCGGTGAGCGTCGCTGCGAGTGTCGCCCCGATCTCGGTATCCCGGCAGCAACCCACGATCAGGATCGCTGATTCGGCGAGCTGCCCGACGACGAATCGGAGCAGCAGAAGCGATGGCTCATCGGCCGCGTGCAAGTCATCGAGGAAGATGGCCAGCGGCCTGGACGCCGCGCAGCTCCGAAGGAAGGCCGCCACCGCGGCGAGAAGACGGAAGCGCGCACCTTCGCCGTGCGGGTCCGTAGGGTCGGGAAGGTCGGGCAGCCGTCCGCGAAGTTCCGGGAGCAGCCTCGCAAGTTCGGCGCCGTCGCGCGCCAGCTGAGCGCGGAGCCCCTGCGGCTCCGCCTCGTCCACCAGGGCGGTCAGCGCTTGGGTCCACGGCCAGTACGCGGGCGCGCCGCCCGCCTCCCAACAGCGGCCGGTCAGCACCCGCGTGCCACGCGCCTCAGCCTGCGCGATCAGCTCCTCGGCGAGGCGGCTCTTGCCGATGCCCGGCTCGCCGACCAGCAGGAACAGCCGTCCTCGGCCACCACACGCACCCTCAAGACCCGCGATCAGCTCACCCAACTCGCGCTCACGACCGACAAACGCGCCAGCCGGAGCCTGCGCCCTGAGCTCCGTCGTCGCACTCTCGGCGCTCGTGAGGACCAGCGCCGGATCCTGCGCGAGGATCGCCCGTTCGAGGTCGCGGAGGCGCTCGCCTGGCTCGATGCCAAGCTCCTCCACCAGCGTGCGCCTTGCATCCTGGTAAGCCTGCAACGCCTCAGCCTGCCGGTCGCAGCGATAGAGCGCGAGCATCAGCTGCAACCGCAGCCGCTCTCGGTACGGATGCTCCGCGATCAGCACACCAAGCTCGCCGACCACCTCGGCATGGCCGCCCACAGCGAGCTTCGCCTCGACGAAGTCCTCCAGCGCGCCCACCCGCAGCTCGTCCAGACGGGCGATCTCGGCCTGCGCGAACCGCTCGGAGGCGAACTCGGCGAGCGGCGGACCGCGCCACAGCGACATAGCACCCTCGAGCAGCGACCTGGCACGCTCATAACGACGGGCCGCTAGCTCGCCCCGAGCCTCAGCGAACAACCGTGCGAACCGGAGCGAGTCGACGCTGTCGCGATCGGCCCTGAGCTCATACCCGTGTTTGCGGGTGACGACCACGTCGCCGTCAGCTCCCCCCGGCCGCTCCAGCGCCCTCCGAAGACGCACGATGTGCACTTGCACGGTCTTGGCAGCGCTCGCGGGGGGACGCTCCCCCCACAACTCATCGATCAGTCGCTCAATGCTCAGCGTCTCGTTCGCGTGAATCACCA
>DASPRN010000020.1:0-15597 GCA_035624425.1 Gaiellaceae bacterium
CTCGAACTGGTCCTTGTCGATCGTCTCGCGCTCGATCAGGATCCCCGAGAGCTGGTGCAGATCCGCCATGTGCTCCTTGAGCACCTTGACGGCCAGGTCGTGCGCCTCCTCGATCACGCGCCGGATCTCGTCGTCGATCTCCCGCGCGATCTCCTCGGAGTAGTCGGGCTCGGCCCCCATCTCGCGGCCGAGGAACGGCATATCGTGGTTCCGGCCAAGCACGCGCGGGCCGAGCTTCTCGCTCATGCCGAAGCGCATGATCATCTGCTTGGCGGTCGAGGTGACCTTCTCGAGATCGTTGGCGGCGCCGGTCGTGACCTCCTGGAAGACGAGCTCCTCAGCGGCGCGGCCGCCGAGGGTCATCGCCAGCTGCTCCATCAGCGCGGTCTTGGTCGTCAGGTAGCGGTCCTCGCGCGGCAGCGAGATCGTGTAGCCGAGCGCCTGGCCGCGGCTGATGACCGAGATCTTGTGGACGTCGTCCGTGTGCTCGAGGAAGTGGCCGACGATCGCGTGGCCGAGCTCGTGATACGCGGTGATCTTCCGCTCCTCCTCGGAGAGCAGGCGCGTCTTCTTCTCGGGGCCAGCGATCACGCGCATGATCCCCTCCTCGAGCTCCTCCTGCTGGATCACCTTCTTGCCGCGGCGCGCGGCGAGCAGCGCGGCCTCGTTGACGAGGTTCGCGAGATCGGCGCCGGTGAACCCGGGGGTGCCGGCCGCGAGGGTGTCGAGATCGATCTCTGGCGCGATCGGCTTGCCCTTGGCGTGCACCTCGAGGATCTTGCGACGGCCGATCCGGTCGGGCCGGTCGACGACGATCTGGCGGTCGAAGCGGCCCGGGCGCAGCAGTGCCGGGTCGAGGATGTCGGGCCGGTTGGTGGCCGCGATCAGGATGATGTTGTCCTTCAGCTCGAACCCGTCCATCTCGACGAGGAGCTGGTTCAGGGTCTGCTCACGCTCGTCGTGCCCGCCGCCGAGCCCCGCGCCGCGGTGCCGGCCGACCGCGTCGATCTCGTCCATGAAGACGATGCACGGCGACGCCTGCTTGGCCTGCTCGAACAGGTCGCGCACGCGGGAGGCGCCGACGCCGACGAACATCTCGACGAAGTCGGAGCCGGAGATCGAGAAGAACGGCACGCCGGCCTCCCCGGCGACGGCCCGCGCGAGCAGCGTCTTGCCGGTGCCCGGAGGCCCGTAGAGCAGCACGCCCTTCGGGATCCGCGCGCCGAGCGCCTGGAACTTCTTCGGGTTCTCGAGGAACTCCTTGATCTCCTGGAGCTCCTCGACCGCCTCGTCGACGCCGGCGACGTCCTTGAAGCCGATCTTGGGCGAGTCGGGCGCCATCCGCTTGGCGCGCGACTTGCCGAAGCTCATCACCTTCGAGCCGCCGCCCTGCACCTGGTTCATCAGGAAGATCCAGAAGGCGATCAGGATCACGAACGGCAGCATCGAGACGAGGATCCCGAGCCACGAGAAGCCGCCGGTGCCCTTCGAGTCGAAGGTCGGGTGGTTGGGCGCGTTCTCGAGCGCGGTTTGGATCTGTGGCCACGCCTGGTCGGCCGGGTAGTGCACGGTCGACTTCGTCCCGGAGATCGAGAACGCGATCGAGTGCTTGCTCGGGCTGACCTCGACGTTGTTGACCTTGCCGTCGTGGACGGCGGTGATGAAGTCGGAGTAGGTGACCTTCCTCGCGCTCTTCGAATGCGGGATCAGCGTCTGGCTCGCCAGCCAGACGAGCAGCACGATCACGACGAGCGGGAACAGCGCTGAGCGGAAGAAGCGATTCACGGGCCCTCTATCGGTAAAGGGTACCAGCGGGCATGAATCCCACAGCCCCCGGGGAAGACCGGGCTAGATCTCGGCGGGCTGCAGGTCGTTGCTGAGCACGGCGACGTACGGCAGGTTGCGGTAGCGCTCCGCGAGGTCGAGGCCGTATCCGACGACGAAACGGTCCGGGATCTCGAAGCCGATGTAGCGCACCGGCACGTCGATCTGGCGGCGCGACGGCTTTGTCATCAGCGCGCAGATCTCGAGCGAGTCCGGCTCGCGCGACTCGAGGTTTCGCATCAGGTACGAGAGGGTGAGGCCGGAATCGATGATGTCCTCGACCACGAGCACGTCGCGGCCCTCGATGTTGATGTCCAGGTCCTTGAGGATGCGGACGATTCCGGAGGTGTCGGTCGAGTCCCCGTAGCTCGAGATCGCCATGAAGTCGACCTCGCAGGGCACGGTGATGTGCCGCATCAGGTCGGCCATGAAGAAGACGGCACCCTTGAGGACGCCGATCAGGAGCAGGTCGCGGCCCTCGTAGTCGCCCGAGACCTCGGCGCCGAGCTCGGCGACCCGGGAGCTCAGGGTTTCCTGGTCGATCAGCACCTCGCCGACGGCGCGCTCCAGCTCGGTCTGGCTCATCCGCGGGTGGCCTTGATCCCGGGTGCATCGACCAGGCCCGGAACGGCGACGACCTCGCTGCCGCGGACGACGAGGGGCCATGCCTCGCGTTCCGATCGCGGGATCTTGGCGTCGACGAACACGTCCTGCACCTTCTTCCTTCGCCCTGAGAGCCGGTCGCCCGGCCGCCAGCTTCGTACCTTAAGCCCTCGGAGCACGGATTCGATGCGCCACTCGCCCCAGCGGACGCTGCCGTCGAGCGCGACCGGGGTCTGCTCGAGCCAGACGCGGTCGTACTCGCGGACCGCGGTCAGCCCGTGGCCGAGGTCGATCCGCTTCGAGCCCGCTCGCGAGGCGAGCAGCGCGTCGAGCTTCGGCGGCGGCCCTTCGGCGAGGCGGAGGAGGTTGCCCTCGGCTCCGGGATGCAGGCGCTCGAGCAGCGGCAGGATCTCGTTGCGGATCAGGCCGCGGGCCGTATCGGCGTTCGAGCTGTCATGTCTCGGCTCGAGGCCGACGGCGGCGCAGTAGGCCTCGGTCTCTTCGCGCCAGAGGGTCAGCAGCGGACGGACGACGCCGTCCTCGCGGTGGGGCTTGATCCCCTTTGGTGCCCCGCGCGCTACGAGCCGGTAGAGGACGGTCTCGACCTGGTCGGAGGCGGTGTGGCCCGTGGCGCGCAGGCGGTCGCGGGCGAAGGAGTAGCGGAGCTCGCGGAGCGCGTCCTCGCTCGGGCGGGCCGGGGGTGGCGGCGCGACGACCTCGGCGCTGAGAACGTCGCCGCAGAAGCGGGCGTCCTCGTCGGACTCGGCGCCACGGAGCCCGTGGTTGACGTGCAGGGCGGAGACGCGGTAGCCGAGCTCGCGGAGGGCGTGCCAGAGGCAGGTCGAGTCGGCCCCGCCGGAGACGAGGGCGAGCACCTCGCCGCCGGGCGAGATCAGGTCGTGGCGGCGGATCTGCTCTTCGACCTTCGCCCGCAGTCTGGCCGGGTCGACGGGGTTGCTCACAGGCTCTGAATGTGCCATGGGAACAGTCTTGCACCCGCGGGCGAGGTGTCACGCTCTCGGCACGGCCTCGTCACAGACACGTGCGTCTTTCCCAGTTACGATCGCCTCGGGGAGGAGGCCGGGCGAACCGAATTTAGAGACCGAGGTAGGGTCGGTGAGATTTCACGGCCGGAGCCGGGCTTTGCCCGGCGGAGAGCGCCTCGCGGCCCGCTCCCGGCGGATTCAGAGCAGGTCGCTGAGGTCGCAGCCGCGCGGAGCAAGGGCCGGCTGCGCCCGCTCGAGGACGTCGTGGGCGTAGTTCGCCAGGCCGTAAGCGCGGTACATGTGCGGGCCGGCGTTCCCGTGGCGCTGCTGGATCTGCAACGCCTTGGCGTACTCGGCGAGCATTCCCACCAGCAGCCGCCGGGTCTGCTCGAGCGACGGATCGGTCGGCCCCATCCCAGCCAGGATCTTCTCCTCGCGCTTCGACTCGGACACGACGTCGGCCGCCTTGGCGTCGCCGCTCTCGTACTGATCGCCCCAGAGCCCGAGCGCGGTCATGTTCACCTTCGCCTCCTGGATGAACTGGCGGTCGGTCGCCGAGCAGGTGTGCGCGAGCGAGGGCTTCGCGCGCCCGTTCGTGGCGAGCGTGAGCGCAAGCGCGCACAGGGCCGCCAGGCCAGCCGCAGTGAGGCCGAGACGCCGCACGCTCCGATTCTCGGCAGTTGACCGGAGCCGGATGCTCCCCCGTATGGGGTTTTCTCAACTTGCCGCAAACGTCACGAAAAGCGGTCAGAAGATCAGCGAGCGGTACGAGATCGTCCGTCGCATCCCGATCGCCTCGTAGACCCGGATCGCAGGCGCGTTCTCCGCACGCACGAACAGGCACACGCGCGGCAGGCGTTCGAGCAGGAGCCGGCAGAGATCCCGCATCCCTCGCTGGGCGTAGCCGCGGTTGCGAACGGCCGGATCGACCCAGACCTGCTGGAGCTGGACGGCGAACGGCGTCCAGGCCGAAGCCTCGGACTTGAAGAGGATCGTCCCGTCCTCCTGCCAGAGCCAGGAGCGCCCGTCCTCGATCTGCATGCGCGTCCGCCAGCGGAAGCTCTCCGGGTCGTGCTCGAGCGGGTCGATCCCGATCTCCTCGAAGTGGGCGGCCGCGCAGGCGGGCACAAGCAGCTCGAGGTCGTCCCGCGTCGCCGGCCGCAGCCCCGTCCCGCCGGGCTCGGGCGGCTCCTCGATCACGTAGACCGGCTGGCCCGGCCGGTCCTCGCGCGGCTCGGGAAGCTGCGCCCGAGCCGTCTCCCAGAGCTCCGTGACCGCACGCTCCTCGCCGATCAGCATTCGCGCGTTGCCGGCGGCAGCGACCTCTGCGAACGCCGCGCAGCCGGCGCCCGAGGGGACGATGTTCGAGCCGACGTGACAGAGCGCCGCCAGCCCCGAGTCGCCGTCGACGGCGGTGAAGCGGCCGAGCCCGCGCCGGGCAACGTCCTCGAGGAAGACGCGCTCGACCGGATCCTCGGCGCAGAAGGCGAGGATCTCGTCCAGCGTCGGTTCGATCAGCGCGGGCAAGGACTCAACTTTAGGCTCTCGGCCATGCCGATCCATATCCGCGCCGAGCCGGGTGACTACGGCGATGCCTGCCTGCTGCCGGGCGACCCGCTGCGCGCCAAGTACATCGCGGAGACCTACTTCGACGACCCGGTGCAGCGGAACGGCGAGCGCGGGATGCTCGGCTACTCCGGCAAGTGGAAAGGAAAGCCGGTCGCCGTGCAGGCCACGGGGATGGGCTGCCCCTCCGCGGCGATCGTGATGGAGGAGCTCGTCCAGCTCGGCGTGAAGCGGTTCCTCCGCGTCGGCACCTGCGGCGGGCTCCAGACGGACCTGCAGCTCGGCGACCTGATCGTGGCCGTCTCCGCAGTCCCCGCCGACGGCACCGCCCGCCACTACGTCGGCGACGAGCCGCACACGCCGACCGCCGACTGGGAGCTCGTTCACGGCGCCGTGCACGCTGCCAAGGAGCTGGACCAGCCGCTCCGAGTCGGGCCGATCGTCTCGAGCGACACCTTCTACGACCCCGACCCGGACCGACATACACGCTGGTCGGAGCGGGGCATCCTCGGAGTCGAGATGGAAGCGTCGGTCTTGTTCACGATCGGTGCGCTACGCGGCGTGAAGGCCGGCTGCCTGCTCACCGTGAGCGACTACGCCGTGCATGGTGAGGCGGTCGCACGGATCTCGGACGACGACCTGCGAGCGGCTGTCGACCGCATGACCCGGGTCGCACTTCAGACGGTCACCGATTAACGCCACGCTCTTCCTCGTAAACCCCGCCGCCGAGAACGGCTCGACGGGCCGGCGGTGGCCCGAGCTCGCCCACCGGGCGGCCACCCTGGGCCTGAACGGCGACGCGTTGATCTCGACGCGGCCCGGGGAGCTGACGGAACTGGCGCGAGAAGCCGCGGGCCGGGCCGACCTGCTCGTCGCCGTCGGCGGGGACGGGACCGTGAACGAGATCGCAAACGGGATCGCCGGCCTCGACGTCGAGCTGGCAGTGATCCCGCGCGGCACCGGCTGGGACTTCGTTCGCACCTACGGGATCCCGCGCCGCTTCGACGACGCGGTGAAGGTCGCCCTCGGCGGGCAAACGCGTGAGGTCGACCTGGGGCGCGCCCGCTACCGCGCCTGGGACGGGGGCGAGCGCGAGTCCTGGTTCGCCAACATCGCGAGCGCCGGCATGAGCGGCGCGGTGGCCAAGCGGACGAACGAGAGCTCGAAGGCGCTCGGCGGCAAGATCTCGTATCTCTGGGCGACCCTGACCGTGTTCGCGCGCTGGCGCAACGACGAGGTGCGCGTGACCGTGGACGGCGAGCGACGCAGCGGCCGGATGCACGACGTCGTCGTCGCCAACGGGCGCTACTTCGGCGGCGGAATGATGATCTGCCCCGACGCGGAGCCGGACGACGGCCTGCTCGACGTCCTCCTCATCGGCGACCTGAGCAAGCGCGACCTGCTCCTAACGCTGCCCAAGACCTACCGCGGGCGGCATCTCCCCCACCCGAAGGCGGAGCTGCTCCGAGGGAAGGCGGTCGAGGTGGACGCAGCCGAGCCGCTGCCGGTCGAGCTCGACGGCGAACAGCCGGGCACGACGCCCGTGACGTTCGACGTCGTCCCGCGAAGCCTGCGCCTGCGGGTCCCGAGCTAGGTCTTCTTCGCGCGCGAGGTCGTCGTCCGCTTGGCGGTCGAGCGCTTCGCCCCGGCCGGCTTCGCGAGCCGGTCGACCTTCTTCTCGAGCGCCGCCACGCGCTTCTCGAGCTCGTCGAGCCCGCGCAGCCGCCGCTGGATCTCGTCGGCGCGCTCCTTGAGCGCGGCCGCGGCGTCGGCCACCTTCTGCGCTGCAGGTCGCAGCTCGTTGATCCGGCCGACCACGTCCTCGCCGCGGTCGGTGAGCTTGCCGATCAGATCCGGTTTTCGCTGTTGGGCCATCGTGGAAACCGCCTTTCGTCGGGGTGAGCCTACCGCTTGCCCACCCTGCTCACGACGTAATCCAGCGCGTAGCAGCCGAGCCGGTTCACGGGCGGGCAGGTCGAGTCGGTCCGCGAGGGCCGCGCCGCGTAGGAGCCGATCGACGCCGCAGGGGAGCGGAAGCGCTTGAGCACGAACCCGGGCACGTCGTCGCCGTCGAAGGTCCCGAACTCCGTCGAGCGCGGACAGGGCGTCATCGCGTGCTCGGCGCTGTCGGCATCGCCGAGCGAGCCGAAGTCGCACTCTCGCGTGAAAACGAACAGCCTCCAGGGCCTGCCGCGCGCGACGTAGAGGTCGACCACCGGCCCGTGCCGGAAGACCTGGCCGTCCCTCGCCCGGAGAAGCCCGTTGCCCCAGACCGCCCAGTGGCCGCCGACGTCGAGGTAGACGTTCCACTCGCCCGGCCCGCTCGAAACCTGCTCGCCGTGGGTCGTCTCCTTCGAGCCGCACGTGGCCTCGCCGTCCGGGCAACCCGGGTCCATCGCACGCCTGACGAGCAGGCGCGTGAAGCGGACACGGAGGTGCTCGGGCCGCGGGGCGCCGGTCCAGCGGGCGAGCACGCGCGCGGCGACCAGCAGCTTCCCGGTCGTGGCCGGCGCGGTGACCGTGACGTCGGCCCCGGCGCCGCGGGCCTTGGCATGCACCCTCGGCGCGCCAGGCGTGCTGCCGGCATCGAGCACGCGGACGGCGAGCCTCGCTCCCGGACGGGGCCGCGGCGGGACACGCAGGCGGAAGCGGTAGGTGCCGGCCACGTTCTGCCATTCGCTTTCGGACTTCAGGCAGCTCTCGAAGACAGGAACGGCGCCCTTCGCCAGGTGCGCGCAGTCGGCCTCGACGCCCGCGTAGGTCTTGTCGCTCGAGAGGACGAGGTCACCCTCGCTCTCGCCGGAGGCGCTGAGCGGTGAGGGGCCGCCCGGGTTTCGCTCCAGCCAGAGCGCGCGGTAGGAGTGGATCTCGGTGCGCTCGCCGGCCGGCGTCCAGTGGCCGCAGTCCCAGATCCAGGAGCCGACGATGGCCACACGGTCTCCCTTCTCCGGCCACGCGAACCGCGGCAGCGCGGCCTGCTCGCGCTCGACGTGGATCCGGCCGGTCGACGGCGCCCTGCCGGAGAAGTTGCCGGTGTGCAGGGTCGGGTCGCCGCCGAGCAGGCCCCGGTAGGCGGGGTCGGGCAGCACATCGAAGTTGAAGTCGTACGAGCGGTGGATCGGAGGCAGGTCCTCCTCGGTCGGGTGCACGGCGAGGTCGGGCAGGTAGCGCGACGAGATCACGCCCTCGAGCCGCTGCGCCGGCGGCGCGGGCTCCGTTGCCGGCGCGGCGCGGTCGTTCACGTAGACCCAGGTCGGGATCTCGCGCTTCGTCTGGGCGAGGTAGTCGCGGCCGCACCCGTCGAGCATCGCCTCGCCCGGGTTCGGCGCTGGCGAGCGCGGTGTCCCTGCGAGCGCGCCGAGCGCGGCGGCGAGGCCGGCGGCCAGTGCCGCCGCTATAAGGACGGCGCGCGTTCTCGTCATTGCCGGATCAGGACCGGCGTCCCCGCCGGCGCCGCCGCGAAGACGCGCCGCAGCACCGGGTTGCGCACGCGGACGCAGCCGTTCGAGACGGCGTGGCCGATCGACCAGGGCTCGTTCGTCCCGTGGATCGCGACCGGCCCGCCCTGCGTCCAGCCGGTGAGCACGTTCGAGAAGGCAGAGATCCCGAGTGCTGCGGGACCGTAGGGGCCCGACGCGTCGGCCGGGATCAGGCGCTGGTTGACGTAGTAGCTTCCGGTCGGCGTCGGGGTCGCGCTCGAGCCAACGGCGACGGGGGTCGAGAGGACGGGCCGGCCGCTGCGGTAGAGGGTGAGCCGCCGTGTCGAGACGTCGACGACGATGCGCGTGCGCACGGTGCCGACTCGGACGCGGGCGGCGCGAACGAAGCCGGTGACGCCGTTCGGCCTGAGCGGCAGCTGGACGCGGTACCAGGACGTGGTGCAGTCATGCCTGCGGACCGCGGCGAGGACGCGGAAGAACGTCGGGTAGCGATTGACGTTCAGCCGCCCGAAGCGCGCGAACAGCCGGCCGCCGGGCCGCCGGTAAGCGGCGGCGCGGGTGCGGACGACCGCTGCGATCGCGACCCGGCGCGAGCCAACGGCGTGGATCGAGCCGCTGCGGCAGTGCGCGGCGACCGGCGACCGCGAATCCTGGGTCAGCCGCGCGCTCACCCCGCAGGCCGTGAGCAGGACGGCGAGCGGCAACAGGCACAGCGTCCGGAGACGCGGCTGCATCCGCACCAGGGTAGTCGGAATCCCACGCCGACACTGATTCGTCACAACTTCGTCACCCTTTTGAGCGTCGAATCTTCCGCATGCCCCGCTACGCTGAATCCGACGATATGTCACAGCTTTTCACCCCCCTTCGCAGGCGAGCGCACAACCACGACGCCGTCCGGACGTACGTGTTGCTGCAGCGGTTGGGTGTCCCTTTCGAGGTCGAGCGGACCGTGTGCTCCGACTGCCGGCAGGTGCTCGAGGAGCGCCCGCTGAAGCGCGCAGCGGCCTAGCTGCTTCTCCGGCCGAGCTCGCAGCCGCGACAATGGCTGCGTGGCGGGCGACCGCATCGAGCTGGACGAAGGAACGACCTCCGAGCTCGCGCTCGCGCTGCGGGACGCGATCGCCCGCAACCTCGAGCGCGAGGAGGGCCGGCGTGCCCGGGAGAGGCTCGGCGGCCGGGTCCTGATCCGGGCCGAAGACACCGACCGCGCCGTCACGATCGACTTCGACCGCGACCGGATCCGCATCGGCGACGGCGAGCAGCCCGCGGCGCGGATCCGGATCCTCGGCGACGAGGACGCGATCCTGGCGCTGACCCGGGTGCGGTTCCGCGGCGGGGTTCCCGCGGCCTGGTCGGCGGGGGGCCGGCAGGCGCTCAAGCGCCAGCTCGGCGGCGAGCTGACGATCCGCGGGCTCGTGCTGCGCTCACCGAGCGTGCTCAGATTGCTGCGACTCCTGGCCGCGTAGCTCCGCGGCAACAGCGGCCAGTACCTCGCCAGCGGTGCCGTCGATCCGCAACGCCGCCCGGTCGTCGAGCGCGGTCGGTCCGCGGTTGACGATCGCCAGCTCGCCGCCGGCGCCGATCGTCTCCAGCGGCAGCCCGGCGACCGGGTGCACCTCGAGCGTCGAGCCGACGACGAGCAGGAGGCGGGCCCGGCGCGCGAGCTCGTAGGCGCGGTCGATCGCGGCCGCCGGGAGCAGCTCCCCGAAGAAGACGACGTCTGGCTTGAGGATCTCGCCGCAGGCCGGGCAGGCCGGAGCGTCGGCGTCGCGCAGGAGCTCGAGCACGCGGTCGAGCGGATAGCGCCCGCCGCAGCCCGGGCAGGTCGAGCTGCGGATCGAGCCGTGCACCTCGACCACGTCGCGGCTCCCGGCGCGCTCGTGCAGGAGGTCGATGTTCTGGGTCACGACGGCCTCGACGTAGCCGAGCCGCTCCAGCTCGGCGAGCGCGAGGTGGGCCGCGCTGGGCTCGGCCTCGGTCAGCATCGCGACCCGCGGCTTGTAGAAGCTCCAGACCTTGCTCGGGTCTGCGCGGAAGGCCTCGATCGAGCCGTACTCGAGCGGGTCGAAGCGGGCCCAGATCCCCGTGGGCGAGCGGAAGTCCGGGATTCCGCTCTCGGTGCTCGCGCCCGCGCCGGTCAGCGCGACGCACGGCTGCCGCCGCCGGATCAGCTCCGCCAGCCCTGAAGCGCTCACCGGCCGATCGTAGAGTTCGGCCGTGGACTTTCGCTTCGCGACCGAGGTGCGGGTGCGCTTTGCCGAGACCGACGCGCAGGGCGTCGCGCACCATGCCGTCTACCTCGTCTGGTTCGAGGTGGCGCGGATCGACTACCTCGCTCGCTTCCGCGGCGGCTACCCCGAGCTGCAGGCGGAAGGGATCGAGGCGCTGACGACCGAGGTGCAGGTCGGCTACCTGGCGCCGGCGCGGTTCGACGACCGCCTGACCGTCCGCTGCGCCTGCGGCGAGCTCCGCGGCGCGCGCTTCCGCTTCGACTACCTCGTCGAGCGGGACGGGGAGCGGCTGGCCGAGGGCTGGACCCGCCACGCATGCGTCGACGCAGTGACGCACCGGCCGACGCGCGTCCCCGCCTGGCTGGTCGAGGAGATCGCTAGCGCGGAGGCTTAGGGGTGTCGATCGCTACCGACCGTCGTGTCGACCGGTCATTTCAGACGGATGCGCGGCAAAGCCGCGCATCCTGATGCTAGGCATCGCAAGCGACGCCTAGTGACCTGTCGGGCCGCTCGGCCCGCTGGCGCCGCTGGGGCCACTCGGGCCGCTCGGGCCCTTCTTGGGCCTGGCCTTCGTCCCGACCCGCACGATGCGGGGCTCGGCGCGGTAGGACGAGAACCAGGTGTTGTCGTAGAGCAGCTTCCCGCCGGGCAGGTAGACGAGCCGGCGTACGCTGGTCGAGCGCGAGGGCTCGCCCGTGTCCTCGACGACGGTCTCACCCACGTAGAGCGTCGGGTCCGGGATCTTGTTCACCGGGGGCGGCCCGGTGTCGACGAGCGGACGCGTGTCGCTGACGACGCGCCGGTGCGTCGGCGCACCGTAGAGCCCGACGTCGAGCGAGTAGGAGCCGACGAACGTCCGGAGCAGGATCCAGTGCGGCGTGTCGTTGACGAAGCGAAGGTCGACGTCGGGGTAGTCGACGGTCGCGTCGCGGCCCTGCGGGTAATGGCTGATGTAGAGCGCGTGATTCGTGCGGGCGGTGATCTTGAGTCCGGCCTCGTAGGCGGCGTTGAAGGTCGTGGTGGAGACCTGGCAGACCCCGCCGCCGAGCCCGGTGGTGAGCTCGCCGTTCATGATCACCGGCGCCTCCAGGAAGCCCTTCGCCGCCGTGCGGGCGCCGGTCGCCCGGTTGAAGGAGAAGGTCGCGCCGGGCGCGATCAGCTTGCCGTCGATCAGGCGGGCGACGAGCTGGACGTTGTGGATCCGGTTCGGGTCGCCGCCGTAGATCGTCTCGTAGCCGCCGATGCGCGAGGTGATCCCCATCGCCCTGGCCTGGGCCGTCGAGCGCTTCGCCGCCTGGGTGGTCACGACCACGTGGGCGCTTCGCTCGGTCGGCGAGAGCGCGGCGGCGAGCATGTCGCGGCGGGTCGCGGCAACGGCGATCACGCGTCCCGGGCGCGCGGGGACGACGGCCACGCGGCCGCTCGCCGTGACGCTGAAGCCTGCGTTCCGCGGTGGCCGGCCGATGCCGTGCGCGAGGCGCTCGAAGTACCCGTCTGCCGCCCGGCCGCCGATCGCGAGGGCGGTCGAGCCTCCGTGCGGGAGCGAGAGCAAGGCCGAGAGCTGACCGGCCGGAAGCAGCCAGGACGAGCGCCCGAGGCTCATCCGGATCGGTGCCGAGAGCGCGGTGCGAACCTGGGCGACGGCGGGTGCGAGATCGGCGGCGCGGACCGTGGGACGGTCGAGCACGACCGGCAGCGCAACCGGCTGGGTGCGATCGAAGCCGGCGAGTGCCTGCACGATCGCAGTGCCGGCGGTCGCGCTCTCGAGTGCGCGGCCAATCCTCGCCGGGACGATCGCCGGGCGGCGCGCCTTGAGGACGATCGCCGCGTCGCGATGCGGTGCTCCGACGGCGCGGCTCATCCGCGCGAGCTCTACGGCCAGCGCCTGTTTCCAGACCCGGGTCGGCGGTGTGACGTCGGCGCCGAAGACGCGAACGCCGATCCGGCGCAGGCCGCGGAAGGGCGCGAAGCCCTGGCCGTCGCGCTGGGCCAGCTTGACGGCCGCCGGCCAGTCGGCCTCGACTCCGAGGTTGGTCGCCCGCAGCTTCCAGCTGTGGCCTTCCGCCGTGAAGGTCACGGGGACGCTCGCCACGGCGCGGGCTTTGGCCTCGAGCTTCGCCGTCGCCTCGCCCGGCGTGAGCCCGCCGACGTCGACCCCGGCGATGCGAACCCCGGCGGCGATCCGGTCCGGCGAGCCCGCGAACGCGAGCCCGAGGACGACGCCGGCGATCACGACGACCGCGGTCAGGGCAGCCAGACGCTGGATCAGCAGCCGCCGCGCCCTGGCACGCCGACTTCTCCGTACCCGGATCGCACTCGTCCCCGCTTCCACCCGCAAGGCGGGAAGTCTAGCGGCGAAACCCGCGGTTGCCGGGCAGCCGAAAGCGCGAGATTCGGCGCCGCGCCGGCTCAGAAGGTGAACAGCTCGATGCCGCCGCTGACCTCGAGGGCCACGCCGGTGACGTAGCTCGCCAGGTCGGAGCAGAGGAACGCGACCGCGTTGGCGATCTCCTGCGGCTCGCCCGCGCGGCGCATCGCCGTCCGCCGCACCATCCGCTCGTTCATCTCCGGGTTGCCGAACCCGAACGCCTCGGTGCCGATGATCCCGGCGACGATCGCGTTCGCCGTGATGCCGTGCCGCGCGCCCTCGAGCGCCAGTGTCTTCATCAGGCCGATCACGCCCGCCTTGCTGGTTGCGTACGAAGCCTGGCCGAAGCCGCCGAGCGTCCCGGTGACCGACGCCATGGCGACGATCCGGCCCCAGCCGCGCTCCACCATCCCGGGCCAGACCGCCTGCGCGCAGTTGAACACGCCGGTCAGGTTGACGCGCAGGTCCCGCTCCCAGAGCTCGGGCGACTGCTCCTCGAAGCGCGCCACGTGGTCGAGCGTCCCCGCGTTGGCGACCAGGATGTCGACCGGCCCGAGCCCGGCCTGCGCCCGTTTGACCGCCGCCTCGACCTGGTCCCGCTCGGTCACGTCGCACTTGACCGCCAGCGCGCGGCGCCCGAGCGCCCGGATCTCGTCCACCGTCTGCTCGGTGTAGACGAGGCCCTGCGCCCGCGCCGCCTGGGCGAGCGGGCCGTACCGTTCCGCTTCCTCGCCCGAGTCGGATTCGAGCTGAATGTCGGCGATGACGACGTCGGCGCCGGCCCGCGCGAGCGTCAGCGCGTCGGCCCGCCCGAGCCCGCGCGACCCACCGGTGACGAGCGCGACCCGTCCCGACAGGTCGATCTCAATCACGCGGCATTGAGGCGCCGCTTGCGGTGCCGCCTCAGGATGATCGGCGTGCCGGGCATCCGTCTGAAATGACCGGTCGACCCGCCGGCGCTAGTCACGCGGCAGGAAGATCTCGCGGGCGATCACGAGCCGCTGGATCTGCGAGGTGCCTTCGTAGATCTGGAACAGCTTCGCGTCGCGCATCAGCTTCTCGACGGGGAACTCCTTGATGTAGCCGTAGCCGCCGAAGATCTGCACGGCGTCGGTCGTGACCTTCATCGCCGTGTCGGCGGCAAAACGCTTCGCGTAGGACGACTGCAGCGTCGCCCGCTCGCCCTGGTCGAGCAGCCAGGCTGCCTGCCAGACGAGCAGCCGCGCCGCCTCGATCTCGGCCGCCATGTCGGCGACGAGGAAGTTGACGCCCTGGTTCATCGCGATCGGCTGGCCGAACTGCACCCGCTCGCGCGAGTACTCGACCGCGTGCTCGAACGCCGCGCGCGCGACGCCGACCGCGCCGGCAGCCGTCCCGGGCCGCGTGTTGTCGAGCGTCTGCATCGCGATCTTGAAGCCCTGCCCCTCCTCTCCGAGCCGGTTGCGTTCGGGCACCTTGACGTCCTGGAAGGCGAGCGCCGAGGTGTCGGTTGCGCGCTGGCCCATCTTGTCGAGGTGCTTCTCGACGGTCAGCCCCTCGGAGTCGCTCGGGACGATGAACGCCGAGAGGCCGCGGTGCCCGGCCTCCTTGTCGGTCGAGGCGAAGACGACGACCCACGAGGCCTGGCCGGCGTTGGTGATGAACATCTTCGAGCCGTTGATGACGTACTCGTCGCCGTGCCGGACGGCGGTCGTCTGGATGCCGGAGACGTCGGAGCCGGCGTTCGGCTCGGTCAGCGCGAACGAGCAGAGGATCGGCTCCTCGAGCAGCGGCGGGAGCCACTCGCGCTGCTGCTCCTCGGTGCCGGCGATCAGCATCGGCAGCGCGCCCAGGATGTTGGCGACGATGGCCGTCGCGATCCCGGAGCAGCCCCAGCAGAGCTCCTCGCCGATCAGCGTGCCCTCGAGCCCGCCGAGGCCCGCGCCGCCGAGCTCTTCGGGGACGTGCGGGTTCATCAGGCCGACCTCATGCGCCTTGGCGATCACGTCGGCCGGGTGCGTCTGGTGCTCGTCGTGCTCGGCGGCGACCGGGCGGATCTCCTTCTCCGCGAACTCGTGCGCGAGCTCGCGCAAGGCGCGCTGCTCCTCCGTCAGCGCGAAGGAGATGCCGGTGCCGGTTGCCGCTGCCGTGGCCATGTCTGGATTCGTTGACTGACTAGTCAATCAAAGAGTAGCGCCGGGGTCGGTCCAGCGAAACCCGAGCGGCTCGGGCGCCGGCTCGATCGGGCTCGCGGGCAGGCCTGGCCGCGGCTCCGGGTCGTTGTAGGCGCGTGGCGCGACGTCGTTCGGCGCGTCCGGGTGGAACAGCGACGCGAGGTACTGGATCTGCCCCCGGCCGGGGCCGAGCTCGAACATGCCCCCTCCGTAGAGGCCGATGCCGTTGGCCTCGCAGTGGGCGTAGAAGGCGAGCAGCTCGCTCAGGCGCCCGAAGCGCGACGGCTTCGAGTTGAGGACGCGGGGCGCGAAGACGAGGCCCTCGACGTCGGCAACCGAGTGAATCGGCGCGTCCCAGGTGACCCGCTCGCGGTGCCGGGCGAGCACGAGCTCGGTGTCGTCGGTGAGCGCGGGATCCTCGAGGAA
>DASPRN010000024.1:0-11038 GCA_035624425.1 Gaiellaceae bacterium
CACCACAACGTCGGCGGCCTCCCAGAGGAGATGGAGATGGAGCTCGTCGAGCCGCTGCGGCTCCTGTTCAAGGACGAGGTGCGGCGGGTCGGCGAGGAGCTCGGGCTGCCCGAGCGCATGGTCTGGCGCCAGCCGTTCCCGGGGCCGGGGCTCGCGATCCGGATCATCGGCGAGGTCACGCGCGAGCGGCTCGAGATCTTGCGGGAGGCGGACTCGATCCTGCAGGAGGAGGTGCGGCGGGCGGGGCTCTACCGCTCACTCTGGCAATCGTTCACGGTGCTGCCGGCGATCCGGTCGGTCGGCGTCCAGGGCGACGAGCGGACGTACGGCTACCCGGTGGTCGTGCGGGCGGTGACGAGCGACGACGCGATGACGGCCGACTGGGCGCGGCTGCCGTACGACCTGCTCGAGACGATCTCGTCGCGGATCGTGAACGAGGTCCCGGCGGTGAACCGCGTCGTGCTCGACATCACGTCGAAGCCGCCTTCGACGATCGAGTGGGAGTGACCGGCCAGCACGCCGGGTAGAACCGGCTAGCGGCGCCGGGCCGCCGCGACCATTCCGGCGGCAAGGCCAAAGCCGGCCGCGATCACGAGCGGGCGAAGGTCGACGATCGGGCGGAAGCGCGTCTCGGAGTCGCGCAGCTCGATGTAGCCGACCGGCCAGGCCGAGCCGCCGCCTCCACCTCCGCCGCCGGTGCCTCCGACCTTCTCCGGGCCGGAGCCGGAGCCTCCGCCGAAACCCCACGCCGCGCGCGAGACCGGGATCACCGTCACCTCGCCGCGCTCGACCGGCTCCCCGAACAGCGTTGCCGCCCCGAAGCTCGACCCGACCCGCTGTGCCAGCCGCTCCACGAATGTCTCCTCCGCCTCCATCGCACACCTCCCGGTCGTCTTTTCTCGCCAGCCTACTCGGGCGGATCGGCTCGGGCGCCGTAGGCGGGATACCGCCGACGCACCTCGTCCACGTACGCGCTCAAACGCTGCGCCAGCTCCGCGTCCGGGATCTCGAGCACGTTCTCCGCGTTCCTCTCGCCCGAGTGCGAGAGGTTGAACGAGCCGACGAAGACGACGTCGTCGGCGACCACGAGCTTCGCGTGCATGAAGTCGTGCAAGCTCCCCGGCGCCCACGGAGTCGAGTTCTTGCCGGAGAAGTCGCCGGCGAGCACCTGCTCGAGGAGCGGCAGCTTCCAGGCCGCGTTCCCCTCCGCGTGCCACTGGCGAATCACCTCGTCGACCTGCGTCGCGTCGACGCAGCCCGCGATGTCTGCGCCGCCGTCGGCGATCCGCTGGGCCAGCGTGGCGAGCACCGGCGCCGAAGTGATCACCGGCGAGCAGATCCGCACGCGCCGCGCGTGGCCGATCTTCTTCGCGAGCCGGTGCGTCAGGGCGTCCGCGAAGCCCGGCGTGAACCACGCGCGCACGCGCCGCCCGTCCACCTCGACCGGCCGCGGCTCCACGAAGCCGCTGTGCTCCACGTCGCCGCCCTTCCAGAGCTCCTCGAAGTTGAGCGCGAACGCGTGCGCGAGCTCCTCCGACGCCACCGTGACGAGCACGTTCTCCTGCCGCGACCAGGAGTCGTCGGTCCAGTTGGTCGAGCCGCTCAGCACCGCCTCGCCGTCGCGGACGACGAACTTGTGGTGCATCAGGTCGGGCACCCCGGCCACGGCGCGGGAGGGCACGCCGAGCGACTCGATGAGGGCAACGTCGGGCTCGGGCGGCGGAGGCACCGGGATCGGCCGCGCGTGGTCGACGTTGTAGAGGATCCGCACCGTCACGCCCCGCGCCGCCGCTTCTTTCAGCGCGCCCCCCACTACCTGGCGCGTCTCCGGCCCGAGGTTGAAGTCGTACTGCGCCAGGTCGAGCGAGCGCCGCGCCTCGCCGAGGAACCCGGCGACGAAGCGCGCGATCTCCGGCGCCGGCTGGCCGCCGTCCGTCAGAGTGCGGATGGAGATGGAGGAGCTCATCGAGCGGTTGACGCGCGCCAGGATCGGCGCCACGTTCAACTTCTATCGTGACGGCGCAGGTGCGGCGGCGCGGCGGGAGCGGCTGCGCGCCTATCTCGAGTCCCGCCGGGAGGCGCCGCTGCTGCTCGTCGGCGAGGCGGCCGGCTATCGCGGCGCGCGCGTCTCCGGGATTCCCTTCACGTCCGAGCGCCAGCTCACCGGCCGCGGCCCCGCGGAGGCGAGCGCGACGATCGTCCACCGCGTCCTCGCCGAGCTGGAGCTCGAGGAGCGCGTCCTGCTCTGGAACGTCGTGCCGACGCACCCCGGCACCCCGACGTCGAACCGGCGTCCGACCCGCGCCGAGGTCGAGCAGGCGAGGCCCTTCCTCGACGAGCTCGCCGCAGACCGGCGAAGCATCGCCGTCGGCCGCCTCGCCGAGTCCGTTCTGGGAGGCCCGTACGTCCGCCATCCCAGCCACGGCGGCGCGGCGGATTTCCGGGCCGGGCTGCTACGATTCGCCCCCGGCGGACGGAAGGTCCGCCGCTTTCATGCCTAAGACCTGGAACGCAAAGCCTGGCGAGGTCGAGCGCCGCTGGTACCTCGTCGACGCCGAAGGGAAGACGCTCGGGCGTCTGGCTACGCAGATCGCGGACACGCTCCGCGGCAAGCACAAGGCCGAGTACACCCCGCACGTGGACACGGGCGACTTCGTCGTCGTCGTCAATGCCGACAAGATCGCCGTCACCGGCAAGAAGCTCGACGACAAGATGTATCACCGCCACTCCGGCTATCCCGGCGGCCTGCGCAGCCGGCCCCTCCGCGACGAGCTCGCGCGCCGGCCGACCGAGGTGCTGCGCAAGGCGGTCAAGGGGATGCTCCCGCGCAACCGCCTCTCGCGCGCCCAGATCAAGAAGCTGAAGATCTACGCGGGCCCGGAGCACCCGCACGAGGCCCAGGCACCCTCCGAGCTGGAGCTGCGCTCGTGAGGCGACGCTTGCGGCGCCGCCATCAGGATGGACAGGCTTTGACTGTCCATCCGTCTGCAATGACCGGTCGACACGTTGCGAGCCAGGAGAATGACGCTTGAGTGATCTCGCCCAGTACCGGGGGACCGGCAAGCGGAAGACCTCGGTCGCGCGCGTGATCCTGAAGCCCGGCGACGGGGCGACCTGGTTCAACGGCCGCACGATCGAGGAGTACTTCCCGCGGGCGGCCCACCGCGAGCTGGCGTTGGCGCCGCTGAAGGTCGCCGGCGTCGAGGGCACGTTCGACCTGCGCGTCCGCGTGCAGGGCGGCGGCCCGAGCGGACAGGCCGGCGCCGTCCGGCACGGGATCGCCCGCGCGCTGGTCGACGCCGATCCGGAGCTGCGCGTCCCGCTCAAGCGCGCCGGCTACCTCACGCGCGACGCACGGATCGTCGAGCGCAAGAAGGCCGGCCTGCACAAGGCGCGCAAGGCGCCGCAGTTCAGTAAGCGCTAAAGCTGCGCTTTGGCGCTTGACTGGTTAGACCCGCGCTAACGCGCGGGTGGAACGCGCGCGGAGAGCGCGGTCTCCGCGCGCTCTTCACGGCTGTCCCTGTCGATCTGCCTCGACGAGACGTAGTCGGCTCGGCGGAATCGTGCCCGGGTAGTAGCGGTAACCCTCCGGCGCCTCGACGAGGTCGAGCCCTGTGACGTCCACCTCCCAGACATCGACGGTCCCGCCGGTGTTGTTCATCATGTCGGCGAACCAGTCCACGTCGTTCGGGGTCTCGCAGAGGAAGCAACCCTCGATCTCCGGAACGTCGCTCCCGGCGATTCCGAGGGCGCTACCCATCAGAAGTACGTCGAGACCATGCTGCTCGATCGACGCGCGGTTCAGGGACGATGTGACGTGATACATCCGGCGCACGCGAAGGGAGGATAGGCTCCGCCGCCGTGCCCAGACGGTATTTCGGAACTGACGGGGTCCGCGGGGTCGTCGGCAAGGACCTGACCTCGGAGCTCGTAGAGCGGCTCGGCCGCGCGGCGACTATCTGGTCCGACGGCGGTCGCGTCTTCCTCGGACGCGACACCCGCGAATCGGGCCTGGAGCTGGAAGAGGCCTTCGTCCGAGGCGTCGTCTCGGCCGGGGGCAACGCCGTCATGGCAGGGATCCTCCCGACTCCCGCGGTCGCGCTGCTCGCGCTGGATCTCGGGGTCGTGATCTCGGCCTCGCACAACCCGCCCGAGTACAACGGCGTCAAGCTCTTCGACGCGGAGGGGCGGAAGCTGACCGACGCCGCCGAGGAGGCGATCGAGGCGCTGTTGGACGAGCCTCCGGCCGCGGAGCCGGGCCGCGCCGACCACGTGAGCGTCGCGACCGACAGCTACCTCGAGCACATCGTCGAGCGCTTCGGCTCCAACCTCGCCGGCCTCCGGGTCGTGGTCGACTGCGCGAACGGCGCCTACTCCGGGATCGCCCCGGGGGCCTTCGAGGAGCTCGGCGCCGAGGTGACCGCAATCGGCTCCGACCCGAACGGCTCCAACATCAACGTCGGCTGCGGCGCGACCGACCTTCGGGCCTTGCAACACAGTGTTACAAGCTCGGGCGCAGACCTCGGGATCGCGTTCGACGGCGACGGCGACCGGATGCTGGCGGTCGACGCGCGCGGACAGGCCGTGGACGGCGACCAGATCCTCGCGATCCTGATGCTGCACCTCGGCGTCGACCTCGTCGCGGTCACGGTGATGACGAACCTCGGGCTCCACCGGCTCGCGGCCGAGCGGGGGATCCGCGTCGTCACGACCGACGTCGGCGACCGCTACGTGCTCGAGGCCCTGCGGCGGGAGGGCGGCGTCCTCGGCGGCGAGCAATCCGGCCACCTGATCTACCTGAACGGCCACGTGAGCGGGGACGGCCTCGTCGCCGGGCTCCTGCTCTGCCGGGCGCTCGAGGGCGGCACTCTGGAGGAGGCGGCCGCCGTGATGCCTCGCTTCCCGCAGGCGACGGCCAACATCCGCGTCGCCGAGAAGACCCTGCCGGAGAGCGTCGTCGAGGAGGTCGAGCGCCTCAACGCCGAGCTCGACGGCACCGGCCGCGTGCTGGTCAGGCCCTCCGGCACGGAGCCCCTCATTCGGGTGCTCGCGGAGGCGGAAACGAGGCCGGAAGCCGAAACGGCCTGTGCTACGATTTGCGAACTCGTGACACGAGAGCTCGGCTGACCCGCCTCGACGAAGGGACGGGGGAGCAGCCGGGCCTTTCGCGTTTTCAAGGGAGGTTTTTCTGGCGTGTGCGGGATCATCGGCTACGTCGGGCGCAGGCCCTGTAAGAGCCTTCTCCTCCAGGGCCTGGAGCGCCTCGAGTACCGCGGCTACGACTCCGCCGGGCTCGCGCTCCGCGAGGACGAGCGCCTCGACTACGTCCGTGCGGTCGGCAACCTCCAGTTCCTGAAGGAGGCTGCCGGCTCGAACGGCTCGCGGTCAACGACCGGGCTCGGCCACACGCGCTGGGCCACCCACGGCGCCGTCAACGAGCAGAACGCGCACCCGCTCAGCGGCTGCGACGACGGGAAGCTCGCGATCGTCCTGAACGGCATCGTCGAGAACTTCCGCGAGCTGAAGGAGTCGCTCCAGGCCGAGGGCCACACGTTCAAGACCGACACCGACGCCGAGGTGGTCGTGCACCTGATCGAGCGCCACTACGACGGCGACCTGGCCGAGGCCGTTCGTGCGGCCTACCGCGAGCTCGAGGGCCACTTCGCCTTCGTCGCCGTGCACCACGACCATCCGGGCGAGCTGGTCGGCGCGCGGCACCAGTGCCCGCTGCTCGTCGGCGTCGGCCAGGGCGAGATGTTCCTCGCCTCGATGGCGGCCGCGTTCATCTCCGAGACGCGGAAGATCCAGCTGATCGAGGACGGCGAGGTCGTCTCGATCACGGAGGCCGGCGCGCGCTTCCTCGACGTCGAGACCGGCGAGGTCGAGCGCGAGACGGTCGAGGTCGACTGGGACCTCGAGGCGGCCGAGAAGAGCGGCTTCGAGACCTTCATGCTCAAGGAGATCTACGACCAGCCCGAAGCCGTCGCCGAGACGCTCGGCGACCGCGTGCGGCACGGGAAGCTCGTGCTCGAGAGCATGGGCATGAGCGAGACCGAGCTGCGCAACCTGCGCCGGATCGTCGTCGTGGCCGCGGGCACCTCCTACCACGCGGGGGTCGTCGGCCGCTACATGATCGAGGAGTGGGCGCGCCTGCCGGTCGAGCCCGACATTGCCAGCGAGTGGATCTACCGCAACCCGGTGCTCTCGAAGGACACCCTCGTGATCGGCATCTCGCAGTCCGGCGAGTCGCGCGACACGATCAATGCGATCAAGCTTGCCCGCGACCTCGGCGCGCGCACACTCGCGATCACGAACCTGATGGGCTCGCAGATCACGCGCGAGGCCGAGGCAGTCCTCTACACGCGCTGCGGCCTCGAGGTCGGCGTCGCCGCCTCGAAGACCTTCACCGCCCAGGTCGCCCTGCTGGCCCTGATCGGGCTGAAGCTGGCGCAGGTGCGCAAGACGCTGGACGCAGACGAGATCGAGTTCATCCTCGACCGCCTCTACGAGCTGCCGGACAAGATCTCCGAGTTCCTGGACGGCGACCACCCGATCGAGGAGATCGCCCAGCGCTTCTACGAGAAGCCGTTCTTCCTCTACCTCGGCCGCCACATCGGCCTGCCGGTGGCGCTCGAGGGCGCGCTCAAGCTGAAGGAGATCTCGTACATCCCGACCGACGCCTACTCGGCCGGCGAGATGAAGCACGGGCCGATCGCGCTGCTCGAGGAGGGCACGCCGGTCGTGTGCGTCGCGACCGACCAGAAGATCATCTACGACAAGGTCGTCTCCAACATCCAGGAGACGAGGGCCAGGGGCGCGCACGTGATCGCGATCGCGACCAACGGCAACGAAGACATCCAGCACCACGCCGACGACGTGATCTACGTGCCGAGGACGCCGGCCTTCCTGCAGTCGATCCTCGCTGTGGTGCCGCTGCAGCTGCTGGCGTACCGGATCGCCCGCCTGCGCGGCCTGAACGTGGATCAACCACGCAATCTCGCCAAGACGGTGACTGTTGAGTAGTCCTCCATCGGCGGCGAAGGCGCGCAACCTGGCGAAGACCGTCACCGTCGAGTAGCCACCACGCCGTTATCGTCGGCGAGGTGCACGTCGTCGACCAGATCGGGCAGGGGCTCTGGAACGCCTTCCAGATGGCGTGGGAGGTCTGGTGGGCGCTCGTGCTCGGCTTCCTCCTCTCGGGGATCGTGCAGGCGTGGGTGCCGCGGCACCGGATGGAGCGCGCGCTCGGGGGGCGAGGCGTGCGGTCGCTCGCGCTCGCGACGGGGCTCGGCGCGGCCTCGTCCTCGTGCAGCTACGCGGCGGTCGGGATCGCGAAGTCGGTGTTCCAGAAGGGCGCGGGCCTCACGGCGGCGATGGCCTTCCAGTTTGCCTCGACCAACCTCGTCTTCGAGATAGGGATCGTGATCTGGATCTTCATCGGCTGGCAGTTCACGCTGGCCGAGTTCGTCGGCGGGCTGATCCTGATCGTGCTGATGTGGGTCGCGCTGCGGGTGTTCGTCTCGCGGCGCGAGGAGGAGCAGGCCCGCGAGCACGCGCTGGCGGCCGACACCGGCCACATGCACCACACGCACGGCGGCGGGCCGCGCCTTCGCTCGATCGCCGCCTGGCGCGACGTCGCCAAGAACTTCCGCCACGACTGGAAGATGCTCTGGAAGGAGATCGTCGCCGGCTTCTTGATTGCCGGCTTCGTCTCGTTGATCCCTTCGCACGTTCTCAACTCGCTCTTCCTGACGGACCAGGGTGGGGCGGCACAGCTGATCGTCAGCGTGTTGATCGGGCCGATCGTCGCGGTGCTCTCGTTCGTCTGCTCGGTGGGGAACGTCCCGCTCGCGGCGGTGCTCTGGGCCGGAGGGATCTCGTTCGCGGGCGTGATCGCGTTCATCTACGCCGACCTGATCATCATCCCGCTCATCGTGATCTACGTGCGGTACTACGGGCGGCTGGCGTGGGCGCTCGTCGCAATCATGTTCTCCGCGATGGTGGTTGCGGCGCTGGCGGTCGACGGCATCTTCTCGTGGGCCGGCCTGATCCCGAGCGAGCGGCCCTCGATCGACTCGATCTCCAGCCGCGGGATCTCGTGGAACTACACGACGGCGCTGAACATCGTCTTCACGCTGGTGGCGGCGGCGCTCGTCTGGCTGACCACGGCAGCGTCGACAGGACGGGCGAGGCCTCCCTCCGCGACCGCGAAGCAGCCGGCTCGACCCTCTTAGTAACACAGTGTTACTAGGTGATTTCGACGCGCTAGCGTCGCGCGCGGCGTTGGGCCTTCGCGGCCCGCTCCAGCGTCTCCAGCTCGTCGAGGCTGCGGCCCGCGCCCTCGGCCACGCAGGTCAGCGGCGACTCGGCCAGCTGCACCGGCAGCCCGACCTCGTGGCGCAGCCGGTCGCCGATCCCGCGCAGAAGCGACCCGCCGCCGGCGAGGACGATGCCGCGCTCGCCCAGATCGGCCGCGAGCTCGGGCGGCGTGCGCTCGAGCGTGTCCTTGACGGAGCTGATGATCCGCGCGACTGGTTGCTCCAGGGCGCGGCGCACGTCGTCGGCGCCCAGCGTCGCACGGCGCAGCAGGCCGCTGACGAGGTCACGCCCGGCAACCTGCGTGTCGGCCACCTCCCCCTCGACCTGCCACGCCGAGCCGATGGCGATCTTGGCCGCCTCGGCGGTCTCCTGCCCGATCAGCAGCTTGTGGACGTTCTTGACGTAGTCGGCGATCGCGTCGTCCATCTCGTAGCCGCCGACGCGGATCGATTCCCAGACGACCATCCCGCCGAGCGAGATGACCGCGACCTCGGTCGTGCCGCCGCCGATGTCGATCACCATGCTCGCGACGGCGTCCGCGACCGGCAGATTCGCTCCGATCGCCGCGGCCATCGGCTCTTCGATCAGGTAGACGGTGCGCGCGCCGGCCGAGCGCGTCGCCTCGTCGACCGCCCGCCGCTCGACGTCGGTGATCCCGCTCGGCACGCAGAGCACGACGCGCGCGAACGAGAAGCGGGCGCCGCCGGCCCGCCGGATGAAGTGGCGCAGCATCTGCTCGGTGATCTCGAAGTCGGCGATCACGCCGTGCCGCAGGGGCCGCATCGCGCGGATCGTCGCCGGCGTCCGGCCGATCATCCGCCGCGCCTCGGAGCCGACGGCCTGCACCTCGCCGGTCTCCTCGGAGAAGGCGACCACGGACGGCTCGTCCAGCACGATGCCGCGGCCGCGGATGAACACGAGCGTGTTCGCCGTGCCGAGATCGACCGCCAGGTCGCGGCCGCCGCCGAAGGACGCGCGAGGTAGCCGCATTCCCGGACCCTAGCGACGAGAGAGGCCGCCAACGGCGGCCTCTCTCTCTGGGGAGGGTGCTGCGAGCTACATGCCGGGCTCGTGGTCGCCGACATGGTTCGCCGGCACCTGCTCGACCTGGCCGAGCGAGGCGGCGGCCCGTGCGCGGATCCGCACCGAGATCCGGTCGCCGACGACGAGCTGGCTGGGCGAGATGAGCGTCGGGACGCCGCCCTGCCAGAGCACGAAGATCGTGTGCGAGTCGTAGCTGAACGTCTGGTCGAGCGGCTGCCCGAGCATCCGCTGCAGCGCCCGCTGGTTCCCGTTGACGATGTGCAGCGTCAGCTGGCCACCCGACGCCGGCCCGTCGAGCTTGCCGACGAACAGCCAGAGCGGCTTGTGCGCGAAGCCCGGGTTGGGCCCGCTGTCGGCCACGCGTCCTGCCGCGGTCGCCTCGATCTGCGCCAGCGACGAGCGCCGCGGGGCGCGGACCTTGACGCTGACGCGGTCGCCGGCCACGAGGTTCGACTCGGGCACGACCGTTGGCACGCCGTTCGTCCAGCGGATGTACTGGGTGTTCTGCCCGACGGCGAACTGCTGGCTCTTGCCCTGGCCGACGAGCTTCTTCAGCGCGATGCGGTTACCGCCGGAGATGTCGACGTAGAGCGTCGGCGAGCTGCCGGCGTCGGCCATCAGGTGGCCGTTGAAGACAAAGAGCGCGCCGCCGCCGTTCCGAGCGGCGAGGGTGCTCGAAGCGCCCGCTGCGAGGACGGCGAGAGCAACGAGCGCGAGGGGGAGAAGCTGCCGTCTCATCGTGAATCCTCCTGGTCGATGGTGATTCCAGGCGCATCGTCGCCACGAGGTGTCAGGCCCCGATGTGTGGGGTGTAAGGCCTCGGTAAGGCAGTCGTAAGAAGTTGTGGGAAGATCTCCCCGTGGCCGTCGCCGACCGTGTGCAGGAAGGCTTCGTCCCGTTCCGCGGCGGCCTTACGTGGTACCGCTCGGTCGCGGCCGGGAGCGAGGACCCGGCGCGTGCGCCGCTGCTCTGCCTGCACGGCGGCCCGGGAGCGAACTGGCTGCACCTGAAGCCGTACGAGGAGCTCGCCGACGAGCGGCGCGTCGTCTTCTACGACCAGCTCGGGTCCGGGAACTCGGTGCTGGAGGAGCCGCACGAGCCCTCGCTCTGGACGCCTGAGCTCTTCGTCGAGGAGGTCGGCGTCGTGCGCGAGGCGCTCGGCCTCGACCGCGTCCACGTCCTCGGCCACTCGTGGGGCGGGATGCTCGGGATGCAGTACGCGGCCGAGCAGCCGGACGGGCTCGTCTCGCTGATCGTCGAGAGCTCGCCGCCGAGCGTGCCGGACTGGATGCCGGAGGTCGCCCGCCTGCGCTCGGAGCTGCCGCCGGAGGTCGACGCGGTTCTGCGCGAGCACGAGGAGGCCGGGACGACCGACTCGCCCGAGTACGAGGAGGCGACGGCGGTCTTCTACAACCGCCACCTTTGCCGCGCCGACCCCTGGCCCGACTGGCTGGTCGAGTGCTTCGAGCTCCTCGAGGCGAATCCCGAGGTCTACCACGCGATGAACGGGCCGAGCGAGTTCCACGTGATCGGCACGATCAGGGACTGGGACATCACCCCGCGGCTCGGCCGGATCCAGGCGCCGACGCTCGTCTTCTCGGGCCGCTACGACGAGGTGACGCCGGCGTGCACGGAAGCGGCGCACCGCGCGATCCCGGGCTCGGAGTACGTCGTG
>DASPRN010000008.1:0-15895 GCA_035624425.1 Gaiellaceae bacterium
AGCCCTCTGACGGACTCGAACCGTCGACCCCCTCCTTACCATGGAGGTGCTCTACCAACTGAGCTAAGAGGGCGTGCGCCTGATTCTAGCTCGGCTCCCTTTCAGTCACGGCCAGCCGGCTCTTGGTCTCCGTGAGGTACTGGTGCACGAAGGCGATTGCCAGGCTGCCCTCGCCGACGGCAGACGCGACGCGCTTCACGGGGCCGGACCGGACGTCGCCGCAGGCAAAGATGCCGGGGACGCTTGTCTCGAGAAGGTACCGATCTCGCTCGAGGGGCCAATCGGTGTCGTCGCCCACGTCTGGACCGGTCAGAACGTATCCGCGCGGGTCGAGCGCGATCTCGGACGGCAGCCAACCCGTCTCGGCATCTGCGCCGATGAACAGAAACAGGCCGCCCGATTCGAGCCGCGTCGTTTCGCCCGTCTCCGAGTTCTCGACGTCGATCGCCTCGAGCGAGTTCGTGCCGAGGGCCCGCACGACCTCGGTCTGGTAGAGGACGTGCACGTTGGGCCTGGCGGCGAGCTGGTCGATCAGGTACCGCGACATGCCGCTGCCTTCTCCCTTTGCGAGCGTGGCGCCTCGGCAGAGAATCGTCACGCTGCGCGCGTGGCCGGCGAAGGACAGCGCCGCCTGGCCGGCCGAGTTGCCTGCTCCGACG
Source organism: Gaiellaceae bacterium (assembly GCA_035624425.1). GTDB lineage: Bacteria > Actinomycetota > Thermoleophilia > Gaiellales > Gaiellaceae > AC-32. The sequence goes on from DASPRN010000008.1 coordinate 660, forward strand.
ATGTGGACGTCGAGGCCGTGCGTATTGGCTGCTTCGCTTCGCGCGGCCCCGTAATTGACGCCCTTGCCCACGAGGCTGTCGAGCCCTTCGATCGACAGACGACGCCACGAGACGCCGCAGGCAAGGATGATCGTGTTCGCGCGTAAGACATCACCGCCGTCGAGATACAGCTGACGGTGTTCCGCGTCGATCTGCTCGACCGACCGGGTGACGAGGATCTCGGCGCCGAGCCTGCGCGCCTGCTGGAGCGCCCGGCTCGCGAGCGCCGCCCCGGAAACGCCTGACGGGAACCCGAGGTAGTTCTCGATCCGGGAGGACGTGCCCGCCTGACCGCCCGGGGCCTCGCGCTCGATCACGATCGTCCGGATTCCCTCGGAGGCACCGTAGACGGCCGCTGCCAGCCCGGCAGGCCCGGCCCCGACGATTACGGTGTCGTACTCGGCGGCGGCCGGCTCGGTCGCGATGTCCAGGAGCTCCGCCACGCGTCGAAGCTGCGGCCGTACGACGGTCTTGCCGTTGACGACGCGAAGGGCGGGAAGGTCACGCTCGGCCGGCAGCCCGCCCCACCACTGCTCCGCATCGGCGGGGATGTCCGGTTGGAGCCATCTGAACCGGACCTGGTTCCGGTCGAGAAAGCGCCTCAGCTTGGCGCAAGAGGCGTCCTTCCGATGGCCGAGGACGAGTGCCCGGAACGGGCCAGGGGTGGACGCGCGGGCCTGAAGACCCTTCGGCCCGACGAGCCGGCTGTGCGCGAGCGAGCTCACCTGCTCCCCGACTTCCGGCGCTCGGGCTACGAGCTCCTGAAAGTCGTGCAAGTCGATCCGGAAGACGCGCGTCGGCTCCGCTGCGCGCCACCCGCCGGGGTGAAGCAGCCCGAACGCCATCGCCATCTCGCCGAAGAGCTCACCGGGTCCCCGTTCGCCGATCACGCTGTCGATGCCGTCGACGAATCTGAGCACCTCGATCCGACCCTCGAGGATGCCGAACAGCGCCCGCTCGTCGCCCTCGTTCACGGCGGACTCGCCGGGTGCGAGCGTGATGTCCGCCACCACACGGGAGAGCCGGCGCAGTTCGGCCGGCTCGAGGTCGGCGAACACTGCCACCCGCCCGATCTCCTCCGCCGTCACCACGCCTGCCATCATCGCGACTGGCGAGGCGGCCTGCCGCGCTTGTGTGAGTGCGTCAGATCGAGATCAGGAGAGGATCTTCTCGGCAGTCGCCCGGCTTCGCCCGCGCAGCTCGGCGATGAGCTCGCCGTCGGCGCGCCGAACGGTGACGTCGTAGATGCCGTTGCGTCCGAAACGCGCGCGCTCGACCGCTTCTTCCGCGGTCAGCTCGTCGACCTCCTGTGCCGCAGCGGCGAACACGATGTCGCAGCCGGCGGCACGCAACCTGAAAGATGGGGGCGGGAGGATTCGAACCTCCGTAGGCTGAGCCGACGGGTTTACAGCCCGTTCCCTTTGGCCGCTCGGGCACACCCCCGGGGCGAGGAAGTGTAGCCGCGCCCATCCGCCCCGGCTGGACCCGCGTACGCTTCGCACATGATCGCGTGCGCCAATTGCGGACAGCAGAATCCGGACAACGCCCGGTTCTGCCTCGCCTGCGGCCAGCCGCTCGACGCCGCTGCGCCGGCCGTGCAGGACGAGCGTCGGATCGTCTCCGTGGTCTTCGTCGACCTCGTCGGCTTCACCGGCCGCGCCGAGCAGCTCGACCCGGAGGACGTGCGGGCGATCCTGGCGCCCTATCACGACCACGTGCGCCGGGAGCTCGAGTCGTTCGGCGGCGTGGTCGAGAAGTTCATCGGCGACGCGATCATGGCCGTTTTCGGCGCGCCCACGGCCTTCGGCGACGATGCGGAGCGCGCGGTGCGGGCGGCCCTCGCGGTCCGCGACTCGCTGGCCAAGCCGGGCGAGCTGGACGTCCAGGTCCGGATTGCCGTGAACACGGGTGAGGCGCTCGTCACGCTCGGCGCGCGGCCGGCGCTCGGCGAGGCGATGGTCGCGGGAGACGTCGTCAACACCGCCTCGCGTCTCCAGGGGGCCGCGCCGGTCGGCGGCGTGATCGTCGGCGCCGAGACCCACGCGGCCACGAAGGACGCGATCGCCTACGAATCCGCCGAGCCGGTGCAGGCGAGGGGCAAGTCCCAGCCGGTCGAGGCGTGGCTGGCGGTCCGGCCGTTGCGAGACGCGGGCGAGCGGAGGCACCGTGGAGAGCTCGTCGGGCGCGATCGCGAGCTCGAGGTCCTGCGCGGGATCTGGGAGCGCGTCTCCGTCGAACGCGTGCCGCACCTGGTAACGATCCTCGGCCCGGCGGGCATCGGCAAGACGCGGTTGACGCAGGAGTTCGACCGCATGGCCGAGGAGCTCGGCGGCCGGAGCGTCCGGGGGCGCTCGCTGCCGTACCGCGAGAGCAGCGCCTACTTCGCGTTCGCGAGCCAGGTCAAGCAGCTCTGCGGGATCTTCGAGAGCGACCCGCCCGAGGTCGGGGTCGCGAAGCTGCGCGAGAGCGTCGGCGACGACCGCGTCGCCGGGCACCTCGCGATCCTGCTCGGGCTCGACGAGAGGGGGTCGGTCGACGACCGGGAGGAGCTGTTCTTCTCGGTCCGGGTGTTCATCGAGGCGATGGCGCGCGACCGGCCGATCGTTCTCGTGTTCGAGGACATCCACTGGGCCGACCGCGGCCTGCTCGACCTGATCGAGCTGCTGGCCGCGCGGCTGCACGACCTGCCGGTGATGCTCCTGAGCGCGGCGAGGCCGCAGCTGCTCGACCTGCGGCCCGCCTGGGGCGGCGGACTGCGCGCCTACACGGCGCTGCCGCTCGCGCCGCTGAGCGAGCAGGAGTCCCGGCAGCTTGCCTTGCTGCGGCTCGGGGAGTTGCGGGGCAAGGAGGCGAATCGCCTCGCCGAGACCGCCGAGGGCAACCCGCTCTTCATCGAGCAGCTCGCGGCCGCTCTCAGTGAGGCGAGCTCGTCGTCCTCGGACTCCCTGCCGACCAATGTCCGCGGGATCGTCGCCGCGCGCCTGGACGTGCTGCCGGCGGCGGAGCGTGCGCTCCTGCTCGACGCGGCCGTGGCCGGCAAGACGTTCTGGCGCGGAGCGCTGGAGCGGATCTCCGGCAACGGCGACGACCTCTCGGAGCTGCTCGGCGCGCTCGAGACGCGCGACCTGATCGTGCGGGACACGGCTTCGATCATCGAGGGCCAGCAGCAGTTCAGCTTCAAGCACATGCTGATCCGCGAGGTCGCGTACGAGCTGCAGCCCCGGGCGCGCCGGCAGGAGCGCCACGCGCGCGTGGCAGAGTTCTTCGAGGAGTCGACAGCCGAGACGGGCGAGGCGATCGCGGCGACGGCGCGTCACTGGCGCGACGCAGGCGACCCCGAGCGGGCGCTCCCCTACTTCATCCGCGCCGGCGAGCACGCGGAGAACGGCTGGGCCAAGGACCAGGCGGCGATCCTCTACCGCGAGGCGCTCGACCTCGTCCCCGAGGACGACGAGCGGCTCGCGATGCTGAGGCGCCGCGTTGCGCTCGCGCGTGCTGCCGCCGTCCACATCCCGGACGCGCGGCAGCTGATGCACGAGACCTAGCCCGGGAAGTCGGCGGGCGTCACGTCGCCGGCGATCTCGGCGATGCTCTCGATCGTGTGCCGGCCCAGGTCGCCCGCGTGGCTGCGGACGGTCTCCTCGTCGGGCGCCTCGTAGACGCAGTAGGTCATCACCTTCCCGTCCTCGCCGACGACGACGTGGCTGTGCTCCCAGACGATCTCCGTGTACTTGCCCTCGATCAGCCTCCGAGAGCGGCGCCCCACCTCGGGCATTTCGGATTCGTCTACGTCGAAGACGCGGACCACCAGGTATCTCGGCACGATCCCCCTTTCAGGCTGCCGGACGGATGTTCTGGTTCACGTGGAACAGGTTGCCGGGATCGTACTCGGCCTTAACCTTCGCGAGCCGGTCGTAGTTCTGGCCGTAGCTCGCCTTGACCCGCTCCTGGCCCTCGTCCATGACGAAGTTCAGGTACGTGCCGCCGGCGGAGTACGGGTGGAGCGCCTCCTGGTAGGCGATCGCCCAGTCGCGGAGCGCCTCGGCGTTCGCTGGATCGGGGTCGCAGCCGAAGGTCACCGACGCCCAGTTCGCGCGGCGGAAGGCCCACGGCGTTTCGGTCGGCCCGACGCGGTGCGCGGCGCCGTTGCTCGGGTACATGTGCATGCTCGACTTCCAGGTCGGCATCGTCTCTGCGAACTCGAGGTGCTTCTCGATCGCCTCGTCGGGGATCTCCTCGATGAAGTCGCCCCGCCAGTACCACTGGTCGCCGGGCGGGTAGATCGCATCGAAGGCGCTCTGCAGCGCCGGAAACGGTGCTTCGTGCGTGCCGTCGAGCAGGATGCCCTCCTGCGAGCGTGCCTCGGCGAGGGCGTCGTCGGCGCCGTCGAGTGGGCCGCACCAGCACCAGACGATCGCCGCCACCTTCTGCAGGTGCAGCTCCTCCGGGAAGAGCGGCGCGGGCGGGACCGACAGGAATGCGAACCAGCCGTTCAGCTGCTCCGGCGCCGCGATGATGAACTCGCGGTACCAGCGCAGCACGTCCGCGGCGCGGTCGAGCGGCCAGAACATCGGCCCGCAGAAGACGTTCTCGACCGGATGCAGCCGGGAGCGGATCTTCGTGGCGACGCCGAAGTTGCCGCCGCCGCCCCGGATCGCCCAGTAGAGGTCGGGGTTCTCGGTCTCGTCGGCGTTGACGACGCTCCCGTCCGCCAGCACGAGCTCGGCGCCGAGGATGTTGTCGATCGAGAGGCCGTAGGCGCGCGTGAGGTTCCCGACCCCGCCGCCCAGCATCAGGCCGCCGGCGCCGGTGGTCGAGATGATCCCGGCCGGCGTGGCGAGCCCGTGCTCGTGCGTCGCGGCGTCGACCTCGCTGAGCAGGCAGCCGCCGCCTATCGTGACGCTGCGGCCTTCGGCGTCGACCTCGATCTGCTTGAGGCCCGAGAGGTCGATCATCAGCCCGTCGTCGACGCTTCCGAGCCCGCCGCCGTTGTGGCTGCCGCAGCGGATCGCGATGTCGAGGCCGTTCTCCCGGCCGAACCCGACCGCGGCGACGACGTCGTCGACGTCCGCGCAGCGCGCGATCAGCGCGGGGCGCTTGTCGATCATTCCGTTGTAGAGCGCGCGAACCTCGTCGTAGTGGGCGTCACCGGGCCGCGTGACGTCGCCGTGCAGCTTCGCCTCGAGGGCGTCGACGCTCTGGCTGTCCAGCATCTGGGTCATTCACTGCTCCTCTCGTTGCCGTGACCTCATGACGCCGCGGGTCCCAGGTTTCTTCCGCGGGATCATCTCTTACGATGGCTCTGTGGAGCGGTTCGAGGTGATCGTCGTCGGGGCCGGGCCGGCCGGCTCGACGGCTGCCTACCGCCTCGCGCGGTCGGGCGCGAAGGTGCTGCTGCTCGACCGGGCCCGGTTCCCGCGCGACAAGCCTTGCGGCGGCGGGCTGACGGAGCGGGGGGTCGTGCAGCTGCCGGTCTCCGTCGACGCCGTCGTCGAGGAGGTCGTCGACCGCTTCGAGCTCGGCTTCCGTTATGGGACGCGCTTCGTCCGGGGAGGCGAGCGGCCGCTCATCCTGATGACCCAGCGGCGACGCCTCGACGCGCACCTTGTTGCGGAGGCCGCGGCGGCAGGCGCGGACTTCCGGGACGGGCTGCGCGCGACCGCGCTCGAACTGGACGGCGACGGGGGCACGGTCCGCTTCGGCGGAGGCGCCGCGGCCGCGCCCGTCGTGATCGGCGCCGACGGCGTCAACGGGCTGACCGCGAGGGCCCTCGGCTTCGGCTCGCGCAGGCACGGCGTCGCGCTCGAGGGCAACCTCTCCTATGTACACGCGCGCGAGGACGGCTGGCGAGGGCGTGCCGTGGTCGAGCTCGGGACGGTTCCCGGCGGCTACGCGTGGGTCTTCCCGAAGGGCGACCACCTCAACGTCGGCGTCGGCGGCTGGCGCTCCGAGGGGCCACGGCTGCGCGAGCACCTCGAGCGCGCGTGCTCGGCGTACGGGCTCGCGCATGCGCGGCTCGAGTCGGTGCGCGGGTTCCGCCTGCCGATGCGCCGGGCGGGCGAGACTCCGGTTCGCGGCCGCGCGCTGCTGGTGGGGGACGCGGCGGGCCTCGTCGATCCGCTCTCCGGAGACGGGATCTACGAGGCGCTGCTGAGCTCGCGATTCGCGGCCGACGCCGTTCTCGACCTCCTCGCAGGACGGCAGACGAATCTCGAGCCGTACCGCGCGCGGCTCGAGCGAGAGCTGGCGCCGATGATCTCCGCGTCGTGGTCGGCGAAGCTCGCGTTCGACCGGTTCCCGCGTCTTGCGTTCACGATCGCCCGGACGCCGCCTGCCTGGCGGCTCGCCGAGCGGCTCCTTCGCGACGAGCTGCCGGACCCGCGCGCGGTCAGCGGGACGATGCGGGTTCCGCTGCAAGCGTTGCGGGTGCTTTCGCACGCCGCACGGCGGCCCGGGCACGCAGCAGCCGTGCAGTGAGGGCGATCGCCACGATGTCGAAGAGCACGTAGCCGCTCATCGCGCCGCTCGGCGGATTGCCCATCGGCAGGCCGAGCCCCGGCGTGATCGCATGCCACTGCCAGAGCCCCACCGCGGTGCCCCAGAGCTCGAGGAAGAGCACGACGAAGAAGACGCCGCCGTAGACCACCGGCACGCGTCCCTTCCAGAGGAAGAACAGGAACACCGAGACGCCGATCGCGCCGCCCAGGTCGAAGCGCGGCAGCATGGTCAGGCCGACGACGCCCCACGTCGCCGCGCAGGCCGCCACCACCAGGACGAAGCGCCGCGGCCGCGCGCGCACGAGCGCGGTCTCGCTGAGGCTGATCCCGGCGAGGTAGACGAGCCCGTGGCCCGGCGGCACGAACAGCGGCAGGTTGTGGAGCCGGTAGGTGTAGACGCCCCAGAGGATCGAGCCGACGACCTCCATGCAGGTCGCGACGCCGACGACGAGGAGCGTCTGGAGGCGCCGCTCGACGGACAGCGGCCGCAGCGCGGCGAGCAGGACGAGCCAGGTCGCGAAGCCGAGGCCGAGCTGTCCGTCGAGGTCGACATGCCGATCGGCCAGGCCGAGCACCACGAAGACGAGGAGCACGGCGAGCGTGAACAGGGCCGGGCTCGAGCGCAGGCGAGGCATCGGGAACGATTCTGACCGCTCAAGCGGCGGCGTGCTCATGCCGATCAGCACGTTCGTGGACCTGAACGCCGTCCTCGCGCGCGCCGTGGAGATCGGCGCGAGCGACATCCACCTCAAGGTCGCCCAGCCGCCGGTCGTGCGGCGGGACGGCGAGCTCGGCGTGCTTCCGGAGCATCCGCCGCTCATGGATGCCGATCTCGAGGCCGCACTGGCCGTCGTGGCCGACCTCGCGCCCGCGAAGCTCCAGGCCTTTCACGAGACCGGCGAGCTCGACATCGCCTACACGGCCGGCGACCTGCCGCGCTTCCGCGTCAACGGCTTCCGCCAGCGTGGTTCGATCTCGTTCGCCTTCCGCGTGATCCCGAAGCACGTGCCCAGCTTCGAGGACCTGCGGCTGCCGAAGGGCGTGCAGCGCCTGGCCGAGGAGCACCGCGGCCTCGTGCTGGTCACGGGCGCCACGGGCTCGGGCAAGACGACCACCCTGGCGGCCCTGGTCGACCACATCAACCGCACGCGCCGGCTGCACATCGTCACGATCGAGGACCCGATCGAGATCCTGCACTCAGACCGGGGCTGCATCGTCAACCAGCGCGAGGTCGGGCTCGACACCGAGTCGTTCCTCGCCGCGATCCGGCGCGTGCTGCGCCAGGACCCGGACGTGGTCCTGATCGGCGAGCTCCGCGACGCCGAGACGGCCGAGACCGCGCTCAAGGCCGCCGAGTCGGGCCACCTCGTCCTCTCGACGATGCACACGATCGACGCCGCCGAGACGATCAACCGGCTGATCGAATTCTTCCCGGCGGTCAAGCAGGAGCAGATCCGGACGATCCTCGCCGGGGTGCTGCGAGGAGTCGTCAGCCAGCGGCTGCTGCCGCGTGTCGGGAGCGGGCGGGTCGCCGCGGTCGAGGTGATGGTGACGAACTCGCGCATCTCCGACCTGATCCGCGAGCAGAAGATCGAGGAGGTCCCGGACGCGATCGAGGAAGGCGACTTCTTCGACATGCAGACCTTCAGGGACGCGCTGATCGAGCTCGTGCTCTCGGGTGACATCGACCAGGAGACCGCGGCCAACGCCGCCACGAGCCGGCACGACTTCCTGGTCGCCCTCGAGCGGGCGCTGAAGCGCAAGGCGGCGGGAGTCGACCACGGCCGGCCGCTCTCGGAGGCGGCCCAGGACGTGCCCACGCCGGAGGAGAAGCCGGTCCCGGGACTCCGGGTCGCAGGCGCGCAGGACGGATGAAGCGGCTCACTGCGGCCGTGATCCTCGCGCTCGCGCTGTCCGGCTCGGCCGGCGCCGACGTCTTCACGATCGTCCCGAGCACGCCGAGCTCCCCGGCCGGCCTGCCGAGCGCGTCCGTTCCCAACGCGCCCGGCTCGATCTCCTTCTCGTTGACGCCGCCGGCGGTGCCCGAGGTGCTGAGCTACCCGCAGCTCCTCGCGATCTGGCAGCAGGCCGGCGCCGCCTACGGGGTCCAGTGGCAGGTGCTCGAGGCGATCAACAAGGTCGAGTCGAACTTCGGGCGCAACATGGGCCCGAGCTCGGCGGGCGCGATCGGCTGGATGCAGTTCCTGCCGTCCACCTGGGAGCGCTGGGGCGTCGACGCGAACGGCGACGGCGTCGCCGACCCGTGGAACGCGCAGGACGCGATCACTGCGGCGGCCCGCTACCTCGCCGCCGCGGGCGGCCGCACCGACATCGCCGGCGCGATCTTCTCGTACAACCACGCCCAGTGGTACGTGGACGAGGTGCTGCAGCTCGCGGGTCTGTTCGGCTCCGGCGGTGTGGATGCGACCTTCACCCTCGACCGGCTGCAGGTCTCGCTCGACCACGCCCGCGGCGCCGTCGTGCACGCCAACCGCAAGCTGGTCGCGGCGGAGCGGCTCCTCCGGGCCCGCGTGGCGCGGGAGAGCGCGCTCAGGGCGCGCGCCGACCAGGCGGAAGTGCTCTCAGACCGGCTCACGCTCCAGAAGCGAACCGTCCAGGCGGGCGTCGTCCGCGCTTCGGCGCAGGCCCGCGTGCGCGGCCTCCGAGCCGTTCTCGCCAAGGCTCGCGAGGAGCTCGCCTCGGCGCGCGACCGCTCCCTCGCTTCGTCCTTCTCGCCCGCGGCCGGCACGATGCTCGGCGCTCCGGCCTACGACGGCAGCTACGTCTTCCCCGTCGGCGGCGGCCCGTCCGTCGTCTCGGTCTCGCACCACCACCACGACTATCCCGCGGCCGACATCGCCGCGCCGCTGGGCTCGCCGATCTACGCGCTCGCCGACGCCGTCGTCCTCCGCTCCTGGCAGTACCCGGGCCCCCGCTGCGGGATCGGGATGACGATACAGACCGACGACGGCCAGACCTGGACGTACTGCCACATGTCGTACCTCGATCCCTCGATGACGGCCGGCGTGCGGCTGGCCGCGGGGACGCAGGTCGGCCTCGTCGGCATGACCGGCGACGCGTCCGGCCCGCATCTCCATCTGCAGCTCGATCCGCCCCTCAGCTACCCCCAGCTGCAGCCGTGGTTCCAGCGCTTCGCCAACGTCGCCTTCCGCTGGCAGGACGCCGGCCCGACCGACGCCGCTGCCCAGGGCCCCCCGGTCTTCGCCGTCGTCCCCGCGCAGGCGTCGCCAAGAAGCGGTCCCGTCGTCCTGTTCACCCGGTAGGGGGATGACAACGTCACGCAACGGTGCCGAAGGGAGGAACATGCGGCTTGGCGCGCTCTTGCCCCGTGCGGTCGTTCTCGTGTTCGTCTGGGTCCTGGCGACTGCGGCCTTCACGTTCGCCGCCGACCAGAAGATCATCGGCCCCTCTCCCACGGCCTCGACGGCGCCCGCCCAGGCGCCGAACCTCATCGTGCCCTCCGTCACCGGCCAGGTGTTCGTCTTCGCCAAGGGGATCCTCGAGGACGCGGGCTTCGCCTGGCGCGTGACCGGCCCGGTCCAGGGCTACTCGGGCAACCGTGTGCTCGCCCAGACCCCGGCGGCCGGGACTCACGTGGTCGACACGGGCGCGCCGACCATCGTCTTGCGGCTGGTGAAGGGCCAGTACGCACAGCAGGGCCAGCCGGAGGACACCTCCAGCTACACCGGCACGCGAATCGCCTTCCCGCACAGCGTGACGGCGGCGCCGAAGGCGCCGGTCGTCCCGCAGAAGCCCGCAGCGAAGCCGAAGGCCAAGCTCAAGGTGAAGGCGAAGGTGAAGGCGAAGCCGGCCAAGCCCGCCAAGCCCGTCAAGCCCGCCAAGTCGGCCAAGCAGGCGGCCCCCGCCGCGCGGCCTCCCGCCTTCACGGTTCCCGGCGGGCGCAAGGAGCCTCTCGACGAGATCAGCCTCCCCGCCCGCGCCGACCGGCTCGCGGCCTGGATCGCGACCAACCCGAAGCGGACGAACGCCAACGTCAGCCGCTGGCTCTACCAGCACGCGTGGATCGTGGACGGCGCCGGGTTCGGGTGGTGGCACGGCTCGCAGGCGCTCGTGAAGCTCGTCGCCGTCGACCGCAAGGTCGAGCACCTCTGGGGGATCGGGCACCGGAGCGAGGCGGTCGCGCGCAGGGCGCTCGAGCGGGTGGAGCGGAAGAGCAGATGACGCTTGCCAGGCTGCGGTCCCGGCTGTCCGGCGAGCGTGGCTACTCCCTGATCGAGATGCTGACCGTGATGGTCGTGATGGCCATCGTCATGGGCGGCCTGACCACGGTCTTCGTCTCGGCCTCCAACTCCGAGCTGGACATGAACAACCGCTTCCAGGCGCAGCTGAACGCAAGGCTGGCGCTCGACAGATTCAGGCGCGAGGTGCACTGTGCGAGCTCGGTGACGCTCGGATCGGCGGCCTCGCCGTCCGGACCGCTCGCCGCGAACTCCGTCACGATCGTGCTCCCGAGCGGCTGCGCGTCGAGCGGGACGGTCACCTGGTGCACGGAGAGCAACTCGGGCGCCTACGGGCTCTTCCGCGGCTGCACCTGCGCGGGGGCGAGCTGTTCGGGCGGGAAGCGCTACGCCGAGGCGCTCACGCTTCCGAACGTCTTCGGCTACACCGCCGCCGCGTCCGGGAGCGGACTGCTGCCGAAGGTGAACGTGGACTTCCCGGTCAACGTCAAGCCGACGAAGACCACCGAGCTCTACGAGCTCAAGGACGACGTCGTCCTGCGCAACGGCACTCGCGCATAGCGCGACAGCATCTCGCCGAGGCTCGGCCTCGCGGCTCAACTGCGCGCCGTCTCCTGCCGATAAGGCGCCCGTGGACGTTGCTCTCGGCCTGCTTGCCTTCTGGCCGGCGCTCGCGCTCGGCAGCTTCGTGAACGTCGTCGCCGCGCGGGTGCCCCTGCGCCGCTCGGTCGTACAGCCGCGCTCGGCCTGCATGGCCTGCGGCTCCGACCTCGCGTGGTACGACAACGTGCCGGTTCTCTCGTACCTGCTGCTGCGCGGCCGCTGCCGCTCGTGCGGCGTACGAATCAGCCCGCTCTACCCGGCGGTCGAGCTGGCGACGGCGGGGCTCGTCGCGGCCTGCTTCGTCGTCTTCGGGCTCTCGGGCGAGGCTGCCGTTGCCGCCTTCTTCTGCGCCGTGCTGGTGGCGGTCACCGCCACCGACCTGACGCACCGGATCGTCCCCAACCGGATCGTGCTGCCCGCAGCCGTCATCGTCCTGCTGGCGCAGACGGCGCTCTACCCGAGCCCCGAATGGGCGATCGGCGCCCTCGGGGCGGCAGGCTTCCTCTTCGCGGCCGCGCTGGCCTATCCGGCCGGGATGGGCATGGGGGACGTCAAGCTGGCGCTCCTCCTCGGCGCGATGCTCGGGCGCCTGGTCGCGGTCGGCCTGATGCTCGGCATGCTCGCAGCGCTCGTCCCGAGCGCGGTGCTGCTGGCCCGGCACGGCTCCGCCGCGCGCAAGATGGGGATTCCGTTCGCGCCGTTCCTCGCCTTCGGCGCCGTGGTGGCGCTGTTCGTGGGAAAGCCGCTGCTGGACGCGTACCTGTCGACGTTCTAGCGCTCACATCCGAGCGGCGATTTGCCGATACCTCGTTCGAGGTATTCCATGGACCTCCCGAAACTGCGCACATCCGGCCAGGCCGGCTCGAAGCAGGCTGCTGAAGGCGGCAGTCTTCCCGCGCCGTTCCCCGTCAACGAGCTCGCCGAGCTCGTCGCCGACCTGATCGAGACGACCGGGCTCGTCTCGGCCGACCGACTCGCCCAGGTGCGCGGCCGCGCCAAGCAGGGCGGCTCGTTCGCACAGGCGATCCTGGACGAGGGCGTCGCCTCGTCGGAGGGAATCGCGCGCACGCTCGCGAGCCGCTTCCAGCTCCCGTTCATCGATCTGGCGCTGGTGGGCGTCCAGCAGGAGGCGGCCGGGCAGGTACCGCTGCACGTGCTCGAGCGCGTCACCGCGGTTCCCTACGCCCTCGAGGACGCGACGCTCCGGGTCGCCGTCGCCGACCCCGGCAACGTCCAGGCGATCGACGAGCTGCGGCTGGCGACGAGCTTCCAGCTCGAGCTGGCCGTCGCCTCGCGCGAGGACATCGCCAACGAGATCCGCCGCCTCGAGCGCGCCTCGGAGGCCTTCGGCGCCCGTGCCGTCCTCGAGGAAGAGGCCGGGCTGCTCGGGGAGGAAGAGGAGGAGGCCGACGACCTCGAGGTCGAGGACGGCATCTCCGACGTCCCCCTCGTCCGCCTCGTCAACTCGATCATCTTCCAGGCGGCCGAGGACGGGGCCAGCGACATCCATTTCGAGCCCCAGGAGGACGCGCTCGCGGTGCGGCTGCGGATCGACGGTGTGCTCCACGAGGTGCAACGAATCCCGAAGCGGATGACCCCCGGTGTGACGACGCGCCTGAAGGTGCTCGCGAAGCTCGACATCGCCGAGCGGCGAAAGCCGCAGGACGGCCGCATCTCGCTGAACGCCGCCGCGGCCGGCCGGATGCTGGACATCCGCGTCGCGACGCTGCCGACGGTCGAGGGCGAGGCGGTCGTGATGCGTCTGCTCGACAAGTCGAAGAGGGCGCCGACGCTGACCGAGCTCGGCCTCAGCGACGACATGCGCGTGAAGATGGAGGCGCTGATCAGGCGCCCGACAGGCGCGATCCTCGTCACCGGGCCGACGGGCTCGGGTAAGTCGACGACGCTCTACGGGGCGCTCACGGAGATCAACCGGCCGGAGATCAACATCATCACGGTCGAGGATCCGGTCGAGTTCCGGCTCGGCGGCGTCAACCAGGTGCAGATCAACACGCGCGCCGGCCTGACCTTCGCGGCTGCGCTGCGGTCGATCCTCCGCTCGGACCCCGACGTCGTGATGGTCGGCGAGATCCGCGACGGGGAGACGGCCAAGATCTCGATCGAAGCCGCCCTCACCGGCCATCTCGTGCTCTCGACGCTGCACACGAATGACGCCCCCGGCGCGATCACGCGCCTGAACGAGATGGGCGTCGAGCCGTTCCTGACCGGCTCCGCCGTCTCGGCCGTGCTCGCCCAGCGCCTGGCGCGCAAGCTCTGCTCGCACTGCTGCGAGATGTTCTCGCCGACGACCGAGGACCTGATCAAGGCGCGCGTCTCGCCCGACGTGGCCGCGGCCGCCGACGGCGTCGTCTTCTACCGCAAGAAGGGCTGCCCACGGTGCGGCCAGACCGGCTACAAGGGCCGGGTCGGCGTCTTCCAGCTGCTAGTCATGAGCGAGACGCTCGAGACCCTCGCCGCCGCCAAGGCGAGCCGCGAGGAGCTCGAGCGCGCTGCGATCTCCGAGGGCATGAGGACGCTCTGGGACGACGGCCTCGCCAAGGTCGCCGCCGGGCTCACGTCCATCGAAGAGCTCGCGCGCGTAACGACTTAATGAGCAGAGCACTCGGCCTACGGCCGAGTCCTGCACGCTGACTCCGTGGTGTCTACTGCCTAAGCTGCTTGGACGTCGCAGCCGAGGTACATCAGCGCCTCGACCGCTTCCGTCACGAAGCTCGTGGCCTCGCGGGCGTCGCCGAAAGTGTACGGCCCCGGGCGCAGGGGCTCCGTCGCGGGCGTTCCCGGCGGGTAGACCTCGGCCTCGACGACGCATGAGTCGCCGTGATCGACCGCGCGCATGATCGCGACCGAGCGGCCGTCCTTGCGCGCGTGCCGCACGAAGAGCTCGCGTTCGCGTCCCGCCGCGAAAGCGGAGGCGCCGACGGCCGGGATCTCGCTCACTGTGCGCCTGCGGCGTTCGTCGCAGCCTGGGCGACGGTGTCGCGGTCGGTCCAGCCGTTGAGCCGGACGAAGAGCGTGTTCGGAGCCCGGAAGACGAGAACGGCCGGGTCGTCGAGCACACGGTCGGCCGCGGTCGCCCCGCCCGTCAGGAGCGCGGTGAGCGGTGCCGCGACCTTCTCGTTCGAGACATCGAGCGCGACGAAGCCGGCGCTCGCCGCGGCAGCGCCCTGGACGGCCTCGTCCCTGGCCATCGAGTCGACGGCCGAGTCGGGGGCGTAGAGCGAGACGACGACGACGCTGTGCGAGCGCAGCGCGAGCGCCAGCGCCGCAGGCATGCCGTTGATCACCGCGGGCACCGAGCGCTTCTTCTTCGCCCGCGCCGGCGCGGCTTTCGCCTTCGCGGCAGCCTTGGCCTTCGTCTTCGTCGTGGCGGCGGCCAGGACCTGCTGCTTCTTGACCGGGTGCAGCGGCTTGATCACCGTCACGGCCGCGGGCGACGAGCTCTGGCCCCGGCTGAGGAAGAAGAGCCCTCCAGCGAGGGCGAGCACGGCCACGAGGCCGGCCGCAGCGAACATCCGGACGCGCTGGCTCACGGGTTCTCTATCGGCAGTGGGCGCGCCGGGCTTGACCCGGAGAACGACGAGGGGCGCGGTCTCCCGCGCCCCTCGCGAAACCGGTGCGAGGCTGCTAGCAGCCGCCGGTCGAGATGTCGCCGGACGGGCCCGACTTGTGGTAGGTGACCGTGCCCGGGACGGTGTTGCGGATGCAGTAGCCACTCAGGGTGGCGACCGAGATCTTGACGTTCTTGATCCCGGCGTCGTAGGACTGCTGCAGCTTCGTCAGCGTGACGCCCGTGTAGCCCGTGGCGTGGTCGGCGTTGAACGCCTCCATGCCGGGGACAGCTGCGCGGACGTTGGCC